>JAOAIX010000020.1 GCA_026414485.1 Candidatus Bathyarchaeota archaeon
CGAAACGAAGTCCTCGGCGACATCCGACACGTGTAGCCGCTGTTGCCGTTTCAACCAATCGTCTTTATTTTTGCTCATACACAAACTACCCTCTTATTTAACCCCCCCAAAATAGGCTCCACCCATTAACTTCACCTTGAACCGTTGTGCCATCGCCAATACGTAACGCCTCTACCAACCTAAAAACTCATTCGTACTCTTCAGCGTTTCACAATGCAAAAGCTCTACCTCTTCTGAGGGCTTTTCATCGCCATCGGCAACCTAGGTGAATTACTCAAAAAACACTGCATGAGCTACTTCAATATCTTTTTCCTTCACGTGTGACCTTAATTCCCCTTCGCTAACAGTTAAAGCACACGTGTAACTTCTGTATTACTCACCTGAACTATTCCTCAATTCACCTCAGAATATGATGCCTACAAGATACTTCACCTAAAACCATGCTCAGCAACATACTAACGATTCTTCAACTGGTTATCAACAGTGAATTATACCATGTCCTTTAAGGCGCCACAATCATCTTTGCGGCATTTCTTAACTGTAATCTCCACAACCTTGTTTTCTTTGATCCTTGAGTCTCTCCACTAATTCCGTGGGCAAACTAACTACAATGAAGCAGGCTTACAAGGCTAGTTTTTCTAGGCACCCAACCATTTGTAATCACTACACATCAAATTTTACGTTATTCTCTTACTCCTAACGTAACACAACAAATAAGCTAGAAATACACAAATTTCTCATTCCTTTCTTTGAACTCGTACTTCTTTGGCTTTCCCACCTCCTTCTTCCCCCTAAGGCAACTGTCACACATCGGAAACAACTGCACGTTCTCAACCAAATCTCCAATTAAATTCTTCAAGTCAACAAGAAGACTGCTGAGTTGATCACGCCTAAGATCCCCCATAAAACCACTGTACTGAATGCGCTGTAACCCATAATCCTTCAAAGTCTCAGCAACTTGACTGCGCACGTTATCGTCAGAAACATCATAAATCACCACATAACGCACTGCCTTCACCACCCTAAACAAAACGGCACATAATCTGCTTCCCTCAACAAGAAACGTGCAACGCAGCGAGGCTGAAGATGAATGAAACTCTTTAAAGAGCCCTTCTGACCGTTAAACATCACCTCACTGTCTAGTCGCTCCTGCAAACTATCCAACAAAACCTTAACAACTTCTTTCCTCAAAACCCGCCCCTCCTCAACCGACTCAGCAGCAATAATCTCGTTTGGCTTTATCACATTCTTCGTAATTAGCCCAATGAGCGTTCTGTCTACAAGTTGCTGACGGAATTCCTCCATAAGATCCAAAACCAAAGAAGGCTTCCCCGACCGGTCAGCATGCAGATACCCCGCATAGAAATCCAGCCCCGCATAACTTACAGCCTTCCAAACCTCAGGAAACAACACAGTCTGGTAACCAAAATTCAACATTGCATTAAACGGATCAGTGGCGCCCCTTGTTATCCGCCCGGTGAAACCTAACTCCACAGGCAAAATCTCCCGTATGCAATCCCAGTAGTAGCGGGCAGCTTCTGCCTCCAAATTCATAAGGTCCAAACGCTTCTCATCTATGTTTTTGCCTTGAATTTTTCCAATTCGATCGTTTGCCTGATCAATTAGCTTGCTTGCCTCATACATCTTCTCAGCCAGTTTCGGTTCACTTTGCCGCCTGTTCTTTGCCAGGAGCTTCAAAAAATTTGCCTGATTCACAAGCTTACCCGCAATAAACTTCTTGGCAAGAACCACACCCCGCTCATCATTATACGCCAAAAACTGCTCCCGCCGAGCTCTAACCGACCCAGTCAAAGAAGCAGGCATCAGAACCGCATAAGGCCAGCCGCGGTACTTAGCAAAAACCACCTGTATGTTGTTTTCTGTAGCAAGCTCCAATGCACTCGCAGAAAAAGCTACGCCAGAAGAACAGCAAACTATTGACTCAACATCATTAGCAAGCAACTCTTTCACTTCGCCACCCTTTTTGACGCTGAAGCGGTTCCTTTTCCTGCCAAAAAAGATGCCAAAATCATCCAAAAACACATTCACAAATGCAGCCCACCTAACCGTAACAAACATTGAAGTATTGACAGTAGTCTTTGCACTGAGAATGCTCAGGTTTCCCAGGATCCTTTCGCTCTGCGACAATTTCGAGTTTTTTATCTCGCTCTTCCAGCCACCACTGCCGCAACTCATCATTAGCAAAAAACAAGTCTTTCTGGACGCTGATTTTTCCATTGTCCACATTCAAATAAACGGTGCAGCAGACATCCACAGGAACCTCGTGGATGCTCTCAAAAACAAGCGCGTATCCTACAGCATAAAGCCGATGCCAATCCTCTTTTAAACTGGTAACCTTCAAATCAAACATTATCGACCGTAAATAATCAAAACAATCCACACTCAAGACGTCACTCAAACCCAGTAGCTCCCCAGAAATCTTATGCTCAATTAAAAACGGAACAGCAGTAGCCAACAAATCCATCTCTGACGCATACGGCTGAGCACAAGAAAGCTCCACAAACTGTGCCTCACACAGTTTCTGGGTAAACTCCCAAACCTGCCTACACTTCTCCATCACGTTCTCAGGCTTTTCAGCAATTTCCTGCCACCTGACCTTCTGCCACCATGCCTCAAAACTCAATTTTTGACGGTGCCGAAAACTTTGCAAACAATCGCTGACTACACCGTGAAACAGTTTACCTAAAGCCATACGGGCGTTAGGTGCACAAATTTTCTTCTCTACACTGCGAAGGTAAACATCGCGGTTTGTTGGACAATACTTTGAACTAACCTGATACATAGGCAACCTGACAGCATCAAAATACGGCTTCAGAGGCGGCTGATGCCAATTCCAACCTCTTAGTTCTCTACTTACACCTACCTCTCTTGCAGTCGGCAAAAGCTGATATAACAACTGTTTCTGTTCGATGTCCGAAAGATAGTACATTCCAAACCGGCCATCAAAACCCCTTTTTTCGATTATCTTTATAAACTGTTTTACATTTTAATAATAATCGAGACTACATATTTAGAATCGCTCTAAAGGAG
>JAOAIX010000021.1 GCA_026414485.1 Candidatus Bathyarchaeota archaeon
TGAAATACTTCTTTCCTCACCAGTTATTCGGAAAAAGAGAGGCCTACACAAAAGAAATAAGAAAAGCCAGCCTCGAAAGGCTTGCGCATCTAATCAAAATCTGCCTTCTTAATGCAGACTAAAGTTTACCTATTCTGGATGAATCAGCACTTGATAGACCTCAGACATTCTTAGTACAGCTTCTCAACTGCAAAGAACAAAGCATTAAGCAACCGCTGGGACAGTTCATCAAAATTCTTGTAGAGAACTGGTTGATCTTCAACTCGATGAGCCACAAAATTCCTTATGCCATAGGCGATTGCCAAATCAATCTTGATATCTGACAATTCCAAAGAATATTTCGACCCGAGCATGTCATTGATAGTTTTGGCAAAGTCTGCTCTGAAATCAAAGTTGAGTTTTTTTATGACAAAACAATCTATGGACAATGAGGCTTTTTGTGAAAGAAATTTCATCTCATTAGAGAAAGACAGTTTTGAACCATGTTTTGACTTATGGTTTTTGTGTTCTATTGCCTTTTCCAGAACCAAACAAATGTCAAATAGGAGCCTTGCATGGATTAGAGAGCTGAATACGTTTTGTTTTAATCGATCGTTTGTTTCAAGAATTAACTTTAGTTTGAATAGAAGAAAAACGAAAAGAAAGACCTCTTCACTTAGGGCTGTGCATTCTAAGAACTTAGTTTTGAATTGGTCAATAGCCAGAGTGCCACTTCTGGAGTTCGCATATCTGTCAATTCTTTCTGACAGATAGTTCGAAATCTCTTCAACTTTCAGTCTGAAGAACTGTTTTTGATTTACATAGTCCAATGTTACGAAATAGTATGCGGGGGTAGGTGGAATCTGAGTTTTCAATGTTCTTTTGTCTTCTTCTAATGCTTGATGCATGAGAAGAAAGCCTTTTTCAAGTTCATTGTTGAGAATGGCAGTTACTCCTAAAAAGTAGTACGGGGTTCCTTTATGGATGGTGTTAGGATGATTCTTCTGTTCCCATTGAAAAGCTAATTTCAAGGCGACATTCCAAACATTCATCGCCTCGAAGTATCTGCACTTTTGAATAAGATCCACCCATATAGGAGTAAATCTGTTGAAAAATGCATCTTGGTCAGCATGACTTTGGGTTGGCTGGAAGTAGTTATTTGCTGCCTTTTCCAATTCTGGATAGAAGAGGTCAAAAAGTAGCTTTTGTTTACTAAGAAAATAGCAAGCATTCAGATTTCCGAATAGATTATCCAGTGCATTACTCATGAGCATCACTATTTCTAAATTAGCAAGTTCACATTTAGTCCTTTCCATGTTATATCGAGTGGGCGGAAAGAGGGATTAAGGTGCGAATGATCAGTTTATGGCTTTCTGTCTCAGCTGTCCAATGTACTCTACATATCTTGGGTAGTATTGTTTGGCTTGTCTTAGTAATATCATGTAGTGTTTGGCGCCTATCGTTTTGGGCGTCCGTCCCTCAATAAAGTCGGGTGCGCTTTCTGGAACCCCCAGCTCTATCATCTTGTCAAACGCAAACTTCCGCAGGTATTTGCAGCAAACCACGCCTGGAAGATTCTGCACGTATTTCGCGGCATTCTTATCCGTCAAACACTTCTTCTCTTCCTCAGAAAGTTGCGCAAGCAATCGCATTGTATATTCTGTGAAAAAGCCATAGTAGGCTACTTTGGATTTTCTGAACATTCCCGCGCAAGCAACATAAAACCCCTCTGCCTTCTCAACTGCGTCAGCCCTGAAACCCTCAATCAACTTCACCGTTTCAGTCAGTCGCAAACCGCTGTCTAAAGCCAAGTTAAAAGCTACCTTATGCTTAAGCAAATCCACCTTGTCTACTATACGCAAAGAACTGATTATGTCATCTTCGCTCGGAATCTTCAAGTCAACACCAATCTCCCGTTTCGGAATAGCCTCCTTCAACATCTCAATCCGACTTCTGTCAAAGCCCTTAAGCTTGGCAAAGTTGAGCAACGCGTGCAAAGCTGGAATCAACTCGTGCCTTCCACGCTCAACATTAGCAAAGACGTTAACGATGTCCATGCTCTCTTTAATCCGCTTCTCGCCGATGTGCTTGTCCAAGCTGCTGACTATGCCCTTTGCATAATACTTGTTAAGCCCCTTACTCCTAAGCCAAGCAACGAACTCCTCACGCAAGCCCTTATAGTCGATCTCTTGGTCCTGAGGGTTTCGGGTAAGCCCGATAGGTCCCAAATTGTACTCATAATCTGGAGAACAATGGTGGCCAACGCCCATGTGTCCAGAGGTCGCGGGCTCGAATCCCGCCCCCGGCACC
>JAOAIX010000022.1 GCA_026414485.1 Candidatus Bathyarchaeota archaeon
GTTTAAGACTTATGGGAATTCCACCAATTGCTGGAATTACAATCAGAACTTTTGTTGCGCTTGTAGTGCTTGGGTTAATTTCAATATCATCTTGGAAAATGATTCAAAATCCTTCTAATATAAACGCATGGTTGATGATTATTATTGGTGGTGGAATAATAGCTGGTAGTTTAGGAATGTGGAGTTTTTATGCTGCCTTGTCAAAGAGTGAAAATCTTGGTGTAACTCTTGCAATTGCTTTCGCTATGTCACCAATTGCTGGAACACTTTTGGGAATTCTGAAAGGAACACAAGAAATGAATTTTAAAATATTTATGGGTATTGTTTTGATTATTTGTGGAATTGTTTTAATTCAACTTTCTCATAAACCTGCTTCATGATTTATTAAATTTTTAAATACTTAAAATTAGATTTAAGATTTCAAGTAATCGTTCAATTTACTTTCAATTAAAATTGTTATTAACTATTTTAAGTAAAAAATAAGAGAGTTATGGCAATTAAATTTTACAACACACTTACCAAAAGAATTGAAGATTTCATTCCTATTGAAGATGGCAAAGTTAAAATCTACATGTGTGGCCCAACTGTTTACGATTATTTCCACATTGGTAATGCTCGTTCTTTTGTAATGATTGATATCATCAGAAGATACTTTTTATACAAAGGTTTTGAGGTAAAATTTGTGATGAACCTTACTGACATTGACGATAAAATTATTAATAAAGCAATTCAAGAAGGTGTAACTGCATCGGAAATAGCTCAAAAATATTCACAAGCTTTTTTTGAAGACATCGAAAAATTGAAAATCAAACCAGCTGATGTTTATCCACGAGCAACTGAGAACATTAATAATATTATTGAATTAATAGAAAAGTTATTGGAAAAGGGGATTGCCTATCAAGTTGATGGTGATGTTTTTTATGATGTAACTAAATTTCCAGAATATGGAAAACTTTCTGGTAAAAAATTGGAAGATTTGATTGCAGGTGCAAGAGTGGATGTGAATGAGCAAAAGAAAAATCCAGCTGACTTTGCATTGTGGAAAGCTGCTAAACCTGGTGAGCCATATTGGGAAAGTCCTTGGGGTAAAGGTCGTCCAGGTTGGCATATTGAATGTTCAGTAATGTCTATGAAAAATCTTGGCGAAACTTTTGATATTCATGCGGGTGGGAATGATTTAATTTTCCCACATCATGAGAATGAAATTGCTCAAAGTGAAGCTGCGACTGGAAAACCTTTTGCGAGATATTGGATACATTTTGGTTTCCTTAACATTGATAATCAAAAAATGTCAAAGTCCTTAGGTAATTTTTTTACTGCTCGAGAAATTTTAGGAAAATTTTCCGCAGAAGCTCTACGATTGTTGTATGCCCAATCCATATACTCGGCACCATTGAATTTTTCTCTTGAACTACTTCAAAATTCTGAGAATGCAATTAAACGACTTAAGAATTCGATTCATCAAGTTCAAACAGCTTTAGAAATCAACAATCAAGAAGAATTCGATAAGACAAGATTTTATCATGAATTTGAGC
>JAOAIX010000023.1 GCA_026414485.1 Candidatus Bathyarchaeota archaeon
CCTTTGCTTATGCAGGAGTGGGCAGAGATTCCTGTGTTGATAAGAAAGAATCAGGGTTTAGGTAAAAGAAAAGTGAAGCAGGTGGTTACTAATCAGTTAGGTTTAGTTGTGAAGAGGCTTCTTGAGTTAACTGAGGGGTACGACGCGGTTTTTAAGCTTGAAGACTTGGCGGGGTTAAATAAAGGGAAGGGGGCATACTCTAAGTTTTTCTACAGGAAATTTCTTGAGATTTTAGAGAATAAATCTTTGAATGTGGTGAAGGTTGACCCTGCTTATACAAGCCAGACGTGTAGCCGCTGTGGAAAAATTGGGAAAGCTGTGAAGCGGACCTTTTACTGTGAAAAATGTTACCCTAAAGGTTTCAATAGAGACATAAACGCTGCCATTAATATAGCTAAAAAATAAACAAAAGTAAATTATGGTCTATTGAAGACAGTTGACACACAGAGAGAAGTTTTTACTCTAGTGAAAATTTCTATTGTACGCATATCTGCATCGTCTTTGTAGCTTTAGCAGGTAATAGTTTTTCCATTTTTAGTCTTCTCTAAAATTTCAACTACACCTTTGAAAGTTCTCTCTTTCAAGTCGCCTATCAATGAAGGGTTAAAGTAGTGTTGCATAAAAACGCTTGAGCTAACCCTACCATGCAGAAAATTAATTTCACTTTCCTTCAAGTACTTAGTCATCAAAGTACCATGCGCCTCACGGACATCACCAAACCGCAAAGGCAACCGCCTACGCTGAACAAGCTTCTTAACATACTCACCTTCAGGCAAAGGATCCCTTACACACATATCCTCAACTAAGCCAGAGGGAACAAAACTGACAAACGCCTTCTTAGTATTCCTCAAGAACACTTCCTTAAAACGGAAATGCTCAAGCGCTTCCCTCTCAGCATTAAAGTAACTGCCAAGTTTGCCTTCTCCATGCAACTTAATTATAAGGTTATAACTGTCATGACACTCCATAAACCTCAAACCAGTAACCGCCAAAAAATCCATGAAAACACTAAGTTCAGGACGTGCCTCCTTCACCTGCCTAATCCAGTCCCAAACCTCATTTGGATCATGCGTTTTAGTTAAGCGATCAATAATAATGTCGTCTGTACTTCTACCAATCCAGCTTAAACCATAATTCTTCAGAAGCACCTTCCAATCTTCATACTGCCCAGTAAACTTGGCCAAAGCACTAAGCGCCTTCAAAACATTAGGACGCACACTCTCACTAAGATCCCTAACCCTTGAAAGATCCCGCCTAAACAAACAATCACTAAAACGCTGAGCATAATTGTAAAGATTAGTACTGTACGTTTTGCCATAACCCTGCTGACTAATCCACAAACGAAAACCATCCCAATCCTCAGAAGTTCCACTGAAAGTTATACCAGAAAGTTGACTTGGTAAGGTAATGGTCGCGGGTCCAAATCCCGCCCGAGGCTCCAGTCACTATAATGTGTAGGGGCTAATCACTTT
>JAOAIX010000024.1:0-408 GCA_026414485.1 Candidatus Bathyarchaeota archaeon
CAATAATCGTGTTCCTGACAGGCGTAGTCCTCTTGGGGATATACCCTGCTCTCTACCTCCTCATGCGGGAAGTTACGTCTACCAAAATCGTTGGCACATCCTACGGACTTCTGCTTTCGCTTGGGATGCTCAGCGGAATCTTAAGCGTCTCGGTGGGCGGGGCACTGATGGAGCTCTCGCCGTACTTTGTCTACGTTCTTGGCTCTATCATAGCCCTCCTCGGCACGATGATTTCGACAAGACTCAAACACTAATCTGAAAGTAAACCATCGCTGAAACAATCTACTTTCAAAATATATTTGCCCAAAATCCGAAAACTTTAATTGCCAATTTCCTTTGGAAATATGACGGGCTCCGGTAGTATAGTCCGGTCAAGTATACTGGCCTCTCGAGCCAGTGACACGGGTT
>JAOAIX010000024.1:418-716 GCA_026414485.1 Candidatus Bathyarchaeota archaeon
TTTCTATGCCGCAATCAATTAACCTGTTTTCATCAATTTTCGTTTCAATCGTTAATGATTTGACGTCTTAAGTTCTTTCAATTTGATTTCAACATCTTTCACTTAATTTTTCAATTTCTCCTTTTTTCGATGATAGTGTGCCTCTTGATGTGAGCTTGGAGTTCCTTACTTTAAATGGACTATTTCAGAGTAGCCTATTTAAGAGTCTATCTGCCTACTGCCTTTTGGCAAAGCTGTAATTTTGTCACCTATTGTTAGTGCTTCCAGTTACTAGTCACGCCTAGGGAGATTCTACTGC
>JAOAIX010000025.1 GCA_026414485.1 Candidatus Bathyarchaeota archaeon
GTGCTATGTTGGTATCCTCAAGATTTCCAGTTTGTAGCGGATAACTTGATGAGAAATCAGCACATTACGGCAGTTTATAAGTTGTGGGATTGGAGTAACTCGTCAGAAGCAATCTACGCCTTGTACAACATCAATCCGGAAAACGGAGAAATATCAAGAGTCTCGCCAACCTGGAATGTGTCACAGCAAGTTATTAATTCAACGCCGAAACCTATAGATACAGAAAGCAAGTCGTATGGCGTGGAAATTTTGATTGCAGTGATATTATGTGTTTTCTTTGCAATTTATTTTTTGTATATTTTCAAGATAAAAAAATGAGTATGAAAAAGGTTCGGTGTATTGTTAAAACCCATACGCTGCTCTGAATCATACTCATGAAGCGTGGTGATACCTTACGCTTCACGCACCTTCACCTTCTCCAGAATCTCGCTTACGCCCTTGAACACGCGCTCCCGCAAATCCCCAATCAACGCCGGATTAAAATAGTGCTTCATAAAAACGCTTGAGCTAACCCTACCATGCAGAAAATCAATCTCCGAAGGCTTAAGGTACCGCGTCATAAAAGTGCCATGCACCTCGCGAATGCCACTAAACCGCAAAGGCAAACCACGCTTCTGCACAAGCTTCTGCACCTCGTCAGCACTAGTCAAAACCTCACGCTCAGCCATAGCCATGACAAGATCAGCCGGGACAAAACTTACAAAGGCCTTCTTA
>JAOAIX010000026.1 GCA_026414485.1 Candidatus Bathyarchaeota archaeon
CTTCCCACACTCCCCAAATTTTGTCGTCTGAACTGCGAAAGCCAAACCCATAATCTTTAGGCAACACGTAGGCTTGGTTTGCCCTGTAAGGTTCTTTTCGCGGATTCTGTTGGGTGTAATCCCAAAATTGCCGCATAGCTTCAAAGTGTTCCGCTTTGAGGGTGCCGTATTCAGTGGTGGCGGTTTGGTTGTCGGGTGAATTAAATACGACTATGTATTTGGCGCCGTTTTCGTAGGCTAAGAGCATGTCGTTGTACAGTTCTGAGGCGTTGCCAAGGTATGGTGCTTGAGTGTACTTCCAAGTTATTATGGCGCCCCATTCTTTGTTTTGGGTTTTTGCCGCTCCCCTGCAGAGGGCTACGGCTAGCTGTCTACTCTGGTTTCCAACAAATTCTGTAAAAACTACGTCGTAGCCGCTGAGGTAATCCCGCGGTGCGGTTGAAGAATTCTGAGGTTGGACCGCGAGGCGGCAAATACTCCTCTTCTGCGAAACCCACGTAAATAATGAAGTAGAGTCCCTTCTGGTAGAGGTAATCACAAATTTTTGTCAAATTCTCTGTTGATGTGGTTACTTCAAGTGAACCTAAAATTACCAAGTTTACGAAGTCACTTACGGCATCTATGTTTTTTATTGCGTCTTCGTAGTTACCGTAGCCGACGTCTACCCCGAAAAAGACATCTGGCTGGGTTGTTGTC
>JAOAIX010000027.1 GCA_026414485.1 Candidatus Bathyarchaeota archaeon
CTCTATTTGATAACCTATGGTGTATATATAAATTAATGTAACTTGTTTTGGCATGAACACATAGATTACACATTGTTTAATTGCCTTTTACTGTTGAAGAAAAATTAATTTCGGTTAAACATAAGCGAAATTTCCTCGAAAACATAAATAAACAACGATTGTACTAAGATGCACGGAGCCTTGAATGAAACGCATAAAAATAGCCGGGGTAGCCTAGCCTGGAATGGGCGCCAGACTCATAATCTGGAGAGAAAAGGGACCAGACGCCCTAACCCAGAGGTCGCGGGCTCGAATCCCGTCCCCGGCACCACACAGCAATCGTTGTTTTAATAAAAAAATGTTTTTAGGCGAGCTTACAGTCCGACATTTTTATGGGTATATTAGTAAAATCAGTATCAAGCGCATGAAGTGCAAATTGAAGTTTGCAAACCGAACAGACTATATATTAGTTTTTATATCATTTGTTCTTCAACCAAAGTTTGAAGCTCCCTGTTACTTGTGAGGGAAAATGAGGTTGGCATGCATAGATAATTCCAAGATTTTTATAGACAAATGTTTTCATACTTTATCTTGTAAGTTGTATTTGCTGATGCGATCTATTGGGAGTAGCGATAAATTTTGTATTCTATCTTTCAGTGGAGGATACATGGT
>JAOAIX010000028.1 GCA_026414485.1 Candidatus Bathyarchaeota archaeon
ATATAACAGCGATTGGCACGTTATCCGCCGAAGCTGCAGGAGCACCTGTAACGATCACCTTCATGTCCATAAACGCCACAGAGAAAGTTCAGGGCAAAGCGCTAGAGAACGGAACATTCACTATAAGCTATCAACCATCAACCACTGGAACATGGCTGGTTCAAGCCTCCTTCGCCGGAAACACCACACTTTACGAATGCGAAAGCGTAACCGTATTAGTAACAGTGGAAGAACCATCCTTTCTATCCATTTATGGGCTTTATATTGGCGGAGGCCTTGGCGGCGGCCTAGGCGTGGCTGGCGCAATAGTCTACATAAAAAAATACAGAGAATAGCTTAAGGGCTAAGGCGGGAAATAATTAATAAGAAAGTCATTGAATTTTTAGTTGGTGTGCAGCGGTAACCAAGCCAGGTCAAAGGTGAAGGACTCAAGATCTGCGCTTTGACCATAGGCGCCAGCATGGGAAATCCTTTCCCGTAGGGGTTCGCAGGTTCAAATCCTGCCCGCTGCACCACCAACAAACATAAGTTAGGCACCAACCCAAACGCTATTTTCTCCATTATAAGGAGGTATAGACTGTACTACGCGCTTAAAAATCAAAAG
>JAOAIX010000029.1 GCA_026414485.1 Candidatus Bathyarchaeota archaeon
TATGTCGCAAGAGAAAATCACAAGTAACGGGAATTGAAAGTGCGCTTCAACCGTAACACTTCACGCCCACGTTGAAAAGTTGCAAGAGAAAATCCCAAGTAACGGGAATTGAAAGTAGATTTTCACTAATTCGTTGTATTGATATATAACAAAGTTGCAAGAGAAAATCCCAAGTAACGGGAATTGAAAGGCATATCAACACAACATGCCAGGCTTACCATGCCAGCATAGTTGCAAGAGAAAATCCCAAGTAACGGGAATTGAAAGTGCAAGCCTGTTTGCGACGCTGATTCCGCAGTTGTGCGTTGCAAGAGAAAATCCCAAGTAACGGGAATTGAAAGTTTGATATTTTCTGCTCTGTTGGGATCGCTTGTGTGTAAGTTGCAAGAGAAAATCCCAAGTAACGGGAATTGAAAGGCTGCGTTCTTCTTCACTACTTAGCCAAACTTGCTCAAGGTTGCAAGAGAAAATCCCAAGTAACGGGAATTGAAAGAACACCGACGCGTAAAGCGTCGGCTGCTGGAAAATCTTTAGTTGCAAGAGAAAATCCCAAGTAACGGGAATTGAAA
>JAOAIX010000002.1 GCA_026414485.1 Candidatus Bathyarchaeota archaeon
CTGTTAAGTCAGGCAACGATCGAGACCCGCGTCCTCTGTTGCTACCAGTCTTGTGCTGGGCACACTGAGGAGACCGCCACTGATAAAGTGGAGGAAGGAGCGGGCCACGGCAGGTCAGTATGCCCCGAATCTCCTGGGCCACACGCGAGCTGCAATGGCAGGTACAATGAGTTCCAACCTCGAAAGGGGAAGGCAATCTCGAAAGCCTGCCGTAGTTGGGATCGAGGGTTGTAACCCACCCTCGTGAACATGGAATCCCTAGTAATCGCGTGTCACTAGCGCGCGGTGAATACGTCCCTGCTCCTTGCACACACCGCCCGTCGTTCCACCCGAGCGACTCTTGGGTGAGGCATGGTCTTTATTGGCTGTGTCGAATCTAAGTTTCGTGAGGGGGGAAAAGTCGTAACAAGGTGGCCGTAGGGGAACCTGCGGCCGGATCACCTCCTATGAAACACGTGTTGTTTTTGCTGGAGGAGCAAGGAGAATATGCCACGTCCTGAGTGTAGAGGGAACGTCAAAGTCCATTTCGATACATGTGAATCAAATTTTTGAGCAAGGAGTTGACTGTTTGTTCTTTTTAGTTTTTTCAACTGAAAGATTCTTAAGTTCATTGTCCTCAATTTTATGAGTTGGATGATGAGCGCTAGAGTCATGAGCTTAGTCAGCAATGAGAGTGACTCGACGGGCAAACTGACACTTTACAGTACGTAAAACTTATCAGCAAAGATGTAGAAAAAGAACCGACTTGAGCCTTACAAGTGGAGAAGTGGGCAAGTCAGGTTTCAGGCTGAAAGCTTTGGCTAACAAAATTCGAGAGACTTTAGATAAGTTGTCCGCGCGAACAGCCATAAAATATGCCGTTTATGCCTCTGCTGTAACCCTATTTTTTGTGCTAATCCTTTTTCCCCCAATTGCCGGCATCATAATTAAATGGGGTAATATACGGTTCATTTTGGAGCAACCAACTCTTGTAAGTCGTGCATTAAATGCTATCCAGAACAGTTTTGTAATCGCTTTGATTGTTGGCTTTTTTGACCTTCTTGCAGGCATACCAACAGCGTGGCTTATCGCTCGCGGTAAATCCCGCTGGTTAAGCGCTATAGACACTTTAGCTGACATCCCTTTTATCATACCTACCACGGCGCTGGGGTATTCTTTGCTTCTTTTCTGGAGTAAGCCAGATGGCATCTCTGCAATTTTTGGTGACTCTCTAGTTTCTCCTGGTTGGTTACTTGTTATGCTACTTCATTTTACGTTCTCTTTCCCTGTGGTGGTTCGCACTTTGGTTGGGGCGCTTCTTGACTATAAAATGGAGTTTGAACGCGCTTCCAGAACTTTAGGGGCGGCGCCTTTTACTGCAATGCGTACAGTGACCTTTCCAGTTTTACGTCCAGCAATGGTTTCTGCATTTATTTTGGCTTTTGCCCGTTCTATCTCGGAAACAGGCGCAACTATGGTTGTTGCAGGTGCCTTTGAGAATGGTCCTGTCTTCATTCAGAATATGCGAACAGAGTTTTCTGTATCTAATCCTGTGCTTTATGATGGGGCTATCGTTTTTGCAAGTTTTATTTTGATCGCTCTTTCCATTCTGGTTTTTGTCGTGGTTCGTCTTGTTGGGCCGAAATTAAAATTACCCCTTAAACGTGTTCACCCTCTGATGGAAAGACGACTTAGCTACAAAAAGGCTGAAACTTCACGTAATATTGTAGCACTTTTTGTTTTCTTTGTTTTAATTCTTGGCCCCTCTTTGTTTGTTGCGTTACCTGCTTTCCAAGCTATATTCACGGATTCTTTGCCGAATGCAATGACCAGTTCAGGAATCTGGCAAGGTTACTGGCAGAGCCTGCTACTCAGCTACGGTTTAGGTGCCGTAGTTACAATAATTAACATCGCACTAGGTTTGCCCACTGCTATACTTATTGCACGCCAGAAGATGGGTAAATTTATGTCTTCAGTTTTTGACCTCCTAGTTAACGTGCCTTTGGTGGTGCCTTCTATAGCTTTAGGTGTTTCTCTGGGTATATTTTGGAAAACCAGCTTTGCATTGCCTGATTTAGCGCTGCTTATATTTGCTCATTTAGCCATAACTTACCCATACTTTGTCAGATCAATGGCGGCGGCTTTAGAACGCATAAATCCTGACATAGAAGAAGCATCCAGAACCTTAGGAGCTAAGCCTTTTGGGGTTTTTCGAACAATAATTTTTCCGTTAACCAAGTATTCCCTGCTTTCAGGCGCCATTATGGTTTTTACTCGGAGCGTTAGCGAAACGGGTGCTACACTTGCTGTTACTTCAACGTTGCAGACTGCTCCTGTGCTTTTAGTTAACTGGATAAAAAAGGTTGTTCCCGCGTCAGGTTTGGACATTGCTTTAGCTTCTGGCTTTCTTGTGTTGTTTAGCTTCATTATTCTGTTAGCCTTGCGTCTTGTAATAGGTCGCGAAGAAAAGTATTAGTATGATAACCTAATATGCAAACGTTCAGGAAGAATAAAAGCCATGCCCGAAGTTCGCATCGTAAACGTTTCCAAAAAATTCGGTAATATCATTGCGCTGGACAACATAAACCTGACAATTCGTGATCAAGAATACTTTTCTCTGCTAGGTCCAAGTGGTTGTGGAAAAACAACTCTGTTACGTCTTGTTGCAGGTCTGATTGAACCTGACAGCGGCGAAATCTACATCGGCGACAGACTTGTTAATGATGTACCGCCTGAAGACCGCGACATAGGCTTTGTCTTTCAGACATTTGCACTGTTTCCACACATGACAGCGTGGGACAATGTAACGTATGGTCCCAAGGTCAAAGGTTTTGATATGGCTGAAGCGACAACAATAGGACATGAAGTTTTAGAGATGGTCAAACTGCATGAGAGACTGGATGCTTACCCTAGCGAATTAAGCGGCGGTATGATGCAGCGTGTTGCAGTTGCGCGTGCGTTGGCGGCAGGTGCGAAACTGTTGCTTTTAGATGAGGCGCTAGGGCAGTTGGATGCGAAAGTACGCAATGAGATTCGTTATGAAATCCGGAAGATGGCCAAAGACCTCAATTTAACAGGTATCCATGTGACACATGATCAATCTGAGGCTATGGCGATAAGCGACCGAATAGCAGTCATGAGAAAGGGTAAAATTTTACAGGTGGGTACGCCACAGGAGCTTTACATGAAGCCTGAAAGCATATTTGTAGCCCACTTTATTGGAGAATCTAACTTTTTAGAGGGTTACGTTGCAGGTGGCAGCAAAAGTAAAGTCGTTGTTGAAATTCGGGAGGGTCTAAAAATTCAGGCTTCTAACGGGGCAGTCGAGGAGGGAAAACAAGCAGTTTTAAGTGTTCGTCCTGAAACGCTGACTTTGGAGAGAGGTTCTAAGAAAATTCAGAATGGCATTCAGGGAACGGTTGAACGCATAACTTTTGAAGGACCAAACATGCGTTATGAAGTTCGTTTAGAAAACGACTCCCTAATCGTAGTTGTTAAATCCACTATGGCTGGTAACTGGTTCAACATCGGCGAAGCTGTAACTGTGGTTTTTCCTGTTGAACACACACGGGTATTTCCGTATCCTGAAAATAGGAGTTTGAAGGAGGAAATATCAGTCGGCTAAGGCGTGTGCCGGTCAAAGTTACATTTTACAAAATATGTGAGGTGAAATTTATGATAGAAATAAAAATCGATGCTTCAAAAATCAAAGACGACTCAGCACAACTAGCAACTTTCATTAAAGAAAAAACTTCCGGAGATATAACCACCGAGGGAGGCATACTGACCCTAAAGACCGAAGGCGTTGGCGTGAACAAGAAGTACGTACGTGTTCTACTCAAGAAGTTTTTACATCAGCGCGACCTCAAAGAAACTCATCGCGTTATCGGTGGAGAAGAAAACCTGCTGATAATAAGTGAAAGAAAAGTTTACGAAGCATAACTTTCCCAACTTTAACAACCTCTTTTTTAAACACCAAAACACAACATTTGATTAGCGTGTGATGATGACATGAAACTTGTCCGGTACCTTTACAATAATGAAGAAAGCTACGGCGTTTTAACAAAGCAAACTGTGTTATGCTTGCCCCTTTTAGCTAACCTTTCCAAGATCAATTTTCCCCAAGAGTTTTCAGACTTCATAGCTGCCGCAGATTCTTTGAATAAAACAGGCAAGTTACTAAACACTGCCCCACTTAGCTATTTCAAAGCTGCCTCTATCCCCCTTGGCGATGTTTCGCTGTTGGCACCTATCCGTTTTCCCCCTAAAATCATAGGCTTAGGCTGGAATTACTTAGACCACGCCACTGAAGTCAAAATTAAAGTTCCCAAAGAGCCTGTTATTTTCATAAAACCACGCACTACAATAATTGGGCCGCGTCAGAAAATTGTTAAACCTCCATTTGTAAAGGAACTTGACTACGAAGGTGAACTTGCCGTCGTAATTGGCAAAACAGCCAAAAACGTATCTGTTAACGAGGCGGAACAATACATCTTTGGTTATACAATACTGAATGATGTTTCAGCGCGTGATTTTCAGTTTAAAGATGGTCAGTGGACCAAGGGTAAAAGCTTTGATACTTTTGCGCCTACTGGTCCTTGCATAGTCACTCATGATGAAATCCCAGACGTAAACAATATACGTATCCGTACTTGGGTTAATGGTGAACTTCGCCAAAACGGCATTACCAAAGACATGGTATTCAATGTTAACCAGATAATTTACCATTTAAGCCGATTCATGACGTTAGAACCCTGTGACATAATTGCCACAGGTACTCCCTCAGGTGTAGGTATGGCTATGCAACCACAGCGTTGGCTCAAAGACGGTGACGTGGTACGTATAGAAATTGAAGGTATAGGCGTTTTAGAGAACACTGTTGAAGGAAACTAACCTTTTTTTATCTATACTCTTTTGCTATGGAAACTTTGCTGATACCTGCTTCTTTTTCCAAAACCACCACGTGTTCAGCCTTTTCGGCAAAGACCTCACTGTGTGTAACCGCGATAATCTGTTCAATCGCCTTAAACTTGGATATGGCTTCAGCTAAGTGATTGATGCTGTAGTCTTCAGCTCCCAAATTTTCTGTAGGCTCATCCAGCAGCAATATGCCTAACCCATGGCCTGTACGCGATTGCATGATCAACTGTCCCAAGCCTAGCCGGTATGCGAAAGCTAGCAGAGTGCGCTCTCCCCCAGACAAGTTAGCTACTTCCCTGTCAGCGCCGCTTTCACTTTTAACGTAGGGTGTATACGTCTCATCTATTACAACGTTCAAGAAGGGTGCTTCATTTCCAATTAAAGTGTCGAGAACTTGTTGTATAAAGTTTCTCAAAACTTTGACAAATTCGCCGCGCAATTTCGGTTGAATGCCACGATAAGCATAACGTATTGTGCCTATAATCTGTATAGTTTTTGTGATTTTCTCTAGGCGTTCCATTTTCTGCATGGCATGGTCTATGCGCTCCTTGATTTCATCAAGTCGCTGGAGCGCGTCTCTTTTTCGGTTTTCTTTGGTACGTAACTCTGATTCAACAAGGTAATATTGCCTAAACAACTGCTCTTTTTGTGTGCGGGCTACTTCCAGATCTTCCATGTTGAATCTGCTGATTTCAAAACGTAACGACTCCAGCTGTCGGCTAAGTTCATAGTAGATGTTTTTCTTTTCCTCTAACTCTCTTTGAAGCTCCTGAAGGTTTTTTTCCTCTTCGCCTATACGCGTTTTTAGTTCACCCACTTTAAAGGTGTACATTTGCAGATCCGAACATGCTTCACTCCCTAAACGTTTTTTGCGTTGTAATTCTTCAATTTCTCTTTGTAGTTGGTGAATTATCTTTTGTCGTTCAGAATTTTCGTGCTGAATTCTCTGTAGCATAAGTTTTTTGTATTCGCTGTTTATGGGTTGCAAGCACACGGGGCATTGGTTCTGTGTATCCACCGACAGCTGGGCAAGCCGCTTTTGATCCAGCTTCATATCGCGTAAAGTAGCTTCTTGTTCCCCTCTTAGGTCGCTTATTTTACTGTCAAGTGTCAACAAGTATGACTGTAGTGCATCGGTGGGTTGGTCAATTGGTAGTCCTGCTTCTCTAATCTTATTCTTGCAAGATTCTATCTGGCAATGCATGACTTTTAAACGCTGGTTCAGATTCTCCAGTATGATTTTTTTGTCTTCCAGCCGTTGTGCTAATGCATCTGCTGCGTCTTGGGCATTACTTATGTTGGCTTGTATTTTTGCCTCTTTCAGACGTAACTCCTCAATCCAAAGTTTTTTTTCATCTAATTTTTTGAGTTCCACATCTGCTGCCTCTAAACGTCGTTTGATCATTGCTAATTTTGCGACGGTGCTCTGAAGTTCAACCTCTAACAGTGTGTACTCTTCTGTGATTCGGTTGTATTCAAGTGCTAGTTTTTCTTTTCCTATAACGTCGGGGTCTTTTTCCAAGATCCGCTTTTCCCCTTCATACTCCCTTTGGTAATCAACTATACTACTCCAAGCTGCTTCATAATCGGACAAACCAAACAATTCGTCTAAAAGTTTTTGTCTGTCCCGTGGGGCGGCGTCGATGAGCTTTTTGAGTTGTTCCTGTCTTATCCAGACAATTTCCCGCCACAATTCTTTGTCCAACCCTGTGATGGCGCAGAACTGCTCTGCTATTGCGCTGGCGTTCATGCTTGCGATGAGATTTTCTTCATGGAAAAGCTTGAGTTCTTCAAGATCCTGATTTATACCTTTGCCGCGTCGTTTTATTCCACGTGTAATTTTGTAGGTATTTCCGTTATGAGTAAATTGTACAGTGACTTTTCCCGAGTCTGCCCCCTCCCGTAGCAGATATTCAAAACTTCTGCCGATGGGGTCGCCGAAAAATGCAAAGTCAATGCTATATAATACGCTGGATTTACCGCAACCTAACCCGCCTACCAGACAATTGAAGCCACGGCTAAACGGTACGGTAGATTTAACGTGAGATCGAATGTTTTCTAGCTGAACAATTTCAATTTTCAATTCAGTAGTTCCTCAAGTATTTGCCTTACTTTTTCCTCTTTTTTATTCGTCAACGGCTCGATTAAACTAAGGGCGTAACGCGCAATTTTTTCGGCTTCGCTGTGACTGTAGTGAGTACTGAAAATCTGCATGAAATACTCAAAAGCCTTAGTTTTGGGGTCTTTGAATTCACTCTCAAAAATTGAACGTACAATTTCCTCTGAAACGGTACTCTCTTTAAGTAGAACAATGGGGTGGACAAGGAGCGCTTTTTCTGCGGCGTTTCGAATATGTCCCATGTCTAGTTGGGTGCGGCTGGTTTCAGGAGGTAAAACGCCTTTCAACACAGGTATTATAATTGCGTCTTCTTCATCTGCACTTTTAACCATCTGCACGACTATGTCGGTGATTTTTTGTGCATTTAAACCTGTGAATTCCTCCTCTAAAACCACAAACTTGCGAGGTGACCGTAGTTCCACTACTTCAAGTGAAACTTCACCTTCTTCGTTGACTTTAACGTGGTAGACTCCTTTTTTGTATTTTGCTTCATCGTAGCTAACTGTTTCTGTGCATCCGCTGTAAGCTAAAAGTCCAGTTTTGAACTTGTCCACGAATCTTTGGTGAATGTGCCCTCCTGCATAGTAGTCAAAACCGTCAGGGATAAGGTTCGGTGGGATCTCAGCTTCTATGTATTGTGGTTTCACAGTGGTCAAATCAACGGCGGCGTGAAAAACAAAAATGTTGGTTACGGAGTGGTCAGGTGTGGGTGGTTTTTGCTTTAAAAACTGAGGCAATGTCTCCTCTGTTTTTCGTCTACTCCGAAAGTTAGGTACGCCGTAGACATAGCAGCAGTCAGCTTTGCGCCAGCATGCACCCTCGTGTCGAGGTAGATGATAGATTAATCCTGCGCTGTCTAGGGGATAGAGGATAGTGCTTGTGATTGAGTTTGGAGCCATGTCATGGCTGCCGTCCACTGTCAAAACGGGGATGTTTGCGTCTTTTAGTCGCTTAAACGTCTTTACTGTATTTTCCAAAGTTACGTTTGATGGTCGTGCTTGATGGAACAGGTCACCTGCAATAATCATAAAGTCCACTTTTAAATCTATGCTTTTGTCTACAATCTCACCAAAGGCGTTATCAAAGTCTTGTCTTCGCTCCTCCAGACCATACTGAGCGTAACCCAAGTGCAGATCAGCAGTATGGACAAAGCTGAAAGCTTTCAAACAGTTGTTACACCCCAAGTTAACGTTGTTAGTGTCCTTCTTATTTTCAAGTTTAGAGTTTTAATGGTTTACTACCAAGTCTCAACAAGCAAGTTTTTAGTTTCGGAGAGAAACATATAAACCATAATTCATCTTTATGCAGCGAAAAGAGTGTGCACGATATATGCGCTGTCATAGATGTGGTCAAGAAGTAATCATGCCTTTTCATTGTTCTTACTGTGGAGGCCAATTTTGCAGTGCACACCGCCTGCCTGAAACTCATAGTTGCCCAAATATAGAGTTGGCTCAGATACAAAGAAGGGAAGCGACAGCTCAAGCTTTCACGACAAATCCCTCCGCTTCTTATAATTACTCCGTTAGTTTTTGGCCCCCTCGTCAAGCTAACAAAATCTATGTCAGTTCCACAGAAATTAAGCATCTGCTTCCAGCTGCCCTGTTAATCGTCGGTATTGGCTTCTCAATTGCGTTATACAATGATTTCTTTTACTGGTACGGTTGGACATGGACCGTTGCAGCTGTTTTCTCCTTTTTCTTAACTTTGTCTTTTTTAATCCATGAAATGGCTCATAAAATTGCGGCCCAAAAAAGTGGACTCTGGGCAGAGTTTCGGCTCATTACATGGGGAGCAGTTCTAACTTTGATTTCTGTGTTTACTCCTTTTAGACTCATAGCGCCAGGCGCCGTGATGATTGCTGGGCCGGCAAGGCGCGGTGACATTGGAAAGATTTCTATCGCCGGTCCCTCCACCAACATACTCTTATCTGTAATCTTTTTAGGTATGGCGTATTTCCCTACTTATTTTGCTTACACAATGGCTTTTCTGTTGCTTGCTTCATTCAACGCTTTCATAGCTCTGTTTAACCTTCTTCCCTTTGGCGTCCTTGATGGCTTGAAGATTTTCAGTTGGGACAAGAAAATCTGGGCATCTTTGTTTGCAGTAGCTATGGCGTTAACTATCTACACATACGTTTTTGCTTAAAGCTAAAACTAACTTTTTTATGGGTAGCGCTTGAAAAACTAATATCTGAATTAAAAAACGGTTTAGATAAGTTCTATTGTAACGTGTACTTCTTCGGGTACGCGGATACGCATAATCCGTCTCATGACTCTTTCTTCAGAGTCTATATCGATTAAGCGTTTGTGAATTCTCATTTCCCACCTGTCCCACGTGGCTGTGCCTTCCCCAGAAGGGGCTTTCAAAACTGGCACGCGTAAGCGTTTAGTTGGAAGAGGTACGGGTCCGTTGATTTTGACGCCTGTTTTTTGGGCGATACTTCTCAGTTCTTCACATACTTCTTCGAGCTTCCCGTAGTCGGTGCTTGTTAACCGAATTCGTGCTTTTCTAACCATTTCGCCCATCAATCCTAATTTTTGCCGCTATCACACTTTTTAGACACCTTACTGATTTAAACCCTACATAAAAACTTATCGACGATACTTCTATACTTTACTTGTCATTAGGTTAAAGGGGATTTGGCATAGTTTTTTTGCTGATTGTCTGATTTTTGTGGTGTAAAAGAGTAAATAATATTAGTTATCGAATGTTATTTAAACTAAAATCTCTTGGTTGCTTACTTTATGGGCGAATGTACTATCCCAACAACTAAAAAAGGCACAGACTCTTTAACGATTGCTATAATTGCAGTTTTAGCTTTCATCGCTGTTATTGGCGTGTATTTCAGTTTAACATTCCCTGAGTTTGGCAAACTCTTTCTCCCAGGCGACGCTGTTTATGAGCCAGGCGGTTCGGTGTACGAAGTTATTTTCATTCTTCTCACAATGGCAACTGATGTTTTATATATACTTGGAGGGGCGGTCGTTGCTTTCGGCGCAGCGCTTGTGGCTTTCAGATTCATACAATGTAAGCTTAAAAGTCCCTACAAACCTTCATGTGCAACCAAATTTCTCTCAGGATATTTAACTTTAAGTTTAGAGTTGTTCATTGGTGCTGAAATCATAAAAACTGTGGTTGTCCGAACGTATGAAGAGTTTCTTCTGCTTATACTTGTTATTATAAGTAGAGGTCTATTTAGTCTAATTTTGCATTTGGAAAAGAAATGGTTAGGTTCAGATGAAGAAACTGAGTAGTCAGCTCTTTAAGACAAAATATTTTCAGTTTTTCAGAGCTTTTTTGCTGAAACACCATCGAGTTATGTTGAAGTCCATGGCTAAACTTTAAATGTGTCAAATATAACTCTAAGAGAGTCAAGCCCGGACCATAATGAGTGAAACAGTACCGTCTATTCGGCTTCGAAAATGCTGTTCCTACAATGAATCTCGGTTAGACATATTGACGATAGTTTTTGATTTTATTGGTCAATTGGGTGTTATCGTGCAAGTTATCTTTAAATATGTTTGTGTTGTGCATGTTTTTTATATGCAATTGAAAAATCAGGTTGGATTTGTGACGAACTTGTTAGCACCAAAATCTCCCAACGGAGGTAACGCCTTTGCTTATTGAAACTACACTATCTTTCTTACTTATAGTTGCCGCTACCAGCATTATTTATTTAATAGGTCGTCGTGCTGCACCTAAAACCGTCCAAACTGTAGGTGAACGTTCAGTTTATGCTTGCGGAGAAAAAGTTGCATACCCAAAATTGAAAGTTAATATTTCTCTCTATAAATACCTCATATACTTTGTTATTCTTGACAGTGCTGTGCTGCTCTTAGCATATGCAGCGTTCGCAGAGCAAGTCATGAACACCTCTCTGCTTCTACTTTACCTATTCATGGCGCTTATTTCAGCCATAGTTTTATTTGAAGGAGGCAAAGACTAACGTGACTAATATAACGACGTGGGCGCGAGTTAAATCACCATGGGTTTTACATTTTAACTCAGGTGCTTGCAACGGATGTGACATAGAAGTTGTTGCTTTGCTAACACCAAAGTACGATGTAGAACGTTTCGGTGTCAAGCTTGAGCCATCACCCCGCCACGCTGATGTGCTGTTGACCACAGGGTGTGTTACCGAGCAGTGCGCAGAAAGGCTCAAACGTATTTATGAGCAGATGCCCCAGCCAAAATTTGTAGTGGCAATAGGCGCCTGTGCCTGTGCAGGTGGTGTCTTCGCAGGTAACTACAGCGTCGTTGGCGGTGTAGACAAAGTTATCCCTGTTAACGCCTACATACCCGGATGTCCTCCACGACCCGAAGCTATAATCGACGGCGTGGTTAAGTTGTTGAATTCCCTACAGCAACCGGCTGCTAATAAGGAAGAGGTGAAAACCGATGGCAAACAATGACATTAATATTCTGAAAGTGCTTGAAGCAAAAAATTTCCAAATTCAACCTGGTAAACTTGGTACTGTCGCAATTCAGGCTGGCGGTGGCAAACACAGAGATGCTTTGAAAGCTTTGTTAGAGGTGGATGAAAAAACTGCAGTTACAGCTATAACTGGCATAGATTTGGGCGACAATATCGGTGTTTATTACCACGTACGTACTTCAAATGCTTTTGCTACCATTCAATGTGAAGTCCCCAAAGATAAACCTACACTTGCAACAATCACAGACTTAGTTCCTGGAGCAGCTTTCCACGAACTAGAAGTTACTGATTTACTTGGTGTAGTGTTTGTAGGTCATCCCAGTCCTGGCAGGTTTGTTTTGCCTGATACTTGGCCAGAAGGTGTTTACCCGCTGAGGAAAGATTTCAAACCTAGCGAAATTAAATTTAATCCCCCTTCCACTGAGGATGTATCTTTATCTGATGATCGTGGGCTCGTCAAGATTGTTATTGGGCCTCATCATCCTGCGCTTTTGGAGCCTGAGAAATTCGCTGTTCTTGTTGACGGCGAAACCGTGAAAAATGTGGAGCCTCGAATAGGCTATGTCCACAGAGGCGTCGAAAAGGCAGCAGAGTCCAAAACGTATCTGCAAGGCGTCTATCTGGTGGAACGTATCTGCGGTATTTGCAATTCCTGCCATGCCACCGCTTTTGTTGAAGCTGTAGAGAAAATCCTGAAAACTGAGGTGCCGCCCAGAGCAAAATATATCCGAACAATAATTTTGGAACTCAATAGGCTACACAGTCACTTACTCACGTTGGGGCATGCCGGTTTAGAAATTGGTTATGAAACTTTATTCCAGTATTTCTGGCGTGACCGAGAACCTATAATGGATCTAACCGAGATGGTTACAGGTAACCGTGTTATTTCCTCTTCTTTAACTGTAGGTGGCGTGCGGCGTGACATCAAAGAGACTGATATTCCCAAAATCAAAGCTACACTAGCCGCGCTTCGGAAGAAAATACCCTTCTACAAGCAGATGTATGAAAATGAGCCTTCACTTAAAATGCGCATGCAAAAAGTCGGTACTCTTTCAAGAGAAGACGCATTGAAACTTTGCGTGGTTGGTCCAGTGGCACGTGGTTCAGGAGTAGATATTGATGTACGAAAAGATGAACCCTACGAGGCATACGGAGAAATCCCATTTAAAGAAATTGTGTACACTGCCGGAGACACTTGGGCAAGGATGAATGTCCGTATGGATGAAGTTGAGGAAAGCATTAACATAATCGAATATGCTCTTGACCATCTGCCAGGTGGCGCGTACCGAGTTAAAGTGCCCCGTGTTGTGCCGCCAGGAGAGGCTGTCAACCGTGTTGAAGCACCCAGAGGCGAACTTTTCTATTATGTTAAAAGCAACGGTACTGCCTTCCCCGAACGTGTCAAAGTGCGTACTCCAACTTTTGCTAACATACCCGCGTTTCTCAAAACTGCTATTGGTGAAAACATAGCTGATGTTCCTCCTAATTTTGTCAGCCTAGACCCTTGTTTTTCATGTACAGACAGATAAGTGATGCAAGATGATTGACTATCTTTGGCTCGTATTTCGCGTGCTTGTGTTCCCAGGATTTACTTTTCTTCTGTTCCTTACCATGTTCTGCGATTGGATAGAACGAAAAATAGAAGCCCGTATGCAAAATCGCATGGGGCCATCCTTCACGGGTCCAAGCGGGATTCTTCAACCACTAGCTGACTTTATCAAGTTACTCACTAAAGAAGAAATTACTCCAAACGACTCTCGGAAGTACATTTTCCGTTTTGCGCCTCTTTTTGCTTTTTCAGTACTCGTTTTTGCACTTTGCTTTTTGCCTATAGATGGCACATCTGTGATTCCTGATGCAAGTTTTGGTGGTGACCTCATATTTGTTATGGCATTGATCTCTGTGGCAAACTTTTTGCTGTTTCTTTCAGGTTGGTCATCCTCTAACCCCTACAGTTCAATAGGTGCAGCAAGGGTTCTGACTCAATTTCTAGGTTATGATATTCCGCTTTTCCTACTAGCTCTTGCGCCTGCATTCCTAGCTGGTTCTTTAACTATAGCAACAATTGTCGATAGTCAATGGATACCTTTTGTAGTTTTGGCGCCTTGGGCATTTGTGCTTTTCATAATAACTATGCAAGCTGAGCTAGAGAAAGACCCATTTGATATTCCTCATGCAGAAAGCGAAGTGGTCGCGGGGCATGAAACCGAGTATAGCGGAGGAAAACTTGCTTTCCTCAAGTTTGCCCGTGATGTGCAAATTGTTTTTGGGTCTTCGTTAATTACAGTGCTCTTCTTAGGTGGCGCCAACGGCCCTGTATTTTTTGGGCTGCAAGCGTTATGGGGTACATTGTGGTTTGTACTAAAAGTGGTAGTAATCATCATAATCTCCGAGTACATGACGGTCTTGTTTGCACGATTACGCATCGACCAGATAGTGAAAGCTAACTGGAAGTTCATGTTGCCGCTCTCTGTGCTCTCATTACTGTTGACTATAGGTTTAGCAGTTTGGGTTTACCCTATGGTGTGATATCGATGGCTAAAAAAAATTTCCTATCTCCTATATTCAGTGAAGTGTTAAACCATCTCTTCAAGAAGCCTGCTACTGGCAAGTACCCCTTTGTGAAGTGTACTCCTGCGGAGGGCTTCCGCGGAAGGCAGGTTTTTGACATTGGTCTATGCGTAAGTTGCGGTTTGTGTAGCCGTGACTGCCCTGCAAAGGCTATAGAGATGGTGGATGTTAATGGGAAAAAGCGTCCCATGTTTCTTTTGGATCGGTGCATCTTTTGTTATCAGTGTGCGGAAAGTTGCCCTAGAAACGCTATAAAAAGCACCGAAATTTTTGAGTTGGCGACAACAAATAAATCTGACCTAGTTCTAAAACCTCAACCACTTGACCAAAAAGCTGGTGTTTCCAATGTTGCTTGAGCTTGTAAGTGCAGGAGTAGTAATAGCTGCTTGTTTGGCAATTTTCCTTGATGAGGCTGTTTACTCAGTTGCCGCTTTGGCAGGGGCTTTAATGCTCACCTCTTTATTGTATGCTTTGAACGGCGCGATTTATGTTGCTGTTTTTCAGTTTGCCGTAGGTATTGGTACCGTTGCAGTTTTGTTTTTGTCTGGTGAAACTCTTAGCGAAAAGCCCTCAACAAAAACACAACCACGGCAACTGATTGTGTTGAGTGTGCTGGGCGCACTTTTGTCTCTGCCAGCATTTTTCCTTTCAGTTTCACAGCAGAACGGCTCCACTTATTCAGTTCCCTTTGGGGAAGCACTTTGGTCTTATCGAGCGTTGGATGTAGTTTTACAAGGATTAGTTGTTATGACAGTAGCGTTAGGTATAGCTATTGTTCTGTACCGCAAGAAAAAAATTAGCAAGGGAGTGTGAAGTAAATAGTGGACTTTGTCATTTTATCCATAGTTTTGCTGGCTATAGGTGTTTATGGGTTGTTAACTCAGCGCCATCTGCTCAAGGTTTTTATATCAATTGAGTTGGTTGCCACGGCCGCCACGCTTAACTTTGTTATGCTTGCTTCCTCGCTTAGCAGGGAAGTAGGTGAAGCCTTTCTGATTTTGGCTTTTTCCACAGACACTTGTGTTAGCGCAGTCATTTTGGCCTTGCTAGTTATTGTGTCTCGCAAGTATGGCACCACAGATATTAGCAAACTAGGTGAACCTGAAGAAGAGGCAACCGAGGTTGATGTATGATGCAGTTTTTCGATGTTTCATGTTGGCTTGTTTGGATACTGCCTTTGGTTTCTAGCGTTTTTGTTCCTCTGTTTAGTCGTTTTAGCGTGAAAATTCGGAACTATTTTGTCATCCTCATCAGCGCTATTACTGCTTTTCTAGCTTTCTCTTTGGTGCCAGAGGTTGCCTTAGGTGGTGAGGGTTTTATAAATCTGACTGCATCGTGGATTCCTAATGGTGTAACTGCAGGTGTGTTTATAGATCCGCTCAGTGTGCTGTTTACGTGTTTGGTAAGTTTATTTGGTGTTGTAATTACGGTTTACTCTCAAGGCTACATGAAAGGCGAAGAAAACTTGACTCGCTACTACTTCTTCTTGCTTCTCTTCATAGGCTCAATGATTGGGTTGGTAATCTCTGATAACTTCTTGCAGATGTTCATATTCTGGGAGATGGTGGGTCTCTGCAGCTACTCTTTGATTTCATTTTGGAGTAATCGCCCTGAATCAGTGAAGTCAGGCAACAAAGTTTTTATCATGACCAGAATAGGTGACGTTTTACTGCTTGCTGCTATCGGCGTTCTGTATTCAAGTTTAGGCACTTTTTCATTTCGTGAAACTATTGCCTTACTGCCTACAATTCCTGTTTCCACTGTAACATTGGTTGCTTTCTTGCTCTTGGGGGGTGCAATTGCAAAATCAGCACAACTGCCACTTCACACGTGGTTGTACAGCGCAATGGAAGCTCCCACATCAGTGAGTGCCTTGCTGCATGCTGCCACAATGGTTAAGGCGGGCATCTACCTTATCGCCCGATTCATATTTATTGCCGGTCCACTTGTCGCTACACTTCCGCTGTGGCTACCCACCGTAGCATGGGTTGGCGTTTTGACTGCTTTCTTGGGTGCAACTATGGCCTTATACACAACCGACATCAAAGGCGTACTAGCTTACTCAACAGTTAGCCAGTTAGGCTTTATGATGGCCGCCTTGGGATCTGTTGGCGTTCATGCTGCTTCCTCTTTGGGTTGGTTTGCAAGCCTATTCCACATGGTCAGCCACGCCTTCTTTGAAGGATTAGGCTTCCTGCTAGCAGGTGGCATAATTCATGCGTTGGGCACACGCGATATGCGTCTTATGGGCGGGCTAAGAAAACTCATGCCTATTACCTATTATTTGGCTCTCGTAATGATAATTACTACCAGTGGATTACCTCCCTTTGCGGCTTTTTTCAGCAAAGGGTTGGTTCTTGAAAGTTTGATGGAAACAGGGGTACTTTTGCAAGTTATTTTGTTATTTGCAACTACAGCGCTTACTTTTGCTTACAGCGTCAGATTCATGAAATTAATTTTCTTAGATGAACCTTCTGAGCATTTAAAGAAACTTCACGTGCACGAAGCCCCCAAAGTCATGCTGATGCCAGCAGCTTTGCTTGCTATATTATGTGTAATCTGGGGTTTTGTTGGACCTGCACTTGGCAGTTTCATGCATACAGAAGTCGAGCTGAGTTTACTTTTTGCCTTTTTCAACATAGAAACTGCCATCTTTACCGTTATTCTTATACCGACAGCTCTCTTGGTCTATTCTACTTACTGGCGCAAATATTCTATAATGAATTCTCTAAAAAGCGACAAAAATCCTATTGTAAAGTTGCTCAAACATGGCTATTTCTTTGATGACTTCTATGAAAAAGTTGTTGCAAAAGCCGTGATGATTTTCTCTGGGGGGGTCAAGTTCACTGAGGAAGCTGGATTTGAAATGTTCCCCCAGAAATTCGCCAGCGGTGTAATTCGTTTAGCTGGCGGCGTTTACAAATACTTTGATTCTGCGGCCGATCAGTTTTTGAACGTAGTTGCGGGGCAAACAATGGGCGGCGCCTCCAAAGTAAAAACAATTGACACGTTGGCTGATAGACTCTTAGATTTACTTGCAGGCAGAGCACTACGTTCAGCTTCTAAAGCAAGAAAAGTTCCCCGAAACAGTTTGCAGCATTACCTTGCAGCCGCGATTATTGGCTTTATCATGCTCGTCGTATTAATAATCATCAGTGTAGGTGTGTAAATATGTCGTATCTTCTTTTGTCTGTGCTTCTGCTACCAGTTTTATCTACTCCCTTTATATATTTAGCTGGCAGAAAGTCCGCCAAGTCCGCAGCTGTTTTGCTCTCTTTAATTGCAGCTTCAACTTTAGCATTAGTTTTGACTACTGTTCCCACAATTCTTTACAGCCCCTCCAACAGATACGTAGAGGATTATCCTTGGATTCCTGTTTTGAACTCTAACTTCACACTTTTCGTCGACGGTATCAGTTTATCTCTGGTTATTCTTACCATGGTGTTGATTATAGCAGCATCTTTGTATTCGATAAATTATATGGCAAACAAAAAGAACCTGCCCGTTTACTACACTCTGTTATCTTTGCTTTTTGCAGGGTTAATAGGAGTCTTTATCTCCTCAAATCTTTTGTTCTTCTACTTCTGCTGGGAATTGATGCTTGTTCCCGCGTTCTTCCTAGTCGGCGGATGGGGGTACCAAGATTCCTATAAAGTCAGCTTCAAATTTTTCGTTTTCACCCATGCAGGCGCAGTTTTTGTCCTTTTAGGAATAGGCGCGATTTACATGCTGACGGGTAGTATTGACATATTTACTGCTGCAAACTTACTGCTAACTCAGAATCCCGACCTCGTTAAATGGGTACTAATAGCTTTAACTGCGGGGTTTGCAGTGAAGATGGCAATTTTCCCTGTTCACATGTGGCTACCAGACGCTTACGCAGAAGCCCCCGCGCCAATGTCTGCCCTCATAAGTGGAGTGCTAACAAGTGCAGGTGCCTATGCAATAGTTCGAATATCTATGGAAACAGTTTTTCCAGCTGTGGCGGCAACAACTTTTGGCGCAAACTTCCTTCATGGCCTAGCACTCTTTGGTGTAGTTTCAGCTTTCTTTGGGTCATTGGTAGCCCTTTCACACACTGACATCAAACGCGTAATTGCCTACTCGAGCATTTCTCACATGGGTTACATCCTCTTCGGTGTTTCTCTCTTTCCTATTCAAACCGCAATGACCGGGACGGTGCTGCATATTGTGACTCATGGACTCAGCAAAGGCTTGTTTTTCTTAACGGCAGGTGCAATCATGAGCGTTCTTGCAATTCGAAACATTAAGGAAATGGGTGGTCTTGCAGGAAAAATGCCTATTACTGGTACTGCTTCTGCTGTTGCAGCCTTAAGTCTAGGCGGTGCACCACCATTTGCTTGCTTTATAAGTGAATTCTTCATATTCATGGGTGCATTCCAGTTGATTCCAACAGACAACTTCTACATTATCCCAACGGCTTTAATGTTGGCGGCGACAGTGCTTTCACTTGGCTACGCATTACGGTTTATCTCCAAAGTTTTTCTAGGTCCATCAACAATGCCCCCAACTGACGAAACAGGAAAACAAAAGAAATTTGAGGTTCCCCGTTTCATGCAGCTCTCGATGGTTATGTTGTTAGTACTAGTGATAATAGTCGGCGTCTACCCAACCTTTTTCCTAGACCTCATAAATACTGCCACAAGCAGTTTTATCTAACTTTTCCAGTTTCCTCAGCTTTACAGTAGGTTGTACAGAAAATAAAAACCACGTAGTGAGGCATCACACAGGTTGCTGAGCACCATTTTTGCAGAAGGTTAGTTAGTATTCTTTTTGCTATTTCTCTTTGTTTTCCTCACTAATCTTTGGGTATTCAGCCAGTTTTTTCGCCATTTCTCTAAACCGTTTATCAACTAGGTAGTTCACTGTGCCCTCTTCGTATGTACCGTCTTTTCCTTTTACCCCTGCTTTAACCCCCGTCAACAATTCAATGCCTTCATCGATGTTTTTCACCGCGTAAATGTGGAATTTTCCGTTTTTTACCGCTTCCACAAGTTCCTCTTTAAGCATCAGATTTTGTACGTTGCTTTCTGGAATCATAACACCCTGCTCACCTGTAAGACCCTTAAGTTTACAAACCTCAAAATACCCCTCAATTTTCTCGTTAACTCCGCCTATAGCTTGTACTTCACCTTTCTGGTTAACTGAACCTGTAACGGCGATGCTCTGCTTAATTGGTAAACCTGCAAGGTTTGACAAAAGGGCGTACAGTTCAGTACTGCTTGCGCTGTCTCCTTCCACGCCTTCATAGTTTTGCTCAAAAACTAAACGGGCGCTTAGACTTAACGGTTTATCCTTAGCGTATTTTTCGTTTAAGTAGCCGCTGAGTATCAAAACGCCTTTTGTGTGAATTGGTCCGCCCATCTTTGCTTCCCGTTCTATGTCTATTATGCCTTCTCTGCCCAATCCCACAGAGACTGTTACTCTTGACGGCACTCCAAAAGCGTAGTCGCCCAATCCTGCTACCGAAAGGCCATTCACCTGTCCGATTTGCCTTGATTCTGTATCTATAAGCAGAAAGTTACGCTTTATCATTTCCTGAATTTTTTCTTGGATCATTTTTGAGCGGTAAATTTTTTCTTCGATGGCTTTTTTTACATGCTCGTTAGTTATGTATTCTGAGTTGTCTTGGATAGCGTAAAAATTTGCTTCTCTGACTATGTCTGCTACTTCAGCAAACCGCGTGGATAGTTTACTTTGATCGCTAGCTAGACGTGAACTAAACTCGATTAGTTTTGCAAGACCTGCGCTGTTGAGATGTTTCAACTTTTCCTTATAGCAGAGTGTACAAACAAATGCTGCGTACTGCTTGGTGTTCTCTTCATTTCGTAGCATCGTTGTATCAAAGTCGGCTTTAACTTTAAACAGTTCTTTGAATTCTTTGTCCAGCATGTAAAGTTGCTGGTACAGATAGGGGTCGCCGATGATTATAACTTTGGTGCTAAGGGGGATTGGTTCAGGTTTTAGAGTTTTAGTGCTCAGAAAGCCAAAGCGTTCTTCTAGCTCTTCTATATTTATGTGTTCACTGCGCAAAGCACGTTTTAACCCCTCATAAGCAAAGGGGTTGCGTAGTAGCTCCTCCACGGGAACAACAAGGTAACCGCCGTTTGCTTTATGTAAAAAGCCACCTCTGATCATAGTAAAATCCGTGATTAAGGCGCCAAACTGTACCTCTTTTTCTATTCTGCCAAACAGGTTCTGATAGGTGGGGTTGGTAGCTATAACTACAGGCGCGCCTTTTAAGTCAGAATTATCTACAATCACTGTTACATCATACCGCTTAAATGAAGGTTCCCGAACCCACGGCAACGGGAATTGTGTTTGTTCTTTTTCCCCGATTCTTATGAATTGCGCTAAGTTGCTGAGTATATCTTTCTCTACTTCTTTAAGGTAGGTAGCTACGTCTGGGAAGCCTCTGTACTTATCTATAAGCTCGCTCGTCAAGTTGCCGATGGCGTACATTGCAACCTCTCTGTTGAGTTTATCGATGTCTTCGCGGGCTTTTCGGTCTAAATCCATGAACTGTCGCATTGCTGTTCTTAAGTGGCCTTCGAGGTGTACTCGTTTTTCTTGAATCTCAGCTTGAATTTTAGGCGGTAACTTCAGCAATTCCTCTTCCGTGATTGGTCGACCTTTTATAATAGGTATGAAAAGTAAACCAATTTGGGTAATTTGGATGGCGAAGCCCTCTTTTTTTGCTTCCACGTTAAGTTGGTCGATCAATTGCTTTCTCTGGTTTTCTGAACTCTTTATGGCTTCTTCTCTTCGATTTGCGTAGTCTTCGCTTTCAAAAGCTTTTCGTAGTCCCCTTTTTGAGTATTCGATGAAATTTTTCATGTCTCCTTGGAACTCTTTTGCTTTGCCTGCAGGAAGTTTGATAGCTTTGGGCGTGTATTCGTCAGCGAAATTATTTACGTAACACCAATCTGGAGGAGTAGGCTGAGATTTGGCAATTTGTTCTAGAAAATTTGTGACTGCTGTAGTTCTGCCCGTGCCGGGGAGTCCTGCAACGTAGATATTAAATCCTTGGTCTTTAATATTTAAACCGAACTTTAATGCGCGTACAGCTCTTTCCTGTCCAATAATCTCCACTAAAGGCGCGACTTCTTTAGTGGTTTTACATTCTAATGTGGAGGGGTCACAAGTTCTCCGCAGATCTTCAGGTGGCAACTCTCTGGTCATTTAGAACGTCCCCCTACTTGGCTTGTAAGGAAACTATTGGTAACTTTGGCTGAACAAAATAAAAGGTTACCTATACAGCGTCAAGTTGCCCTGTATCTTCTACTTCTGAGGTGCTTTTGGCTCCACGTGAATGGTTAAACTGGTGTTTGGCAACTCGTTTTTTAGTTCATCTTCTAGATGGTCCGTCAAAGTGTGTGCTTCATTTACGCTAAGGGAACCGTCAACAGATAAATGTAGTTCCGCAAAGACTTGCGTTCCATGCCGCCTAGTTTTCATGTCGTGAAAGTCTATAAATCGAAATTTATGCCGCATCAAAACCTCGCGTATTTTTGCTTCTTCTTCTTTACACGACTTATCCATTAGGCGTTGACAGGACTTCGTGACTAAACTTATCCCCATTTTACCAATTAGTGCGGCAACTACAAAAGCTATGATTGCATCAAGCGGACCCCACCCGGTTAATTCTACAATAAAAAGCCCAATCCATACACCTGATGAAGAAATAACGTCAGACAAGAGATGTTTTGAATCTCCTTCTAGTGCTGCTGAACCATTTTTTCGTGAGGTACGTAAAAGAAACCCTGAAAGTAAACCATTAAGAACTGTGGCGCTTATGGATATACTGATTGCCAAAGTTAAATGTACAGGTAAAGTTTCCGAAGATAACCTTGCTGCGGCAGCATACACAATAAGTAGGGCCGCAGCAACTATCAATATGCCCTCTATCATACAAGATATTTCTTCAATTTTCTGGTGCCCATAGTTGTGGCTATCATCTGCAGGTTTCTCTGAAAGCCACACCGAAAAGAACATCAGCCCTGAGGCGGCGATGTTGACAAGTGATTCAAGGGCGTCTGAAAGCAAAGCAACCGAGTTAGAAACAAAAAAGGCAACTAACTTTATACTAAGCACCGCTATGCCCCCAAATATCGCCACCAAGGCTGCTTGCTTCTTTTGCATACTCAATAGCTCTGTTAGGTGTTGCTTTTAGGGGTTTTCATAAAAAACACGTAAAACTGTAGATGACGCTCTTTAGCACAAGAGATTTAATACACCTGCAATTTTACTCTTACCAATTTGGTCCTGAGTTGAGTTACGTGAAGCCTAGAACAAAAAAGATTGGCCGGCTGTTGCTGCAAACGGTGTTTACTGTGGCGATATTTGCTGCGTTGTTGTGGTACATAGGCTTTGGTTCCTTTTGGGACGTGCTAAGTAACATCAAAATGGAGTACCTAGTCTTGGTGTTTGCTGCTTATTTTGGGATAAACTTGCTTTTCACTGTTAGACTCAGAATTGTCCTCGCAAAGGAGGGCCTAAAAACATCCTTTATTAAAACGCTTTTTGCGCAGTACGCAGGTATGCTTACCAGCGACGTTACGCCAGGGCGGTCAGGCTACGTTTTAACGCCGATATACCTCAGAGACCAAAACATTCCCCTCTCGGTGAGTTTGTCTGCAATTTTAGGCATTCAATCTGTAGAGTTCCTAGCTAAAGTGGTGGGGGGAGTAGGTGCTTTGGTGTTTTTAACAAAGGTTTCTACGGTGTCTTTGCAGACAGCAGACTTTTTAATTATAGGTTTAGGCATCGGGTTGATGCTTACAGGTGCAGTTTTACTGGCTGCCATGAGTTGGTCTCAACGTGTAATTGTTGCGGTTAAACGGGTAACTACCCACAGGCTTATTGCAAGATTTACCCGTGGTCTTATGGGCAAACTTGAAGAATATGCTCAAAATGCCAAAAAAACTCGTAAAGCCCTTCCAGCAATCACAATTTTGACGTTCATGTGTTGGATACTGAAAGGTTTTGAATGGTATTTCTTGGGTTTAGCTCTCGGCATCACGCAGATTCCGTGGGTTGGCTACTTCCTTATTCATCCTCTTGTAACAGCGTTGGCGTTTGTGCCGATAACACCTGCAGGAGCTGGCATTCAGGAGTTTGGCATAGTTGGCGTCTTTAGTCTGATTGGTGTGTCTGCAACAACAGCTGGAGCGTTTGCCATAGTTGCTAGGGCAATTTTGGTAATACAGGATCTTGTGGGCGTCCCTCAGATTGTCAGAACATCGAGTACTTTGCTTACAAAAAAACCCGAGGTTGACATTACGTCATAACTGGTAGTTTGCTTGTGTTGGTGGAGTTTGGATATTAATCAGTAATATTTATTAAGTATTAATATATAATATATTGATGCGTTGTGGCAAGCAACGAATTGATTGAAGGATCACTCTATGAATAAGAAAAAAACTGATACCTCAGAACCCTATTTTTATATGTCCTTCGTTTTGAAGGGCACTGAAAAACAATATTTACGCTTGTTGAAATACATTAGCGCTCGAAACGGCGCCTCCCTGATCTATCAATGCAGGTCGTTGACTTACCTTCGAGTAGTCAAGGATGGAGATGTTAACTTAAGATTTTTACCTACTGAAGCTCTGCCTGAAACAGCGTTACATAAGAGGGTTAAGAAATGAAGCGTCTTTTGCGAAGTAAGCGTGGTTTAGGTACTCCTGTAGCTAATTTGATCGTTTTGACGGCAGCTGTTTTGTTGTCTGTCACGGTAACTGCTTTCGCTATGAACGTCACGACCAGTCAAGTGCAAAAAGAGAGTCTGTTCATTGCTACTAGCCACGTTTGGTACACCAACAGCAGTTACAGTGTAGGCGCCATAGCAGTTACGAACATTGGGCCTACCGATGCTGTGTTGAATCGGATTACTGTCAAGGGACTTCAGTGTGCTTGGAATGGTTCAGATAACTTTGTGGTCTACTGCAAGATCAATCAAAGCTTGCCTGCAGACTTGATGTATGTGAGAACCTTGACTAACGGCGGCAATAATACCATAACCGTTGGAAACGAGCCTTTTGTTTTCACAGTTGCAGAGGAAGGCCTGACTCTTAAATCAGGGTGGACAATTATGTTTTACGTTGTTATACCTGACCGCATAATGGTATACGACCTTGGACAACCCATTCGTATTGTAATTTCTACTACACAAGCTGTTTACTGCACTGAAACCAACGTACAAGCAGTGTAATCTTTCTCTTTTTTGTTTTTAACTACTAACTATTTTTGCTAATTGTGCAAGAATTATCCATGAGTAGAAATTCAACGGTAAAATTGTGTCGTAACTTATTTTTCTTTTAGCTACTCATGTTTTTGATAAGTTTTTGGTCGGGAGAGCAGGATTTGAACCTGCGACAGCTCGGTATCTGTGGCCTGCGCAGGCTAGAATGAAGCCCACCTTGGGTAGACCTCTACAGCTTCTCCGTCTGCTAGGCGGGCTAGCAGACCCGAGAGCTCTGCCAGGCTGAGCTACCTCCCGTCAGAGTCTTAAAGGTAGTGTGAGAGAATTTATGTTTTACGGGAGCGATTTCTTGGTTCTATATGACTGCTTATTTACTTGACTCTTTTTTGATAACTGTCCTCTTTTGGCTTATTTTTTGTTAAGTTTGTTGGTTTTTCGCGGGCAAGTGTGTCCCACGTAACCTAACACTTAGCTTCACCGCGGAGCAGTGCGCTCCTCTATGCTAAGCTCTCTCTGTCGTGGGAAGTACGCCCGCGCCCACCGTGTCCCATGTTTGGGTAAACCCGTGCATCACAAGCAGGGCAAGCTTTGTAGGTCTTGCCTCTTCAGCCGAGTCCGTCGGCATGGATATAGCCGGTGGGATATACACATAAAGTAAACAAAACAGTTAAGTATTTTCATGCGCTCTCAAGATAAATGTCACAGTAGGCGCCTTTTAGAAAAATTAATTCTTCTAAAATATAGAAGGGGCCGAGGCTGGGATTTGAACCCAGGCAAAAGGCTCCACAGGCCTCTAGGCTGCCAGACTACCTCACCTCGGCCACTTTCCCTCATTTCGACCTTTTTCTCTTGACTTCGGTTGTTGCTTGCTTGGTATTTACTTGTCAATGCTGAGCACCTTATTTTCTTTTTCTGAAGCTTTTATAACCATTTCATATACTTGACAGTAACGTGTTCAAAGTATGCCTTTCTATTTTTTTCACACCCATTTCAACAATACTCAGCTTCTACGTTGATAGAACCCAACTTTTTTGACCCGCGTATTTTTTGGGTGTTTCGAACATCAATGAGATTTAAAGTTATACTCGACTTGAAAACCTTGCAGGTTAAACATAAAAACTATCTAGTAACGCAAAGCCGCCCTAGCCTTTGTGAGGCGCAGTCTGTTAGGTTTGGTTTTGTTGTTTATATTAAGTTAGAGTTGGTGTTTTAGTTAATTTTAAGACAAGGAAGCTGATATGCCGTCTTCTGTGTTGAAGTAGCCGCATTATGCCTTTTTTATCAATTACTGTAATCTTTTTCTATTTCTTATGCTTTCTCGCCGATCTAGGGCCGCTTGGGTGTTCTTCTCTAAGGACGGTATTTTACCATGGTAGCAGACAATTCGTAGCTACCTGTAATGTTTTTGTCACAACTTTGGGCTACACACAAAATATTTTATCAGTTTGAAGCATACTATGGTAGTGCCGACTCTGAAAGCATGGAAAGTACGTGCTTTGGCGGAACCAGCGTCTAGCAAGCCACGACTAACTCGTGCCATTCCCCCACATGGTGGTTTCTCGTCCTCTTCGCGGTTTGAGGGCGCTGGGTTTTTCCGCCATTCCACCTTTTGAGTAGTTAATTTTTAGGTTTATGCTTTTTCTTCTTTTGTTTCTAGTTGAGGTGACAGTTGATTTGAAAGAGTGGAGAGAAACAGGTTAAGTCTCTCCTTTGTTTTACCAAAATCCGCTATCGCTGTAAGAGTTGTGACAGGCGTTTCCGCCGAAATTTTGACGCGAGTAACATTTTCTTTAACAGTCTCTGCATTAATTAAGAATAGTGAGCTGTAGGACATGAAACTTTTTTTGGTTTTTGCCTTTAGTTGGTGTTCTCCCTCTTTTTTTTCTTCGATTGACCATTTTAGGTCGTTGATTGCCTTCTGGATAGCCTCCCACACCTTGCTTAACGGGTAATCCATTTCAATTGTTTCGTTCTCCTTTCGCAAATATGCCATCCAACGTCTCCGTTAATAGCCAATGTAGCTGTCTATTAAAAAGTTTCATTGTAACGCAACGAAGTTTTACGTGTTTTTATGCAGTTTTTGCTTATTTTTGCATTTTAGGTACATGCGCCCCTACGTCAAACTAAATCTTTAAAGTGAAGTCTTCGTGGTTGAGTGGTTGTGATAAGGCTTAATAGCAGCTTACGAAGTGTCTTAAATTATATCCGTGATACCTCATGGTTGACGTATGGCTTCCTTACGGAAAAACTGACCTTTGTGTTAGGGTCCAAGCTCGAAATCTTCTCGGTTCAATTGAGCCTAAAGAGCAAGCTGTATGTCCAGATGCAAAAGCTGAGATTGAACGTGCCCTCAAAGAACCAATTCCCATAGGGAACAAGCGACTTAGCGAAATTGCGCTGCCTGAAAGTAAGGTCGCCATAGTTGTTAACGATGCCACACGGCGGACACCAACTGATGTGATGCTTCCGCCTGTGCTTGACGAGTTAACTTTGGCAGGAGTTAAAGATGAAAACATCGTGCTGATTTTTGGCACAGGTACCCACAGGCCGGTCACACGTGAAGAGGCTGTTAGACTCGTCGGAGAAGCAGTCTTCAAGCGAGTCAAAACTGTGAGCCACGACTGTAAAGCTCCAGACCTTGTACACGTGGGTAATACTAGACATGGAAACAAGGTCTACCTGAACAAGGTTTTTGCTGAAGCCAACGTTAAGGTTCTGCTGGGGGATGTAGATTTCCACTATTACGCGGGTTACAGCGGAGGAAGGAAAAGCGTGTTGCCTGCAGTTGCAGGTGAAGAAACAATAAAACACAATCACGCTTTGATGCTGCACCCCCATGCTCGACCTGGTGTTTTAGCTGGAAATCCTGTGAATGAAGACATGGTTGAAGCTGCTAAATTTGCCAAAGTTGATTTTATTTTAAACGTGGTAACCAACAGCAAAGGCCAAATCGTGAAGGCGTTTGCTGGCGATTTAGAGCAAGCATTCAATGAAGCAGTTAAACTTGTTGATGATATGTACCGGGTGGTGATTGACCGCCGAGCTGAAATAGTTGTTGTTAGCTGTGGTGGTTCGCCTGCAGATATCAATCTATATCAAGCATACAAGGCAATAGACTCCGCCTTAGAAGCGGTGAAACGTGGAGGTGTTATTGTGTTGGTTGCAGAATGCCCCGAAGGACATGGGAACCAAGTTTTTTATGACTGGATGACGCGTTTTGGTGACTTGAAAACAGTGGAGCGTGAAATCAAGAAAAACTTTGTTCTCGGTGGACATAAAGCGTATTATCTACTTAAAGCTTTGAGTAATCACCAGATAATTCTCGTTTCTGCCCTGCCTGATTATTATGCAGCTAACATCTTTAAATTGAAAACTGCAAGAGCTGTGAATGACGCCTTGGACGAAGCATTTGCGATTGCAGGAAAAGCGGCACGGGTCTGGGTAATTCCTTATGGCAATTTCACGCTGCCCCAAGTTAAAGCCGTAGCTGAAGATTCTTCTCAAGCAGTTGAACCAATATAAAACGTAAACTTTAAGTTCCTTCCAGAAGTTCAAGGTTAAGAAGGCGAATACATGCAACAAACCTTCACGCTCAGAAAGTTTACCCCTGATGATCTGCAAGCCGTAATGAGAATTAATCGTGTTTGTTTACCTGAAAATTACACAGACATGTTTTTTATGGATCTTCATCAACGTTTTCCTGAAACCTTTATAGTAGCAGAGGAAGACGGAGAAATAATCGGTTACATAATGTGCAGGATTGAAGTGGGCTTGTCAAACATAGGTTTAGGCGGTTTAGTGCGGAAGGGACATGTAGTTTCCATAGCAGTTATGCCTAAAGGCAGACGCAAAGGGGTAGCAACCGCTCTGCTTAAAGCAGCCATGGAGGGTATGACTCGCTATAAAGCTAAGCAGATTTTTCTTGAGGTACGTGTTACCAATCACGCAGGCATTGAATTATACAAGAAACTTGGTTTAGAGGTTTCAAGAACAATCAGCGGTTACTACAGTGATGGCGAAGACGCCTATGTGATGACAAAACGGTTGTAAATAATTCTTTTCGATTTAAATTTCTACTGTAGGTGCATCTTTTTGCATCTGCTATCATCTAAAAATTGCCTTTAGAATGTGCCGTCGGCTAAAACTCTCTTTTTTTGGTTCCAGATAGTAATCTCCAATTTTACTCCTTGCAGAATCCTGTGGTTTACTACCCCGCTTTCTTTAAATTGGTTGCCTAAAAATCTGACTTTTCCACAGATCACGGTTTTATCTGTTTGAAAACGACTTCCAGAAGTTCAGTTTTTTATGTACAGGTAACATATGTTTACCGTAAAACCTGCCAACTGCTAAGATGGAAATAATATCGACAATTACTAAGAGGACAAGCAGGTTAAGGCGTATTTCAGGCATGATGTATGCTGTAGCCAAGAAAACCTGAAAATTTGATGCGCCAGCATTAAAATTCATTGATCCCATAAACAAAGCAACTGCTGATAACACTACACCCGCGTAAAGAGACAACTTTTGCTTGATTCTAAACAGCAAAACATACATCATAACTAATGTGGGGCCATAATATGCTAAAGCGCCTAAAATTCCCAAAGGCCACCCTAGAGGATTAATCTCCGTTGCTAAACGGGCGACGTCTATGGCGTAATGTGTTGTAGCAAGATCATAGCTCCAGCAGGCTAGCACCACACCCTGAAGAGCAAACATGAAGTGACGTAGTCTTTCATCTAGACTCAGCCCTGAAGTGACCTTTTTTCGTTTTAACATCAAAACTGCCACTGTTGAGGCAGGAATGAGGAAAATCAGGAAGTAGAACAACCCAAGCCAAGCATCACCTGACCTAGTCAAGGCTACAACGTTGAAGATCCAGATGAACGCCCACATAATTAAAAAGCCTTGTGCTAACCTTTTCAGTGTACTCGTGCCCCTTATCCCCACCAAATTGTGGGTATCGTAACATTTAAGATTTGCTGCTGCTTTTGAAATCCTCCTGTCCGTTGTTCACGGTGCAAACGGTTATAGGCATGTTGCCACACATGCCTAAAATCAAATAATGGTGAATCAAAAATGAACGGCAAAGTCGCCCCTATAGGTGAAAAGAAGAAAATTGCGTTGATTGCACACGACAACAAAAAAGCAGATTTGCTGGAGTGGGTCAAATTCAACAAAGGTACTCTGCTTAAACATGAATTGTTTGCCACAGGAACCACAGGTGACATACTAGAAAAAGAACTCTGCTCAAACATAACCAAACTCCAAAGTGGACCTTTAGGTGGTGATCAACAGATAGGTGCTCGTATAGCCGAAGGTGCCATAGATTTTCTCATATTCTTTTGGGATCCACTGGAGCCTTTACCTCACGATCCAGACATCAAAGCTCTGCTTCGTCTTGCTGTTGTGTGGAACATTCCCGTGGCATGTAACCGCTCCTCTGCAGACTTCATAATAAGCTCTCCCTTGATGAATCAAACCTACCCCCGCATAATTCCTGACTATGATACTTACCGTCAACGCTTCAAAGACAAGCGCCTTTAAGTTGTGCATGCTTCCTTTTATTTTTTATAAGGCAAACTGTTATTAATAATCAAAATTAAACCCTATGGCGGTGAAACATGAGTGAAGCCTCAGCTTCAACCGCCCCTTATAATTATTAATTTTAAAACTTATCTAGAAGCCACAGGAAAAAGAGCAGTAGAACTTGCTAAGCAAGCTGAAAAAATCAGCAAGGAAACCAGTACCTCTATCGTTGTAGCTCCACAATTTGTTGACATCAAAGCAGTAGCCGAAGCCGTAGAAATCCCTGTTTTTGCCCAGCACTTGGATCCAATCAAGCCTGGAAGTTACACCGGTCACGTTCTTGTTGACTCAATCAAACAGGCAGGCGCAGTTGGTACCCTCATAAATCACTCTGAGAGACAATTGAAACTGACTGATATTGACGCCATCATAAAGATTGCAAAGGAGCATGACTTGATTAGTTGTGTGTGCACAAGTAAGCCATCAATTAGTGCAGCTGTGGCTTACCTCAATCCTGACATCATAAGCATTGAACCCCCAGAACTTATAGGTACCGGGGTTGCCGTGTCTATGGAGCAACCTGAGGCAGTCACCAACACGCTGAAACTTGTCCGCAAAGTCAATAACGAAGCCGTAATTCTCTGCGGCGCAGGCATAAGTCACGGCGAAGACGTCAAAGTATCCTTGAAATTAGGCGCCCAAGGTGTACTGGTGGCAAGTGCCATTGTAAAATCAAACGATTCCTACACGATAATTCGCGAGTTCGCTTACGCCACAAAAACACACTAAACGAGGTAACTCATTTGAAAGTTGAAGCAGAGTGTGCCAGTTGCCTTCTTTCAAGGGGTATGGCTGAAACCTATATGGCAACCACAAATCCAGCTTTACGTTTTAGGGTGGCGTCGGAACTAATCAAATTGTTAAATCGCGAGTTCAAACCAACTGCTGTTGCAGCAGATTTGGGCACTAAACGCGATCGTCTCATACGTCAACTCACAGACAACCCTGACCCCTACCAACGAACAAAAAAATTAAGCAACCAAAAAGCCCTAGAGCTACTTCCCTTTGCCCAAAAACTGGTGGAAGAAGGCTACAATCAACAAGACAGATTCAAAAAAGCTTGCCTGTGTGCCATAGTGGGAAACATAATGGAATTTGACATTCCGGGGCACACATTCACTTTAAAAGACCTAAGAAAAACCCTCAAAAGCGCTGCAAAAGACCTTATTGTAGATGACGTGGACAAGGCATACGAGTTAGCAAACAAAACAGGCAAAGTTCTGTACTTGGCAGACAACGCAGGCGAAATAGTTTTTGACACTTTGCTGGTAGAACAACTCAAAAACATGGGTGTGCAAGTTACATTTGTGGTCAAAAGTGCCCCCGTTATCAACGACGCCACTATGGCTGACGTCGTGTTCTGCGGTATGGACAAGCTTGCTGATAAAATTTTAACTACAGGTGCTGACGCTGTTGGATTGCAGTTAAACTTGGTTTCACAAGAATTCCTCAAAGTTTACGAGGCAGCGCCGTTAGTCTTCGCAAAAGGGATGGGCTACGCTGAGACCTTAACTGAGTATACGCTAACAAAACCCCACTTCTTAATGTTCCGCACCAAGTGTCAGCCCGTCGCAAACTATTTTTCTGTTCCACGTGGCAAGAACATCGCCAAGCTGATGCCCTAACATGTACCTGCCCACATTGAAGTTCAGTGATTTTTCAAATTTTGACGAAACTTTAACAAAAGAGTGGCTTATAACAAATGGACTTGGCGGTTACGCATCCACCACTGTTTTAGGCGTGAACACACGTAAATATCACGGCTTGCTTGTTGCAGCTTTACATCCACCAGGAGACCGAACAGTTTGTCTTGCAAAAATCGATGAAGAATTACAGTTAAACAAAATTTATCTATTAGGGGCAAATGAATTTCACGGCGCAGTTTACCCAAAAGGCTTTCTGCACTTAACAGAGTTTTCTCTATCTCCTTTTCCAAAATATACCTATCACACAGAAAATGTGCACCTGGAAAAAACCTTATTTATGCCTTACGGAAAAAATGTCCTAGTTGCAACTTACAAAGTTAAAAACATGAACAGCGGCAGTGTAAAAATTAGAATTTTTCCAATGATAACTTGTAGGCATTTTCACCATGTTATTAACAAAGCCGTACACACGTTACATTTCAACCAGAAGCAAGTTGCTTCTAGTGTAATCCAAGTGAACTTTAGGCAACCTCAAGCTTCGATAGCTGTACGCATGACTGATGGTGTGTTCTATGAGTGCCCTGTCTGGATAGAAAGAATACGTTATCGCGAAGAAGAAAAACGTGGAGAAACCAGTTTAGATGACTATTATCAACCAGGCTACTTTCAACTCGATGTGTCTCCCAGAAGTGAAACTGAGTTCGCTGTTATAGCAAGTGCCAGCAGAGATGAACAGCAAACCGTGCAGACCTTAAATTATGTAGGTCAAAATATGGCTGAAATTAGTTCAGTGCGAGAACTTGAAATCAACCGCCGAAACAAATTTTTAGTAAATTTTTATCACCTCCACCCTCATTTAGCAACAAATGACTGGTTGAACTGGATAATTTTAGCTACTGACTCCTTTGTCGTTCAAAACTTGACTAATCAGTACAGTATAATTGCAGGATACCATTGGTTTGAAGTATGGGGTAGAGACACCTTCGTTGCTTTGCCAGGATTAATGTTGATTACTGGTCGATTTGAAGACGCAAAAAATGTGTTCACAGAATTCAACGAATATTGCCAAAACGGCTTAATTCCAAATTTCATAGATGACAGGTCAGGTCAAGCTGTATACAACACCGTTGACGCTTCATTGTGGTATGTTAACGCTGTCTTGCAGTACCTCAAACATACAGGTGACTTTGAATTTGTCCGCGCGCAGCTATGGGCAAATCTTAAAGAAATTGTGGCTAAACACGTACAAGGTACTCATTTCGGTATCCATGTTGACAACGACGGTTTGCTTACACATGGCGAACGCCTTACATGGATGGATGCTGAAGTAGACGGCAAAGCAGTTACACCTAGAATGGGAAAAGCCGTTGAGATCCAAGCACTATGGTACAACACACTGAAAACCGTCCAGTTGCTTGCTCAAAGATTTGGTGAAAACCAACTGTCTGAAAACTACAATGCACTAGCGGAGAGATGCAAAACTAGCTTCAATGAAAAGTTTTGGAATAACAAAAAACATTGCCTCTTTGATTGTATAACTGACGCCGGCGCTGATGACTCTCTGCGACCTAACCAAATCTTTGCAGTTTCTTTAGACTTCACTATGCTTGACTTAGAAAAACGCAATCAGATAGTCAATGTGGTTCAGCGGGAACTCGTCACGCCCTATGGCTTGCGTACTCTTGAGCGTAGCCACCCCAACTATCAAGGAGTCTACAATGGTAACCGGCAAAGTCGAGATCGTGCATACCACAATGGCACAGTTTGGCCTTGGCTTGTTGGTCCATTTATGACCGCGTTCCGCAAAACTAAAGGTTACGCAAGTCCTGATTCAAGGTTCGCCATCAGCAGTTTTGCTTGGCCCCTCTTTACAAGGCAAACTACGTATGCAGGGTTGGGCAATTTAAGTGAAATTTTTGATGGTGATCCACCGCACACTCCAAGAGGTTGTATTGCCCAAGCGTGGAGTGTGGCTGAACCTTTACGCGGCTACGTGGAGGACGCTTTGCAAATAAGACCAAAATATGAAAAGGAAGTTTTAGGCTTCTAATTATGCATGGTCTTTTTGAGCTCAGCTGATGCTACCTCAGGTGGCACTGTGTTTATGTAAACGCCTGTGCTTTTTTCGAATCCTGCCCACATGGTAAGTTTAGGGTAAACTTCCAAGTGCCAATGATAATATTCTTGTGTCTCTCGATTTAGTGCTAAATGGAAACCATAGTTGTAAGGGGGATCGTTCACGGCGTCCTTGAGAGCTCTCATAGTGATTTTGAGCGTCTCTGCGAATACTCTGATCTCTCCCTCTGTGAGATCTAGGAAGTTTGGGCTGTGCCGTTTAGGAAGCACCCAAAACTCCATAGGGTGAATACTAGCGTAAGGAGAAAACACTGTAAAATGTTCATTGTCCATTATGTGACGTAAAGTTCGAGTTTCTTGGTCTACGAGGTCACAAAACACGCAGCGCTTGTGGCGCTCATAGTAAGTCTTACTTGCGGTCATCTCATCGCTTAAAATTTTTGGAGTGAATGGCATTGCAATTATTTGGCTGTGAGCATGTGAAAGCGAGGCGCCCGCGTCTGAACCATGGTTGCGGAAAATCTGCACGTATTTCACGTAGGGTTTTGTGGATAATTCGGCAAGTCGATCTTTATAAGCGTTAATTAGCTGAATTAGCTGCTGAGTTTTCGCGTTTGCAGGGTGATCTGCGTGGTTTGGCGACTCAATGATGACTTCGTGGTGGCCAACGGCATAGCCATAGGTGTTGTCCTTCATAATGTGGTCGGCGTCTGCCTCCTGTCTTGGAGGTGAGAAGGCTGGAAACAAGTTTGGAATACAGCGAAGAACCCAATTTTTATGGCGGAAATCATTCTGCTCTGAATCTTTTTTTACGTTGCCTTCTCCTGAATTTGGCAAGTAAACTAGAACGGCAGGCGGCGTCATGTTTTCGTTGCCAGGACACAGTGGACAACTGGCAAATTTTCCCTGTTCAACTCTTTGTTTTGACAAATCTGTTGGTCTTCTGGCCCGTTCAGTGGCTATTACGACCCAGCGTTCTAAAAGATAGTCTCTTCTGAGTTCATTGTAGATCATTAAGAGTTGGCTCCTCTATAGGTGGTTATTATCAACGATGAATTTTAGAGTTTTCCAAAACTCAAATTTCTACACTAAGCTGTTATTGTTACTTGTAAGTCAACTAATAGTTTTTGGCGACACAAAAGACAAAAATAAGTCAGTTCACAAAATGTACTAACCGCACTACTTTAGGTCGTGTTGTTGCGGGGTTCCCCAAGCCTGGTATGGGGCAGGCCTGCTAAGTCTGTGGTCGAAAGGCCGCGTGGGTTCAAACCCCACACCCCGCGTCATCGATTTAGTTTTGCAGGTGTTGCTGTGTGTTGTGGGATGACCAGTTAAGGTATAACAATGTGATGTGTGGTGAGTGTGATTTTCCCTCTTTGGTGTGTTTTTTGTGATAGATTTATATTTAGTTCGTTGCTGATATTACAGGCTATACAGGTGTGCAAAGACTGTGTTGTATAGCTTACTCTTAGTGTTCCTCTTGCCCGCGTTAGGTGTTCCATTTGTCTATTTTGGCGGAAAAAAATCTTCCAAACTTGCTGCAGCAATTGTTGCGTTAATCGCCTTAATCAACATCGCCTTAGTACTAACAACTGTACCCACTATACTCACAAGCCCTGAACGCAGATACATGGAAGAGTATGCTTGGATTCCAGTTTTGAACTCACACTTTACACTCTTTGTGGATGGTATCAGTGCGTCCATTGCGATAATAACTTTAGTTTTAATTGTAGCTGCGGCATGTTTCAGCGTTAAATACATGGAAGGCAAAAAAAATCTCCCTGTGTACTATGTTCTTTTATCTTTGTTATCTATTGGATTAGTGGGCGTTTTTATTACATCTAACCTTTTGCTGTTTTATTTCTGCTGGGAACTTATGCTCTTGCCTGCCTACTTTATAATTGGCAGTTGGGGCTACCGAGAAGCCTACCGAGCGGCATTTAAGTTCTTTATATTCACTCATGCAGGCGCAGTTTTTGTTTTGCTGGGTATAGGCGCAATTTACATGGTCACCGGCGCAACGGACATGTTTGCTGCGCAAACAGCTCTGCTGAGTGTTCCTGACCTTGCGAAATGGATCATAATAGCTTTAACTGCTGGCTTTGCAGTGAAAATGGCTATTGTTCCCCTTCACATGTGGCTGCCAGACGCGCACTCAGAAGCTCCAGCTACCATGTCTGCACTTTTAAGCGGTGTGATTATCAGCGCAGGCGCCTACGCCATACTGCGTTTATCTTTAGGTGCAGTTTTCCCCGCAGTAGCAGGTACAGATTTTGGTGTAACCTTTTTGCATGGTTTAGCTGTATTTGGTGTCATCTCCGCGTTTTTCGGTGCTTTTATCGCTCTGGTTGAAACGGACATCAAACGTATAATTGCTTATTCCAGCATCGCCCACATGGGTTACATACTCTTTGGGCTATCCTTGTACCCGTCAGAACCTCTTGTGGGTGGCGCCTTGGCTTTGACAACTGCAATAACAGGAACCGTATTTCACATTTTAACCCACGCCGTCAGCAAGGGTTTGCTCTTCCTTTCTGCAGGTGCAGTTATGCATCAAACAGAACAACGTGACATTCGGGAAATGGGCGGTCTTTCAGGAAAAATGCCTTTCACCACTGCTTCGGCTGTAATCTCGGGGTTGAGCATCGCTGGTTCTCCGCCTTTTGCATGCTTCATCAGTGAATTTCTTATTTTTGTAGGCGCCTTCGACATCATACGTACCAACGCCTTTTACCTCATACCAACAGTATTCATGCTCATAGCAACCGTTTTCTCTTTAGCGTACTCACTTCGTTTTGTCTACCGTATCTTTATAAGTGCAGCCAAAACCGAACCCGCTCCTTCAGTTGATGAAAAACACAAAATAGTTGATGTACCGAACTCAATGAAACTTGCGTTGCTGATCTTGGTGATCTTCGTTGTGCTTCTCGGAGTTTACCCCACATTCTTTATAAACTTGATTAACACGGTAGGCTTTATTTAAGAAGTGAAAAATGATGGTTGGCATCTTTGACGTAGCCTTCCCTTTAGTTAGTCTTGTTACTTTTTCACTTTTAACAATCCCTGTTTTTCGACTCATCAGAAAAACAACCCATAAAACTGCTGCTGCACTGGTTTGGTTTGCCATAGTATTTGCGGTGGTGTTTTTTGCTGTTGCAAATTTAGCTTTAAGGTACTACGCCCTACCTTCTCCTCAACCCTTCATTAGTCTAAGCCTCTCTGATACCGCGTTGTCTTGGTTGTCAAGTGTTTTCATGATTGACGGTATATCCGTTTACATGGCCCTTATGTTCACCGCAGTTTGCGCGGTCACGTTACTCTACAGTGTGTTTTATATTAACCCCAAGGAAAGGCCGTCGGAGCGCTACTACGCTGTTATGCTCCTGCTTACAGCGGCAGTAGTGGGCGCAGTATTCTCTGGCGATCTATTAACCATGTTCATATTTTGGGAGGCGGCCGCCGCAGGTTCCAGTTTTCTGATGCTTTACCGTAAAAACCGTACCTCTCTGAACTCCACTTTGAAGTACATTGTCATGATTGTTATCGCCTCCGCGTTTATAGTGTTTGGTTTATCGTTGGTCTTCGGTATTACGGGAACCTTAAATTTCTGGGCGGTGAAAGAAGCTTTGATTGCTCTTTCAGACAAGAGTCTGCTGATTTTAGCGTTCATCTTTATAGCTGCAGGGTATGCCATTGAATCTGCCATTGTACCTTTCCACTTCTGGTTGCCTGACGCATATGCCGCTGCGCCTTCTTCTACATCAGCGTTTTTATCAGCAGTAATTGATCAGGGCAGCTACTATGTTCTCATACGCGTCCTAGTATACATTTTAGCGCCAACCGCTGTTTTAGATTGGACCTTGATGCTCGCCGTTATGGCTGCTTTCACTATGATTGTGGGAAACCTGTTTGCGCTCATCCAAAATAACGTCAAAATGTTAATTGGAAACATCTGCGTAGCAGACGTAGGCTACAACCTTGTCGCTATAACCAGTTTGACATCAGACGGGCTCAGAGGCAACTTGTACTTTTTCCTCATCGGCGGCGTAACTACAGCGCTTGCTTTCATGGCGGTCGGCATAATTAACCACTACGGCTTCAAATCGCTCCAAGACTTTTCAGGCATCGGCAGAAAAATGCCTCTGTCAAGCTTGGCTTTACTTATGGCTGCCCTTTCCTTTGCAGGTATGCCGCCATTTGGCGGGTTCATAGCAAAATACATGGTTTTCACCTCTGCTATCGAAGCAAAGTTGGCGTGGCTTGCCGTCATAGGTGTAGTTATGAGCGTCATTCAAGTGGCGTATCTGTTCCGTTTGGTGAACTATATGTACGGCAAGAAACCCGCAGATGAAACACGAATCAAAGAACCCGTAAAACTACTGATTCCTGTCTTCATACTTGCAGGTGCAATCATCATCTTTGGGCTGTTTCCACAAATAGTACTCAACTTAATTGAACCTGTGATAAGGCAGTTGCCGTTTATTCCATAATTTTCTTTTTTTATTAGTTAACTTTTGGCACTCTTGTTAGACTAGAGAGGGTAAAAAAGAAAAAGAACTAATACAAAATCTGACCAAAATCTTTTCAGTCTTTTATGACTCTGAATTTTTGGGTACGGTAATGGTGAAGGTTGCGCCTTCATTCTCTTTGCTTTTAACTGTAATTGTGCCGCCGTGTGCTTCTACGAAACGTTTACAGATGGCCAAACCAAATCCCATGCCTTGAGCTTTAGAGGTAACCAATGGTGCGAAAAGGTTGTTCAGCCTCTCTTCTGGTATGCCTATGCCTGTGTCAGCAAAGATTACCTCTATGTACTGTCTGTTTTGAGTGCTTTTTATTTGCAGTGTTCCACCGTTAGGCATGGCTTCTACTGCGTTTTTTATTATGTTAATGAAAACTCTTGACAGCTTTTCTTTGTCGACTGTAAATACGTGGTCGTTTGACGTTAGATCTTGAAGAGTTATGTTGGGTGGAATTTGTATTTGTTGCAGTGCCTCTTTTAGTATGGCGCTTACTGAATATTTGGAGAGTTGTAGCTTTGGTTCACGTGAATATTCCAGAAGATCGCTTATTATTTTGTCTGCTCGTTCAATTGATTTATCGATAAGACTCAGCATTTGCTGAAATTGCTCTGCCGAGATTGATTGCTGTTTTGCTCGTAAGTAATAGACCGCGTTTTTGATGGCGGTTAACGGGTTACGCAAATCATGTCCTACCATAGCTGCAGTTTCGCCTATGGCAGCAAATCTCTCTGCTTTAAGTAGAGCTTTTTCTGCTTGCTTTAGTTGCTCTGTCCTTTTTTCTACCAGTTGCTCCAGATTTTCAGAGTACTCTCTCAGCTTTTTTTCCAAAAGCTTTTTTTCTGTGACATCCACTGACGCCTCTAACGCTGCTATTACATTTCCGTCTTTATCTTTAATGGGTGTTGCTATAAGTTGCACCCAACGTGGATTTCCGTCTCTATCTGTGAAAGCGTAATCGTGGCTGTCAAATTCTGTGTTGTTATCAAAGATTTTTTTGACGCTACAATCAGGACAAACCGTGTCTAAATTGTTAAAAGTTGAGTAGCATATTTTGCCTTCGCAGCCTGGATTAAACCGTCGAAGGAAGCTGTTAACCCAGATAATGCGGTAGTCTTTGCTAATTATGCCTAAACCGACGCCTATATTGTCGGTGACGGTTTCCAGTTTGTCGCGTTCCAGTTGAAGTGCTTCTTCCATTTTTTTCTGCTCAGTTACGTCTTTAGTTACAACGTGAAGCAGTTTTCTTCCTTTCAATTCAACAATCTGCATTGTGTTCATTACTTGGCGGATTTCGCCGTTTTTGGTGCGATGTTTTGTTTCAAACTGAGCTCTCCCCTCCTGCAAGATACTCTTGATTCTTAGCTGTGTTTCTTTTGGTGTTTCGTTTACTTCGTAATCAGATATTTTAAGTTCTGAAAATTCTTCACGTGAGTAGCCCAGTTGTTTGTGTGCTTCCTCGTTAAACTCCACTGCCTGTGTGGTTTCTGGATCAATAATCAAAATTCCTACAGGCGCTTGATTAAATAATATTTGGTAACGCAACTCGTTTTCTTTTATCTCTTGAATTTTCTCTTCTACCATCGCATTTAGTTGTTTAGAATATTGTTCCAGTTGTTTTGCAGCTTTTTTTCTGTCGGTGACGTCATGTAAAATCACAAGATCAGCAGGTTTGTTGTTGTGAGTAATTTTTTTACCTTTTATTTCCACAATTCTTTCTTCGCCTGATTCAACTTTTAAGCTGATTTCGTATGGCGCAATTACTTCGTCCCTTAGTCTTCTAACAAAGTTTTCTGCTAATACCCTTTTTGCTTCGCTGCTTAAGATGTTTAAGTCTAAAAATGATTTTCCGATGATATTTTTCGGGTTTAAATGAGTAATTTTATAGAACTCTTCGTTAGCATTAACAAAAATGCCTTGCTGGTTGACTATGACTGCTGGGTCAGGCACTACTTCCAAAAGGATCTGGTTTACCTGTTCAAAGTTAGTTCCTACTTCCCCCGACTCCTCTTTCAGCTTTTTCCCTTTGTCCTCTTCTGTTTCTCTTGACAAGTTTGCAGTCAACCTAATTTCTTCCATCGTTGGATACTGTGATATAAAAATTGTGAATTACGTTCAAAGTTTCTGCTAAAAGTATGTTCTGCCTTTCAGAGTGAAAGGCGCCGGGAAAGGGATTCGAACCCCTGCGGACCGTGAGGTCCACGGGCTCTCAAGGCCCGCGCGTTAACCACTCTGCCATCCCGGCTTGTTGATTTACCTCCTTGTTTGTTCTATCTTAAATGTTTACCGCGGCTTGATTGTTTGATTTTGAGTTTGTAATAAAGCTAATTAGTGTTGAGGGTTGTTTTGCCTGTTTATGGTTGAATCTGTTGTGGTGCAGCTTCCCAAGACGCTGTTAGGTGCCATTTATGCGGGTGCCAAGCAATTGTATCCCCGTGAAAGTTTTTTGTTGCTTAGAGGTAAAAAACGAAGAGGTGTCATCTGCGTGTCAGATTTGGTTGTGGCCCCGTTTGCGGTTCACGGCTTGAATTTTGCGCAGTTTAATCCGTATGTGTTGCCTTCAGATTTTTCTTTGGTCGGCACTGTACATTCTCATCCTTCAGGAGACCTTTTGCCTTCTTATGTGGATTTAAACTATTTTTTTGGCAGAGTTTTGATGATTGTGGTTCCGCCGTTTGAAGGAGAAGAATGTGTGGCGGTTTACGATTCAAACGGTGCCCCTTTACACTTGCAGGTAACACCATGAGAACAGTTTGTGCTATGCTGCATCGCAGTTTTTTGCGGTTGCTTGATATTCTTTGATGAATTCAGCGGCGAATTTGTTGGCGTTTTTCTCTGTTCCTCTATGTTGTCTGTCTACATTTTTAGTCCGTAAATGATGGTAAAACTCGTGTAGGATCACAAACGGGTTTCCCAGAACCTCACTGTTGAGGAGACTTATGGTTTGAGTTTTAGGTGAATATGTGCCGTAGATGTTGTTTTTGTGTCCTTTAGGCAAACCAATTGCCAACTTTGGCACCTCCACATTGTAGTGTTTAGCTAAAAGCTCCAGTGCTTCTTCAGTTTGCCTATTGAGGATTAGGCAGACGATGTGAGTTTTAAAGCTGGCCTGCATATGCTATGTGAAATGAGTAGTGGTGTTAAAAACTGTTTAGCTTGTTGCGTTTGTTTTTCATATACCTATGAGAACAAGGAAGTTGTTGACTAAAACCGTTATCATAAACCCACTAATACCCAAGTAAGCTACACGCAACAAATGCCGCGTTAGTATGTATGCTTTAGCGGTTTTGTCTTGAACTTTGGCTAACAGTTTTCCTGCATAGTAAAAAAATAACCCTGCAAAAATAGTTGCTGTCGCCTTAAAAACTACGAAACCAACAAAATTGGCGTTTAAAATTCCTGCTAAAAGCGGATTGCATTCTACTGCTCTAAAGTAAACAACGCCAACAACTGTTGTAAGCAAGTCCACGCTGCCCATCAACACAAGAACTATGCCGGCGTAGGCTTTCCCTTGTGGCATTTTAGCCTTCTCCTTTCTCTTTGCGTGGAATTGATCGTTACTTGTCGTTTAGGCTTTAAGAATCAACTTTCCAGTCTTGACATATTCCAAATTAGCTAATAGAAAAAGTTAAAAGCAGAGCCAAAAGTCGAGTGTGATTGTATCCGTATAACTCTGTATGCTATAGTGGAGGTGAATCTGTGATGCCAGTTGTTATTGTTGAGACTTGGGCGGGAAAAAGCGAGGAGCAGAAAGCGACGCTCATAAAAGGCATAACAAAAGCTTTTGAAGACATCGGCGTAACCTCCGACCAAGTGCACGTGATTATCCATGAGGTACCAAAAACAAACTGGGGAATGAAAGGTGTCCAGGCATCTAAGCTTCCACCGTAACAATGTTCACCCCTATTCTGTTTGCTCTAACGACACAACAATCGCCGTCTACTTGTGAACCAACCTCTCTAAGTTTAGTTCTTCATACTCTTTGTAGGAGTTTGCTTTCTTGTTAGTGTGGCGCAAAACCCATAAATATTCCGAGCACCGAAACTTGTAAGAACAAAAATAAGTGTGGGCCGGTCGTCTAGCCTGGTTAGGACATCTGCTTGACGTGCAGAAGGTCGCCGGTCCGAATCCGGTCCGGCCCACTAAAATTGTGCTTATATAAAGGTTGCTAGTTCAGTTATAGATTAATAAAAAAAGGGTTTTTGAAAAAGTTGTTTTACGCTTTAGTTTTTGTTTGTTGTTTTTATACATCGCCTCCATTTTCAGGATTTTACCGCACTTTTGAGTGATTTTTCCTCCTTTTACGTGGAAATTTTTGGTTGTTTTATTAGGTTTGATTTTTTTGTTGGTTGGTTTTTTACCTTGATGTTATTCATGGTCTGTTAATTCTTTTAAATATTGCGACATTTATGTTACAAAATTTACTATTTATGTATTTTTTGAAACAATTTTGACATGGCTAAAGAAAATGTGACTTTTGTAGCCTTACGGAGAATCAGAACGAACTTTCATTTTTGTGCTTTCTGTATCTTTTTTATGTTTGGAGTTGTGACCACTTCAAGGTCAAAGGCGAAAATATTATCTTCTTGCACCCCTAACATAAGAACTGGCTATTATTATGTTTGAAAAAATTCGTGTTCTCGTCGGGGTGGATGGTTCTCTTCAGTCAAAGCGTGCGCTGGATGAAGCCGTAACTATTGCAAAGCATTTTTCAGGCTTCGTCAAAGTGGTTACCGTAGTGGATAAGGGTTCTGAAGAAAAAGCACAGGTGATCTTAAGTGAAGTCAGCCGAGAACTAGAAGCGGCATGTGTAACACACGAGGTGGCTTTGATGGTTGGCTCAGATGCAGCTAAAGTTCTAGAAAACGTTGCTAAACAGGAAAACTTTGACCTTATCGTTGTGGGTAGCCGTGGCTTAGGCGGTGGGGTTTCTATGCTTTTGGGTAGTGTCTCTAAAAAAATAGTGGGCAGTGCCTACTGCAATGTTCTTGTTGTAAAAAGCAAGCGTTAACCTATTTTAGAAGGAATTTCTCAATCCTTGCATTATGCAGGGCGCTTTATGTTGGCAACGGCAATTCTTGTCAAACGGCTTGGTTGCCTTATTCTTTCCCCGTACGTCGGCGATGACCACCCAAATGGCTATTGCCTTAAGATATGGCTCTAACTCTGATCCTGAAGAAAAATCAGGTACCGCTCACTTCCTTGAACACATGATAGCCGGTGGTTCAGCTGAGAGAATTCGTCTCTCACGGGATATAGAACGGTTAGGTGGAAGCGTTGATTTTTTCACAACACATGACTACACCATGATAGTAGCTGATGTTTTGCCTGATAAGGGCTGTGAAACTGCAGATATCCTCTGTAAGTTGATTTTTGATTCACAGTTTGAAAAAGAAAACTTTGAGAAAGAACAAAAAATAATCCTTCATGAAATTGCTGAAGCAAAGGATAACCCGTGGATACAAATCGACGAAATGCTCACTAGATGTCTCTACCATAATCATCCTGTTAAAAATCCTGTGTCAGGCTATGCAAAAACCGTACGTGGTCTAACTCTAAATGACATAGAACAAATTCACAGCGCCCAATACGTCCCAAACAACATAATTTTAGCGCTGTCAGGACAATTCAATAGTAATCTCAAAGAAGCTATACTTCAAACTTTTGCGGCAACCAAACAAAACTGTGCACTCGTTCCCAGCAACGGAGGTATCACAGAAAGTAAACCCCCAAAAAGTGGAGTGACACAGAAGAGAGCTGGGCTTTCTCAAGCCTATCTCAGTATAGGTGCAAGAACTGTTTCAGGAAAACACTCCGATATTCCTGCGCTTGAACTAATCAACATCATGTTGGGCGGAGGCGCGAGTTCTCGTCTTTTCATCGAAATGCGAGAAAAAAGTGCGCTTGCCTACAATATCCTCTCAAGTCAAGAGTGCGGCATCGACTACGGCTACTTCCATGTGGACTGTGCAGTAAATCCAAAAAACTTAACAAAAGCAACAAATCTTCTCATCAAAGAGCTGCAGAAAATATGCGCAGAACAAGTTTCTGATGCGGAACTCAATAAAGCCAAAGACATGATTTTGGGTGCAATCTACCGCGAAGTTGACAGCCCCACAAACCTGCCTGAAACCCTCACCAGCATGGAGATGCTTTTTGGCAGCGAAAATGCCCTAGCCGACTACATCAATAAATTGAAACGCATAACTGCACAGGAGATAGCTGAAACAGCAAGTAAATACTTCAAAGAAGACAACTATTCTATTGTAACGCTAACTCCAAAACTCTAACTGTATGCGATTTAAAAGGATTGTATTATAGTTCGTGCTTTCTCTACGACATCATCCAGCATGACTTGTGAAAGTCCAATTTGCCTCGCTAGTCTTCTTGGATTCTCTTCAGCTAACTGTTTTATAAGAACAATACCTGCGTCGCTTAGCCTTTCTTGCACGGGTCGTGGTAAACCCTTAATGCAAGTCAGTGGATACAACTGTTTCGCCTCAATCATAGAACGTAAATCAAGGTGCTCCGGTAAACTCCAACCTATCTGTAAAATCCCTCTGCAAGCACCATAACGTGTTGCTTGCTCTGAAAAGCGTGTGTTTGTGACAATCATGGCGCAATCCACTTTTAACTCGTTTACTCCCAAGCTGTAGCCTTCAGAAATATCTTCCAGCACAGCGCGGGCAATGCGGCTTTCATCCAATCCTGTTGGAGCGTGATAGTTTACGTGGTGTTTTGCCTCCACAAAATAAGTTATGCCGTCTTTTTTTGCGACTGCATCAACTTCATGCTCTACACACTTTCCTTTGATTAACCTGTTGGGTGTAACTTCAAAGCCGTTGTGTGCTAAAAGAAGCTGCACAAAAACCTCAAAGTCAGGCTTTGACCGCATTAAACTTAATCCGCGCCGTAAATCAATAAAATTCCTCGTTGAAGGGCGATATTTCGCCAAAAACCTAAAAATCATCTGCAGAATTTTCGCAGTGGAAATGCCGTTGTAAAGCCGTTTTTCCACTTTTGAAGCCACTTCAAAGGCAATCTGCTGTGAAGCGCCTAGTCGTAAGCAAGTTTGGACTACTTTGTTTTTGTCAAATGGCTGCTTAGAACCATTTGCCTTCGTTACAAAGACACTCACAATTGCCCTCCACTACAAGTTTACGGCGTTGAGAAAAAGCCAAAACTCTTCAATAGATCTGATTTCCCGTAGCTCCAAATACTCCGGTTTAAAGTTTATGCCTTCTCCAGAAGAAACTTTGAAGTATCCTATAGTGTGAGGATAACGTTGCTCCACCAGAGGACTTTCCAAAAAATCTCCTAGCCGAATCCATTTTTCGTCTGGTTGTGTTGCTGTTTTTCTGTCAACTACAATGACCTTGTAGTTAATATACTTGCCAGAGTTGTTTCCCACAGGGAAGTAAACTATGTGGTCGATTTCTTGAAAGTGAAATTTTTTAAATTGCGGTTCCACTTCGTTTCTGAAACTTCAATGGTTCGATAATGTATTTAAGGCTCGCTCTCCGTCCACCTTCTTAATACAAAAGACAAAAATCGGCGAGGCTTTTTCTGCATCAAAACCTGTTCAAGTTTCTCAGCGTCCTTTGCGACTGTTTGGTTGAAAACTTATTTTCCGTAAACCGCTGCCCCTACCGCTGCAATAACAGTTGTTGCCACGATAATTACAACTGCTAGATTGACAAATAAGTCTGCGTAGGGTAGCCCATACTGGGCTGGTAACGTTGCCAAGACTGCGGTAGCTAAACCCCGCGTTAAAATAGCCGTCATTAGCTTGTTTTCCGCTGTCATTTCGCTTTTCAGCGTAGAAAGCCAAACTGCGGCGTAGCGAACCACAAAAAGCAACACCGACAAAGTTACACCAACCCAAACTACGTTCACATCTGAAAACGAGGCCATCAGACCTAGAAACACAAAGAAGAATGTGCGTACAAGAAATGCGATTTCAGCTTCAAAGCGTCTTAACCCCTCGGTTACAGCTAATTCTCCAATGGCAGAGAGTTTAAAGAAGCGTAGAATCTGCTCTTCGTTGCCTAACATTAAACCAAAAAGCAACGCGCACAAAGCGCCGCTTCCCCCTAAGCTTTCACTGAAAGCGTAAGCAAACAAAACCACTGCTAACGTCAGAATATACGAAAAAGGTAATACGTTAACGCGGCGCATCATAAGTAGCCAAATAAGCCCCAAAAACACGCCTATTCCTGCACCTACAAGAAATTTGCCGCCTATCTCAACCGCCATTAAGCCGTAGTTTGTCTGCCCAGTTACTATAATACCTATAATGCCCAAGCTGACAACTATACCTAGTATGTCTGTGATAGCAGACTCTAAAATGAGGGTGGTGGATGCTTTCTCACTGATTCTTGTTCTGTTGGCTAGTGATATGACCACTATGCTACTGCTGCCCCCGCAGATGCTGCCTAAAAGCACCCCATAAAGTAGTGGCAAACCTAAAACTGTAACGGCTACAGCTGCAACAGCTAGGACGCTAAAAATAAAGCCTAAAACTGCCAGTGCTACAGCACGGGGACTATTTGAAACAACTTTGTTTAACTGTAAACCCATACCGCCATCAAACAAAATATAAACCAATGCTAACGCAGCCAGATAAGGTGCAAAAATCTGTGTTGCTGCTGGATCCACCACGCCAAAGATAGGACCTGCAAGGGCTCCAACAACAATCAGCAGAAGCATATCTGGTACTCTTGTCTTTTTAAACAAAACATCCGCTATGAAACCAACAATAATCACAGCAGCACTTATCATAAGAGCAGTAGCGATAACATCAACCATGGCTGAGTTATATAAGAAATAGCGTATGCTTTAAAAGGTTAACTACATAACCATTGACTTGCTTGTCGGTCTCGACAAATAAAAAGCGAATTTAAGTTAAAAAATAGAGCCAAACGTACCTTTGGGTCCTATCTCTTGGCGAATCGTATAATCATAATAATTACTACTATTACAGTTAAACATGCCACGCCCAACATCCACTGAGGGTCGTCGCCTTGAGTTTGAGGCTTTGTTTCCTCCTCTATTGGTTTTATTGTTTGGGTGGGCATAGTCGCATTTTCTTTGTTAATGTTAAAGTTGATAATTTGGAAATTAGCAGGGGTTCCCCACTTGTGATCAATGGTCCACATAAGCAGAGAGTGGGCGCCGTCAGATACATCGTTTAGTGTAGTGTTTGCGTTGGCTTCGATTTCTTCGTGTTGATCTAGACTGTATTTAGCCTTCAAATTTGTGTCCGCTACGGTGAACGTTAAGGGTATATTGTCTACGTTGTAGCAGTTGTTTGAGGGTTCCAAAACTTTTAGTTGTGGCTCAGACGGGAAACTGTATGGTGCGGCCAAGGGGTGCCTGTCTATGTCGGGAGTAGCCTCCACGGTGTAGTTTTTGCCGTTGACCACGATGGGTTCTGCATGGGGCGAAGTGTCTACCATGTGTGCTGTGTCTCCGACGCCGTCGCCGTTTGCGTCGATGCCTTTGTAGTCGCTCCAGTAGTTGCCTTGTCTGTCTTTGTCCCAGATGTTGTGGGAAGGCACCATGAATGGTGAGGTAACTAGTACATTGGCGTATATGTCCAGAATTTGGTGTGCGAGGTAAAAGCCGTTGCGTATTTCAATTGTGATTTTAAAGTTGTTGCAGGTGAAGGTGTTACCTTGTGCGTTGTTTAGATCCACGGTTACAAAGCCGTTGTCCGTCACGTTGTTTCCTGCTATAAGGTTGTTGTTGGAAAGGTAAGTTAATATGATGCCTGCCCTGCCGTTGCCTTCGATGCGGTTTTCTAGCAGTTGGTTGTTTGAGGAACCTGAGAACTCTACGCCTGTGTAGTTACATGTTATAGTGTTTCGGCTAAAGTTATTGCCAGTACAATTTTCGACGCATAAGCCAACAAAACCGTTGGTTATTTGATTTTCAGACACTATGTTGTTGTCTGAGAACTTGAGGTAGATGCTGCTCTGGCTGTTGCCAGTAAAGGAGTTTTTAACTATTTTGTTGTTGACACAGTCACGCAGGTATATGCCGTACTCATTGTCTACGACTTCGTTGTTGATGACTAGTGAGTCTGAGGTTGAAACCAAGCGGAGTCCCCGCGTTTGGTTTTTGATGGTTAAATTTTGTATTATCATACGTGTACAGTTGAATAGGAAAACATAACCTGCTTCTGCTGGCACGGTTTTGTCTTGTTGATTGAGTGCATAATAGAGCGGTGTGCTATTGACAGTATTGGAGAGATCTATGCTGTTTAGGTAGCCCTCTTGGAAGTCGATTTGCTCCCGTTCATTGTCTTTAAACCGATTGTAAGTGAGGGTGTTGCCTGAGGAGTAGAAGGTCACGCCGTAAATGTTTTTGCCTACGTCGTTGTTTTTGATGGTGTTGTTTGTGGAGCGTAGCAAAGTTAAGCCTACGTTGTTGCCTGTTATGTTGCAGCCGCTTATAGTAGACTCAGTGGTGTCTGCCAGTAATACACCCTGTTCGTTATTTTGTAGGTACAGGTTCTGCACCGTTATGTTGCGACAATTCACTAATGCTACATAGCTTGCATCAGCAGCAGGGATTGCCTTGTCTTGCTGGTTCACCCAGTAAATCATGGGTTTGCCGTCCAGCAGGTTTGAAGCGTCGATATCCTGAACTAAATTACTTGATGGTGTATCTTTGTTGACTTTAACGCCGAAGTTGAATTTGTTTGTGGAGGTCCAAAAGAAGGTTCTTTCGCCGTTAGATACTGAATTATTTCTGAAAGTGTTACTGGGCGAATCAGCAATGTAGATGCCGTAGCCATGGAAGCTGCTCCCCTCTAGAAAATTACTGGTGAATACGTTACCGCTAGAACCGCTCACGACAGATATACCGTTTACGCTATTTAGAACTCTGTTGCCTTCAACACGGTTGCTAGACGAAGCATTAACCAGTATGGCTGTATCAAAGTTTACAATTAAAATGTTTTTCACGGTTACATTGTTGCAGCTTTCTAAGACAACTGCTGTTCGCGGTGCATACCAATCTGTCGCCACAACAGCAAAACCCGCGCCATCTAACGTTACGCCGTACCGTTCAATTTTAAAGCCAAAATTGGTTAGGTTACCTTGTAGCGTGTACATGTTGCCTGACCTAACGATGGGCAAGTCGTCGGGGGAGAGCGATCCATCTGCCTTGACGTAAACTACGCCATAGCGCGTTCCAACTGGCGGAGGAATAAAATTCGCAGAAACCGACATCACACATAAAAGTAAACTAAGCAAAAAATAGTACCGCAGACTATTTTTTTCCTTAATGGTCTATTCATAAAGGAGACCTTAATACTAAATACAAGTTGGGCTGTGCTTATTTACTCTTACCAAGGAACAAACTTCGACTCTGATGGTTCTGCCCGAAGAACACCTTTACAGGCACCTAGTTTTGTTTTTTTGCTTTCCGTCAAAGTATTCTGTTGCGGTTACTCTCCTAAGTTTATCCGTCTTACATAGGCACTCATCCGCTACAATATGCAACTCGGATGCTGTAACAATGGCAGAAGAACAACATCTTGATTTTTTTGTTGTTGTTCTACCAGCAAGCCAGTTTAATAAGCTTCTTACGCGCTGTCTTACAACCCTACACCGTTGCACACGCCGCGGCGTTAACACACGCTCACACAAGTCCATCATCAATACTCAGCTACAAGTTTTCACATAGCGGCGATGATGCTATGTAGTTGATTGTTTTTCATCATGAAAAAGTAAATTTAATATAGCGAATGCATCAAAAAAGTTGTTGCTGCAACGCTAAACTTCAGAGCTTAAGCTGGAACCTTTTCGAAACTCAATTAAAAACTCAAGGTACGGAGATTAAAGAAAAATGGGCTAAAAACAGTAGTTTTTTGGTTAGGAGTGGCGCCGCCGAAAGGATTCGGACCTTTGACCGACTGGTTAACAGCCAGCCGCTCCACCGGGCTGAGCTACGGCGGCTCATAACATAGCGCTTATTCACTCAGTTTGAAAATAACTATTTAAGTTTACTCATAACCTTTTAGGTAGCGCGCACATAACGCCTTTTGCTTTTTTGCAGATGTGGAGTTTTATAATGACTCTTTGCTGGAGCTACCGCGTTTTTGAAGTTACTTTTAGCTTCAGGTTACCCATGGAACTCTTTAACCTGTTGTCTTGTTTTTCGTTTTGCTATCCACGTGAAAAATTTGTATCCTCCTTTGAGGGCGGGACTGTACCATTTGTCTGTAAACGTTATGTCCATGAGGTTCCCTGCCCAGCGAAAATCATGTTCTGCACACTTGATAAGTAGCTGTTTATGCAGTTCCGTCAGTTGTGCTTTTTTAAACCAGTCTTCACTTTTCAGTTTACCCAGCGGTACAAAAAACAGCGGCACAATAAGACTTCGACAGTCTTTTAAATCATCCATTAACTCCATCGTTTTGAGCAAATCTTCTTCGCGTTCTTCAGGAAGCCCCACAATTAACGTTCCCGCGGGCGCCAAAAAATGATCATGCATCAAACCCATGCCCTGCTTGACCACTTCCGGCCACTCTTCCGCTTTAAAAGGACGCGCTTTCGCTGGCATTATTTTTTTTGCCAATTCAGCTGAGCCTGTTTCGATGCCGATTTCTGCCCCCCACCACCTCTGCTTTGAAAGTATCATCTCACTTAACTGCGCAAATAGCTTCGGCTTTGCAGCAACTGCCGCCAGCGAACAGTGACTCCAGCTTATGCTATCCGCCTTCTTCAGCACTTCTCGGTGCAGTTGAAGCAGTTTTTCCTCATGGGGCATCACATTGCTGGAGCCGTAGAGCATGACGTCTTCGCCGTGAAGGCACACCCCATGATTTTTGCTCAATTTGATATTTACGTCGATTTCACGCAAGATCTTCTCGACGGGGTACCAACGTAATGGCCTAGTGGTGACGTTACAGAACTCGCAACCCCTACAACACCCTCTACCAATTTCAACCAAGCCATTAATTGAAGGATTAACGATGTCAGGAATCTCAAAAGTCTGCGGTACATCTTTAATGTTGACATCGTAATGCTTTGGTAATTGTTCCCCGTTTAAAGCACTCCTGAAAAGTGTTGCAAGAATTTTTTCTGATTCCCCCTCCACTACACAGTCGATGCCGCTTTTATCGACAAAATCAGGTCGATACTTAAACTGCCACGCGCCGGGACCTCCAACAATTATTTTTAAGCCATGCTTTTTTGCCTCCAAAATTTCTCGGAGACCCAGCAACTTTTTGAAGTGTTTGGCTAAGTAGGGTTCTTTTTTTAGAATCGACGCTAACGTGCTGGAAGCTGGTCCTAACCCAAACGGATCCATGACGTGAATGCCTAAAACTTTTGCTTTACCAATGAAACGATGGAGGTATCTTGGGCTAACAGTGGCAACGTTGAATCCCTCTTTCAGAAGCTGCGCCTCTACCTTGCGCAAACCATAGGGCGCAGTCTTTGGGATGCCTCCTTTTGTTTTCATGTGAGGAAAAAACAGGTAAGTAAAAAGCCACTCAGGCACAAAATTCGGAGGCGCACAGGTCCCAAATCCTAAAAATTCGTTTTTGTGGTAATCACTCATTAGGGTCCGGTCACTTGTTAAAAGAATCTCCGCCATACCCTTTCCCTCTTTTTAAGAGTAAACCTTGTTTTATAGTAAAAACTTTTTGTGGCTCGTTTAGAGCTGACATTAACTCTTTAACAATTAACTCTGCATGTGAAATGTGTAAAATTTATATTATCCAAAGCCATTTGGTAGGTAAAAGTCAAGGGCGGCATATCTATATGAAAGACATTGCTTTGCTAATTGATATGTCTAGACGTGTTTTCTGTCAATTTGTATAGGCGGAAACACCAAAATATAACTTTAAAATCGGAGAAGATAAAACTTGAAAAAGATGTTAGAATTCAGGTGGCATGGTAGAGGTGGTCAAGGTGCTTGGACCGCAAGTGAACTCTTGGCACGTACCGCCTTAGCTGAAGGCAAATACATTCAATCTTTCCCCGAGTTTGGTCCAGAAAGAATGGGTGCACCCGTGACTGCTTTTACCCGTATCAGCAGTGAGCCTATTCGGATTCACTGTGCAATTTACGACCCAGATGTAGTTATCGTCCTAGATAACACATTGCTCAAAACGGTTCCAGTAACCGCAGGCATGAACAAAGGCGATGACATTCTTATAATTAATTCTCCCGATGACCCATCAGTGCTCAAGGCAAATCTTAGATTGGAAAAAGGACATTTGTGGACTGTTCCCGCAACTGAAATCGCCCTCAACATTTTAGGAACACCTATAACAAATACAGCTCTACTGGGTGTTGTTGCTCGGGCCACAGGTATCGTTACCATGGAGGGCATAGAAAAAACTGTTAAAGAAAAGTTCAGGGCAGACATAGCAGAGAAAAACTTTGCAGTTATCAAAAAAGCCTACGAGGAGGCAAAAGCGGAATGAGCCGCGAAAAATCTTGGAAGGAAATCTCCCCTGCAGGCGTTTGCTCAAAACCCAGCACCGCCTTTTTGACAGGTGACTGGAAAACCTTCACTCCTGTTCGGGATTTAGAAAAATGTACCACTTGCTTGCTTTGTGTAATTTATTGTCCTGATGGCGCCATACGTTTTAGATCTGAGGCGGGAAAAATCGAGTTTGACTATCGCTTCTGCAAAGGTTGCGGTATATGCGCAAAGGAATGTCCCACGAAAGCAATAACGATGAAACTGGAGAAAGGTGAATAAAATGGCGGGGAAAATTAAGCAACTACGTATGGGTTTGAATGGTGATGAAGCTGTAGCTTACGCTGTAAAACAGTCAGATGTGGATGTTGTTGCAGCCTACCCAATCACCCCTCAGACCATAATTGTCGAAAAATTCAGCGAGTACGTTGCCGACGGTGAAGTTAACACCGAATTTGTATGCACCGAATCTGAACACAGCGCCATCACCGCATGCATTGCCGCCTCAGCAACTGGCGCAAGAACCTTTACTGCAAGCGCCTCAGCTGGTTTAGCTCTTATGCATGAGATGCTGTTTGTGGCAAGCGGCTGCCGCGTACCCATAGTGATGGCTATAGCAAATAGGGCTTTGTCTGCACCGTTAAACATTCATGGCGATCACTCGGATAGCATGGCTCAACGTGACTCAGGCTGGATTCAAATTTTTGTCGAAAACTCCCAGGAAGCCTACGATTCCGTGATCCAAGCTTTCAGAATTGCTGAGAACACCAATGTGCTCTTACCAGTTATCGTCGGCCTAGATGGCTTCACTTTAAGCCACACGTTGGAAAACGTTGATACACTTCCTGACGAGTCAGTCAAACAGTTTGTTGGAAGACGTCAATTCACAACCGTGACAACGCACGAAGGTAAAACAGTGCCCTTTAAGCTTGACCCAGCAAACCCCATGACTATTGGACCAATTGCTCTGCCAAATTACTACTTCGAATTTAAGCGCCAACAAGAAGAAGCAATGAAAAATGCGCTTGAAGTGATCCAAAAAGTTCACGATGAATACGCCAAATTAAGCAGCAGAAGCTACGGCAATGGTCTTATAGAAGAATATTTCCTTGAAGATGCTGAAGTTGCGGTTGTTTGTTTAGGTTCTACCGCCGGCACTTTAAAAACTGTTGTTGATGGACTCCGGCAAGAGGGCATAAAAGTAGGCTTGCTGCGGCTCCGAGTGTTCCGTCCTTTCCCTGCAGAGGCAATTCGAAATGCGCTGAAGAACGCAAAAATGGTGGTTGTTATGGATAAATGCATGAGCTTTGGCGGAAATGGTGGAGCTGTTTTCCATGAGGTTCGCAGTGCCATGTATGATGTTAACTCGCGTCCGTTGATTGTCAATTATATCTATGGTTTAGGTGGGCGAGATACTCCACCTAAAGAGTTCCGAAAAATTTTGGAGGACATGCACCGAATGCTGCACGCCGGGCGTGTGGACAAACTGGTGCACTATATAGGTTTAAGGGAGTGAGGGGGAAACAAATGACAACTCAAGAATGGAAATTTACAGCCAAAGAAATCGCTGAAAAACCCGACCAGTTCCTTTCAGGTCACCGTGCATGTGCAGGTTGCGTACCAGCTACAGTCCTTAAGCTTGTTATGAAAGCTACTCGCGGGCCCACAATTGTAACCGAAGCCACTGGCTGCATGGAAGTTGTTTCCTCAATTTATCCCTACACTTCATGGTCAGTGCCTTGGATCCACACAGCGTTTGAAACTGCAGCCGCCAACGCCGCAGGCATAGATGCAGCGCTGAAAGCTCTGAAACGTAAAGGTCAGCTAAAAGAACACGTCGACATAATTGCGTTTGCAGGCGACGGTGGAACCTACGACATAGGTTTCCAAGCGTTATCAGGTGCAGTAGAACGGGGACACGATTTTCTCTTTGTCCTCTACGATAACGAAGGCTACATGAATACAGGCATCCAAAGAAGCGGCGGAACACCCATCGGTGCAGCGACTACAACATCTCCTGCAGGCAAAGTTGTACCAGGCAAACTGCAGCACAAAAAACCCATAACCGACATAATGGTTGCTCATGGTATTGAATACGTGGCTACCGCGTCACCTTACTACTGGAAAGATTTGCTCACAAAAGTACGCAAAGGCTTAGAGGTTGAAGGTCCCGCATTCTTACATGTGCTTGCACCTTGCCCAAGAGGTTGGCGAAGCGAACCTGCTGATTCAATTTACTACTCAAAACTGGCAGTGGAGACTTGTGTGTTCCCGCTTTGGGAAGCCATCAACGGGCAATATCAATTGTCAACCCCCAGCAAGCTCATTGCATTGGCGCCTCAAAAGAAAAAACCTGTTACAGAATACCTCAATGGTCAAGGACGCTACAGGCACCTCTTTAAGCCACAAGGCAAAGCTATACTTGACGAGATTCAAAGATGGACTGACGACCGCTGGGCAAAACTACTCAAAAAATGCGTTGAAGAACAAAAAACTTAAAATTCTCTTTTCTTTTTTTACTTTTTTGGTGGATTTTTAAACTTATTTTGCCTCTTCAGCAACTTCATGCGAAGATTTTAATAATCTAACGTTGCATACCCCATAACACTACTGGAGAGAACTCATGAACGGCAAGCAAAAGGGTGTTTTGTTTACACTACTAACCAGTTTAACTGTTGCGATTGGCGCGGTTCTGCTGAAGTTAAACCTTGAGCTGGTAAGCGTTGAGATGGCAAATTTGCTTTTCTCAGGTTTTTGTAGCGTCTTCTTCATAGGTATTCTACTTCTTTACCGTGGGCAGGGTCACTTTTCAGCTATAGCGAAAAACTGGAGGAAATTGGCGTTGTTCAGTTTGCTTGGTACCTCTGCCCTTCTGCTAAACACTTACGGCATATTTATCGCTGGCCCAGTAAATGCTGCTTTCTTAGGGCAGTTTGCAGCTGTTTTCACAATTTTGCTAGGCTTCTTTTTCTTAAAAGAACGATTCACCAAACAAGAAGGCACAGGTATTCTGTTTGCAGTAATCGGCGTGTTTATTATGGCATACTCTGGTTTTAACGCCGAAATTGTAGGGATTGCCATATTTTTAACAGTGGCCTTTTTGTTTGCTGTCAGTAATTTAATTTCAAAAATTTTTGTTGCAAAGATACCCCCCATCGCTCTAGCGGGGTCAAATTCCTTCTTTGGGCTCCTCTTCATGTCTTTATTTATGCTTTTGTTCACTCGAGTTGAGCCAAAAGTTCCGTCTCTCGCATTGTTTTATACTTTTTTCGGCGCCCTTTTAGGCGGCGTCATCGGGTTCATCCTATTTTATAAGGCCTTACAAGTTTTTGAAGTATCAAAAACTGTAGCAATCCGCACCGCGGATCCTTTCTTGACAGCAGTTTTTTCCTTCATTTTTTTGTCCCTTACCCCAACGGTTAACCAACTTGTTGGCGGGGCCTTCATAGTTGTCGGAGTAATTCTGATAAGTTTGGCCAAACCGAAGAATGTTGAATGAGATAGAAGTCAACCGCTTTGACGTTAGGCAGTTATGTGTCCGCTTTTGCGCACTAAGATTATGTAGATGACGGTGGAGGCACACACCAAAATCGCAACTGAAAATACCGTGGGAAATTCAGGAATTACTGTATCAACTGAGCCTCCCACGTCAGTGTGAGGTATGAAGTTGGCCGGTTCACCTTCCGCTGGGAAATCTGCTAGTTCAGTTTGTAGTTTAAGCTCTGAATGCCCAACGCTAATGACTTTGAACGTTACAACTGCAATTGTGCCGCTGCCACTAAAGGCCGGCGCAGGATTCTGGGATGTAGCTAAAAGGTGGTAGGTGCCTATTTGTTGGTTCGCGTTGTCTTCTACGATGTAAATGGGCGCCTCTGTTGTTTCGTGTAGCACACCGTTTTGGTGGGATTCTATACCTAACAAGTGACTTGCGCTAATCACTTGGAGTACAGTATTATTCCAACTTAGAGTTACATCGACGCCATAAAGGTTTTGTACATTATTAATAACAATCTTCACCGTAAATGTTTCATCCATAATTGCGGTAACATGTACAGGTTCAACTTCAACAGTTGTTCTTGCAGTCTGAGCACAAGCAGCACAAAACAAAAGCAAGAACAATAATGCAAACCCTGCCAGCAACAGAATCCTCCTTTTTTGTTGTCTCATTGTTGCTCGCCTTTTGGATTTTCAATCAACATCACTATCTTATCTCTTCCTTTCTTATATCTTCTCACAATGCCCTTCTTTTCGAGGACAGCTAGAAGTTGGCTCGTTTTAGCCTTGGAGAACCTGCATTTTTCAGTTATTTCCCACTGAAACATGCTTCCACCTGCTGATTTGAGGGTTTTTAGAATTTTTTCTTCTTCGGTTTCAACTTTAGGAATCTCTGGAAGCTTGTTTATGTTTGTCTCTTTTATTTGTTGCATGCGGCGTTTTGCTAACACGAAACCTAAACTGCCCAATGAAAAAGCCAACAATGTGCCCACAACTCCGATAATAAGCATGGCTGTTGGGGCATCACTGTTGCTAACCACGTTAGTATCTGCCAGAACTATGTGAGGGTGACCATTTATGAAATATTGGCTTCCCAACCACTTGATTGTCTGTGCTTTATCGTCTCGTTCACTGGGTGCCGGGACCACTGATTGTATAGCCAATTTTTGGGGATAATTAATTTGCAATGTTCCATCTCCATAAAGAAGACTAAAAAACCCATTAACACCAAAAACATCGCCTACTATAACTTGACCGTTTTGGGCGTAACTAAAATTCGCCCAAGTAAATATGTACTTAACCGTTTTTGATTGTGTTTCCCACGAAAGAGCAGTATCCATCTGAAGCGACGCGGGAACCACGTTCATTTCACGCTGAGTTTGATTCATTGCGGCATTAACAAGATTGGAAACTTTCTGTTGGAACCCGTCCCATGTATCGACTGTGCCGTTAATGTCTAACACCTGAGTTATAATCCACGTGGCCGAACAGTCTTCAAATACGTCAACAGTGTACTGGGTGTAGACTTGACCCTGAACATAGTTATTTGAAGTAAACAGTAAGATTAACGTCCAAATAACAACTGAGCTGCTGACCGCTTTAAAGTGCATTGTACACCTAACATAAGACACTCAAATAGGCTATATTTAAGACTTGTAGCGTCTTCAAAAAAAGTGCTCCCTCCCGCCGACGGGTGTGGTTGAGTACTCTGTTCTGTGAAAGCGTTTTTAAGGCAAATGCTGTTTAAGGCTCTTGGAAAATAAAAACGGTGTTTATTTGGAATTAAACATTTAAATAAACTGTTATGAACTTTTTTGAACTAAATTAAACCCTTTTTGAGGCTTTTGTTTAAAAATGAGGTTAGAAACGGTTTTATTTGTGAACTGTTTGGTCTTTTGTGAAAATCAGGTGATCAAAATGAAAAAAACTACAGTCACACTACTATTATTAACAATCGTAGCTTTAGCAAGCTCAAGTATTATTGTAAACTTTGCCAGTGCCAGATGCACGCCAAATTTTGGATCATTTGTGAGATTCGGTGGTGGTCCTTGGCACTCTAATCAACCTGAATCGCTTAACCTAGTAAGGATAAATGGGTTGGTTACCAAGTGGGGAACAAGTTCAGTCAACGGCTCTCTTTCAGCTCAAGCTAAAACTGCAGTGTTTAACGTCTCAGATTCCCGTCAAATGGCTCTCGTCAACGTGATGTGGACAACCAACAGCTTACGCCCCCTAAACGCAGTTAGAACAGCTGAGAACTTCACCTATACGTTTTACTCGGCAAGACTAAATAACTCCTCTATATCCGCGATCGATCTTGGCTCAACAAACTTCTTCATCAACGGTACATGGAACCTCTATAACGTAACTACCATTGTAACTATAACTACAAACAGTCTAGGACAAATAACAAACATTCACCGTGAAACTGACACCAAAGTTGCAATCGCTTACGGCAAACTCACCGTTACAGACAACTGGACTACGTTCAAACTAGAAATTTCAGGAATTGCACCGTTATCAGGCACCGTAGCTCGTTCCAGAACCTGTCTCGTGGACTTTAACCCATTCAAATTCAGCGATGAAGACGGTGTAACATCAAACCGACTAACCAGAAACGATGTGAGGACTCTTGGAAGAGCATGTGGTTCAATGCCAGGCTGGGGCAACTACGACCAAAGCATGGACTTCAACAACAACTACCGCATAGATATAGCTGACTTATGCACAGTTGCAGCTAAAGCCCTCTAATCTCCTATCCTTTTTTACGCCTTTGCTTTTTGATCTTTTTGTTAAAGTTATAAATTCAAGGATATACTATAAACAACTGATGCTCTTGACTGCTGAGTCACAAAAATCCAAGTTAAATGATACTAACAAGACAACAAAGTTACCTTGTGGCTGTGAATATCAGGAAAGTAGCTGGTTGTTAACACGCCTTAGAGAATGTGAGTACCATAAACGAAGACGAACAGCAAAAAGACCTTACAGACCCAAAGCTGAATGCGTCCGACCCTGATGGCGTTTTTGCTTTTTTGTTAATTATGCCTACGTTTTTATCGGGGCTTTAATTTTGGGTCTGTTGGTTGTTTGCTAAAGATGTATATGTGCATTAAATGTGAATTGCATCATTTCGTTTTGAAAAAGCGGCAGGGTTTATAGTTGCAACCTCAAGTTTGACTTTATTTTCTGTTGACATTGTCCTACAAATGAGGTTCAAAGACCCCTCAGTAAAGTTAAGCACTGTCTGGCCTTCAGTTGTTAGGGTATAAACTTTACGTGGGCGTTCCGAATCCATGTTCCACTCGCTTTTGATGTATCCTTTCTTTTCAAGAGCGTTGAGCAATGGATAGACAGTGCTGGGGCCGAAGTATACGCCAAAGTTTTTCCGAATCTTCATAATTATTTGGTAGCCATGCATTGGCTGAGCGTCTAGGAATTGAAGGATAATCATGTCTAGCAAGCCTTTGGTTAGCTTTGTTTGGATTTCTTTTTGAAAGTTTGCCATTTTTCTTCTTCCCTTGTGTATTTATGTTGTACATATGTTCAATATGTCTTATTTAGACATATTGTATGAGTTTACCTTCCTTGCACATGCTTATAAAGATTCATGCATATTCAGGCATACATGAGCATATGTTAATTACGGTGGTTTATGTATAATTAATTTTGAACATTCAGATTCTGACTATAGAAGAGGACATTGTAGAAACTGTACAACACCTATACACAAAACATGCAAAAAGGCCACGTCAATTAAGTGCGCAAAAGCGGCGGGCTTTTCAACACACGCCTACCGCCTGAACATAGGGTAAATTCTGAGCAATTTTTCTTTGCATAGAACCATCTTCTCAAATAGAAAAAAACTTTTGTGCTTTTTCCTTTATACCCGTTGCGTCTGAGTTAAATATGGATGTTTGTTTTATGTGACGTGGAGGTATACGGTGCTTTGGAGCTAAGTTTGTCTAATGGACTTTTCTTTCAGATGCCAATAGCCGAAAATTTACGGTCAGTGCAGCGCTTAGGTTTTTTAAACGTGGAGTTTAATATGAAAAGTGTTGAGGAAAACGACGACGATTCAGTTTATACTGTAAAAGAGTTAATTGAAACATGCGGGTTGCGGTGTCTTACACTTCACGCCGCGAGTTTACATATGAGTAGCACAGCAGAGTTGCAGAAGGCGTGTTATTATGTTAAAGTCTCAGCGGAATTCGCCAAAACACTTGGTGTCCCCCTTATGGTAGTTCATTCCAACGTTTCTAGGAAGATTCCTGAAAAAATACGGCGCCAACTTTTGAAAGAATTTTTCAGCTTTCTTAAACCCTACGCTAAAAAGTTGGGTATCAAGTTGGCTTTGGAAAACCTTTCATATGCATCCAGTGGATATGGTAAAAACGTAGCTGAACTTGAGGAAATTTTTGGACTTATAAATCACGATGATTCAATCGGGTTTACTCTTGATTTTTGTCATGCTGAAGCTACCGGACAAACTTTTCCACTTCTCGAAAAATACAAAAATCGCCTATGCAACGTTCACTTAAGTAACCGTGCACATAAACCCTTCTTGCAGGAAGATCCGCATCTAATTGCCTTTCTAAAAAGGCTGCAGGAATTTAACTATCATGGTTCTTTAACCTTAGAGCTTAACCGTAAATGCAGCTTTGAAGAGGTACTTGCAACAAAAAATATTGTTGAAAAACTGCTTTTATAGGTGACAACAAAATATTCTATGTTGTGCAGTTGAATTGTTACGTGTTAATGTGTTAATCAAAGAAATGGTTAGTCAACAAGATGGATCAAACGCTGAAAAATTGACTTTGGTGGAGGTGAACATATGACTAATGTGGGAGAATTATACTCGTGCAAAATCTGTGGCAACTCTGTTGAGGTGGTTGTTGCGGGGGCAGGAAAACTTGTTTGTTGCGGGCAGCCCATGGAGCTTATCGGGAACGTTGATGACGAAGAATGAATTGTTCGTCTGTTTCAGCGTAATGTTAATCATAGACTTAGCAGCTATTTAGTAGGGGATTTAAAGGTATGAAGCCGAAGGTTACAAAGCCCACTCCAGAACAAAAGCAAAAGGCAGAATCGTGGCCTATATGGGAAAAAGAAGAATCCACTTTCCCATGGGAGTACGACGAAAAAGAAACTTGCCTAATACTCAAAGGGAAAGCTGTTGTGAAGTGTCCTGAGGGTACCGTTGAGTTTGGTGCAGGTGACTACGTAGTTTTCCCTAAAGGACTCAAATGTACGTGGGAAATCAAAGAGAAAATCAGAAAACACTACAATTTTGGATAACCTTTCTCTTTTTTTATTTCTGTTGTATCTTTTTTTATTGACAAAAAAGAATCAACAGGTGTTGTTAAAAGAGGAGGACAACTTCATTTGCTGCCGTTGCGTGGTAGAATTCTAATGAAACTCAATTTAAACAAGGAACCACTTTATGTTTTAACAGCGGAGATCGACCTAGTTCGGAAAGGTGACAATGCAAAACTAGACAAGTATGCTTTTGAACATACTTAAACAGGGTGGTTTTTCCAGCAACAACAAAAAATCATGAGGTTTTCAGCATTAATTTAAGCCCAGTTCTAAAGCAACTGGAAACTCACTAAAAACCATCAGAAACCGTCCCCTCTAGCCGTCAATTATCAATCAAACTCCCATCGTATGCACTTCTTCTAAATATTACATTTAACGTGATATAACCAAAAATAGCCACGGACATACAATCTTCGCTGAGGAATACTTATTTTGGTGACCAAGCAAAATAGAGCTAAAAATAACTAACTAGGGGCTGTCGGCTAGCTTGGTCTAGGCTTGTAGCCTCGGGCGCTATAGACCCCGGTTCAAATCCGGGCAGCCCCACCATATTAGTCCCATTTTAAGGTTTTCTATCTTTTAACGCATTTACCTGTTTTTGGATCATAATGGTTTGTAGTGGAGTAGTCGCAGTTTTTGCAGTCGTCTTTTACGTCAAAACCGTAGGGACAATCTTTTATGTCTGCCATGTTTTCGTCCTCCTTGCGCTTTTTACGTTGGAGTTAAATTTAAATGTTGAATATGCTGCTTTGTTTTGGAGCTTTTATATTCAACACTTAGTGACACCTTTATTTATATTCTAATTTATTTATGCTACTCTAATGTGCTCAAGCTGTTTTTTATAGACGCGGGCCATCACATGAATGATTTTCGTCTTCAGTGTTGCATTTTAGGCAATGCTTGAGTGGCATATTCTTAGTTGAGACCATCACCCAAACGGTATTGGTTTTTTCGGTTCAAAATTTGTTTCCATAGTCCAGAAGTATGCTTCGCCTTTGTAGATACGAAAGATAACCAATTCTCGGCTTTCAGCAGTAAAACCAAGCGCTTTTAGAAATTGCCTTTCCTCCACCAGCCTCTTTTTCAGGTTTAGATCATTCACAAATTCTACTTCTCCTGCGAGGCGCATCATGATTCCGTCTTCTTTTTGTTTGTTATTGAAAAAGCAAATTTCCACTTTTGGGTTAGCTTTTAGTTGCTTGTAGACTGCTTTCATGGTTCCAGTGTGAAAATAAAAGCCTGTCTTGTCTGCATACCACATTAAAAAGCCTCGTACGTGAGGTTGACCTTTATCGTCTATTGATGCAAGAAAACTGACGGGATTTTCGTTGGCAAATTTTATGCATGTTTCAAAGTTCATTGTGTTTCCCAGTTTTTATGAGTGATCTATGATAATTAACTTTTTGGTTGCATTTTAAGTTTAAATTGTTTTTTTAATCTGCAAGTAGCTGACTGCATATAGCTCGCCATGTTAGTAAAGTATAAAAGCATCAAATGCTCCCCCAAGTAAGCTTCATCAGTTACAGGTGTACGAACATGAGAGTCTTGTTCGAAAGACACCTAAAGATGTAGATGTTAACTTTAGGAGGCGAAAAAGAAATGCTGTCAAGAGATTGTGACGGTTGCTCTCAAATGAGGTTATGCAGCCAACATTACGTTGTGGTTGGAAAGGGTAGTAAAGTCTATTGCCCTGATGGAACTGCCCACTTAGTGGACGGCATGTAACAACTCACAGGTAAACGCGCTGCAACTTGAGTGCGCCGGTGAACTTCCTATTCTTTTTCCTTTTTCTTGATTGCAGTTTTTAGGGTTTTGCTGTGTTCTTTACAAATCGACGGTTTCCACATACATAATCCTTTGATTATTTCTGAGAGATAATACTCTATTTCTTCATCAAGCAGGTTGTGGGCGCAGTCCACTTGGTAGACAATTTCTTCTTTGTCACGGCTTACAGTTATGGCAATCAACACGTTGTCTTTAACCAAATGTGTCCCCTGTTTTAATCTATTGAGTGTATTTTACTTTTAAAATATTCGAAAAATAGTTTTAAAAGTGCAAAATTAGAGTGGTTACTGACCTGAAATTTTAATACGTTCCTGAAGACGTAATATTCTTGGTGCTCACCGGTTGAATTATGCTAAAATCGCAGATGCATACGAGAAAATTGAAGCAACTACTAAACGGCTTGAAATGACTGATTTGCTTGTAGATCTACTAAAAAATACCCCGGTCAGCCTAATCGACAAAGTTGTTTATCTCACCCAGGGCAAACTGTACCCTGACTTTGAAGGCATAGAAATTGGCGTTGCTGAAAAACTCGCGGTAAAAGCTCTTGCACGTGCATCAGGTAGCCGCGAAAGCGAAATCGAAGAAACTCTTAAGACAAGCGGAGACATAGGCGAGACAGCACAAATTTTTATTTCAAAAAAGAAGCAATCCACGTTCTTTCAGAAAGCTCTCACAGTCCAAAGAGTATATGAAACGCTGGGTAAAATGGCAAAAACCAGTGGTGCTGGAGCCGTTGAAACTAAAATGGCTCTTTTATCAGGGCTCTTATCTGATGCTTCTCCTAAAGAAGCAAAATACATTCTGCGTACAGTAACAGGTAGTCTACGCTTAGGAATCGCTGATATGACGGTGCTGGATGCGTTGGCGATTGCCTACGGAGGTGGAAAAGAGACACGTGAATTCATAGAGCGTGCCTACAACATAAGCAGTGACCTAGGTAAAGTCGCCAAAACAGTTGCAGAAAAAGGTTTAGCAGGAATAAAATCTTTCCAAGTCACAGTTTTTGAACCCATACGGCCTATGCTTGCAGAGCGTTTAGCCTCCTCAGAAGAAATTCTAGAGAAACTAGGCGGCAAATGCATTGCTGAGTACAAATATGACGGCGAGAGAATTCAAGTACACAAAAAGGGCAAAAAAGTGATTCTCTTTTCGCGGCGGCTGGAACAAATTTCAGACCAGTATCCAGATGCTTTAGAACTAGTAACCACATTTGTTGCCGCCAACGAAGCTATTCTGGAAGGAGAATGCGTTGCCATGGACATCGAAACAGGTGAGATGCGTCCTTTTCAAGAGTTAATGCATCGTAGACGTAAATACGACATTGAACAAGCAATGGAGCAGTATCCTGTGTCACTATTTATGTTTGACGCCTTATATGTGGACGGCAAAGATTTAACCCGAGAACCCTACCCCACAAGAAGAAAGGCTCTAGAGCGAGTAATTGTAAAAAACGGCAAAGTGTTGCTGGCAAAAAGCATCACTGCAACCAATGTAAGACAACTAGAAGCTTTTTTTGAGGAAGCCATAGAAAATGGGTGTGAAGGGCTAATGTGCAAAGCCGCGGGTAAAGAATCTGTTTATCAGGCGGGGGCACGCGGTTGGCTTTGGATTAAATACAAACGCGACTACAAAAGCGAAATGACCGATACAGTAGACCTTGTAGTGGTAGGAGCGTTTCATGGAAGAGGCAAACGTGTAGGAACCTACGGTGCACTGCTACTTGCAACATACAACAAGGAAAATGACACATTTGAAACAGTAACAAAATGTGGAACAGGCTTTACTGACAAGGACCTCGCAAGTTTTCCTGAACTACTAGGCAAACATGAAATTCCAAAAAAGCATTCACGTGTGCAGTCAACTTTGGAGGCGGATGTGTGGTTTGAACCAGCAGTCGTTTTGGAAATTTTGGGAGCAGAAATCACTTTGAGTCCAATTCACACGTGTGCTGTGGATTCCATCCGTAAAGGAAGCGGATTGGCAATTCGGTTCCCACGTTTTACCGGTAAATACCGCACGGACAAGTCGGCAGAGGATGCCACTTCTAGCATGGAAATTGCGGAGATGTATCGTAAACAACTGAAAAAGATAAGTCAAAGCTAAAGTAGGGTCATGTTCAAAAGACTTGATAAGTAAGTACATGTAACTCTTTATTGTGTAGCCGCATGTCGCAAGACCCAGAAAGAACAAAAGCATTGCTTGCTCTCAAACAGCGTTTAGAGAAGCGGTTAGGTGAGTTAGAAGAGGAAACAGCCGAGATCAAAATGAGCTTAGAAGCGGTGAATACAATTTTACTTGAGAAAGGCTTCAAACGAGGAACCTTGAGAGAGGTTGAAACACAGCATAAAACCGACCCTGCTATTAAAGACCTCTCATCTGAAGGCTACAAAGGAGGCGAACCCGAAAACGTCATACCTCTAAAAACGGTTAATGACGAATCGTTGGCTATAATTTACGTAGAAAATGATGCCGTTCATGTTTTACCTGATGAGAGCAAACGTTTCAGTGTCAACACTCCCCCTTTCAGTAATTTTCTTGTGGAGCGAGTATTAGCAAAGATGCAGGAAAAAGACAGTGAATTAGTACGACTTAAGCAATTGCCACCAGAAAAAATGTTTGCATATAACATCATACGAGAAGATGATCTGATCCGTGAGATAGTCATAAAAAACGTTGATGAGGAACGCTTGAGAGAATTAAAATCTAGCATCCGCTGGACCCTAGAGAAAATGTACGAAAAAATGAAAGGCTAACTACTTTCTATTTTCTTAACTGCCTTTATTATAGGTGCCTTTGGAGAGCCGCATCAAAGTTCCTTTTTGGACATAAACCGACTATTCGGTCAACTTCAAATCCATTTTTAATTATCACTACCGTAGGTATGCTGTAGACTTGGAACCTCTCGGCAGTTTGGGGATTTTCGTCCACGTCTAACTTCGCCACAAGGACTTTTCCTGCGTATTCTCTCGCTAGTTCCTGTATAGTTGGTGCTAATGCTCTGCATGGCCCACACCATCCTGCCCAAAAATCAACTAGAACTATGGAATTTTTCTTAATAGTCTCGTCAAAGTTGGCGTCTGTCAAGTGAAACGGTTCAGTACTCAATAAAATATACTCTCCGCAATATCAGCTTATTTTAGTGTTTAGTTGAATATAACCGTTTTGTGCAGCGGTTAATTGCAGCAATCTAAAGGTTTTCTTTGTGTCTTTGAACAAGACGGCAATCTTAGTTGGTTTTGTGTTCTGTCTTAGTTTTCATTGTTTTGTAAAAGCTTTTAGGATAAAAAACCTATTTTTATACCGTGAGTTGCATGTCAAAAATTACCCGTGTTGGCGTAACGTTTCCACCTGACCTTCTCAAAGATTTCGACGCAATAATAGAAAAGATGGGTTATGAAAGCCGCTCTAAGGCTGTCCAAGACGCAGTAAGACTCTATGTTTCAGAACATAGATGGCTCCAAGAAGAAGCAAACACAGTCCAGACAGGCATAATACTGATGGTTTATGATCACGACGTGCGCGGATTGGAGAACGATCTTACTGAAACGCAGCATCATCATTCGGATCTTGTAACTTCAACATTACACATCCACATAGGAGAGCGAGATTGTTTAGAAGCAATAGCCGTCAAGGGCAAAGCCAGTGAAATTCGACATTTAAGCGACGAGTTAACTACAAAGCGAGGCGTCAAAATTCTAAAGACCGTGGTAGTAAGCGTTTAACTTTTTACTTCAAACATTTGCTGTAGCGCCACACGAGCCTTCTTTGCAACAGGCTCAGGGACCTCAATTATGTGTTTTTCTTCTTTAAGCGAAGTGTAGACTCTATCTAAAGTTGTTAGCTTCATGTTAGGGCAGATGGCATCTGCATAAGCGATTATGAACTGCTTGTCAGGGTTCTCTTTTCGTAAACGGTGCAGTATTCCCTCTTCGGTGCCGACGATGAAAGTTTTAGCTTTACTTGCTTTGGCGTACTTGCACATTTTGCTTGTGCTACCTATGTAGTCGGCTGTTTTTCGCATCTCAGCACTACATTCAGGATGAACCATCACAACTGCCTGCGGATACTGCTGCTTTAGAATGGTGACGTCTTCAGGCTGAAACAGCAGATGAGTGGGGCAGAAACCCCATTCAGGAATTGGAACTATTTTTTTGCCTGTTTTTTCAGCCACGTACTCAGCGAGGTTGCGGTCAGGACCAAACAATATAGTTTCTGCATCTAAAGAGTTGATGACTTCAACCGCGTTGGCGCTAGTACAACAAATGTCCGAGTAAGCTTTGGCTTCTGCTAGGGTATTAACGTACACGACGACAGGAGCTTTAGGGTAACGTTTTTTTGCATGCTGTATTTCATCCACCGTAAGCATTTGAGCCATGGGACAGCGCGCTCCTAGCGTGGGCAACAATACTTTTTTAGTAGGATTGAGAATAGCTGCGGACTGAGCCATAAAATCTACGGCTGAGAAAACAATGATTTTTGCATCTTTTTCCTCCATGGCTTTACGGCTTAGTTCGATACTGTCACCAACGTAGTCAGCAATTTCTTGAATTTCAGGTCTCTGATAGTTATGGGCGAGAATTATTGCTTGCTTTTCACTTTTGAGCTGCTGAATTTTAGTGATTAAGTCTTTCATTGTAAAGTACGCCTTAAGTTTAAGGGTTAGAAGACAAATATCGAGATATATGTTTTTACCCTTTTTTGGGACAATTTGTTCATTTAGTCGTATAATGAATGGGTGCTGCTTACCGATTCCTAAATAGCTAAATTTCTTACCACATTAGCCCATTGGTCAGTAGATCGACTTGAATTGTTTTTGTTTTTCAGTTCGGAGTGAGGTGATACCAAACTTTGCGTTTTAAGCTCCAAAAAGATGTAATTATGGTTATAATTAAAGTGCCTATGAAGATAAAGTTAGAGGCGGTCGCCCATTCATTATTGTGGATAACTGCAGCACTTACACCCACTGTGATGTATAGACAAACAACACTGAGTACTGCTTGTGCAATGTGAATTATGCGCCTTCCTTTACATGCTATGCTTTTTATGTGGCAAAGAAATTTGGCGGTATATCGTGAAACATCTGCTAGGTCATCCAAAACCAGAGCTAAACCTCCCAACACAAAAAAACGCCCCACATTTACCGCTAAGTCCGTTATGTTAGCCGTAAACAGAGTCAGCAGAGAAACTGAAGTGAATAATACAAGAAACCCAATTGCCATGCTTAAAACCAAAAAACCGTATATGTAATGGTGAAACCACAACCTACCAGTTTTAACCTGACCTATGAATGCAGCAGGAAAAATATTAATAATCGAGACAGCAATCAACGCCCAAAAGACGTTTCCATCAAAAATGAACGGGGAATAAAGCTGCCAGTTAGCAGTATAAAACCCAGTTAAAAGACCAATCGAGTAAACTATACAAACTAACGCATTGAAGATTAAAGCTATACTAAACAGTTTTCTTCCGTAAACCAACGCTGGACTCTTCATTAGCGCCACCTCTTTTTAACTGAAATCCTCCAAGTCAAACTCCCGTTTATGTGATTTACCGCTATTATTCTGTTACGGAAATCCACGTCTGAAGTCGCAGACTCGGCGGTTTTATAAGCTCATTCAACACATACATAATCTTGTTCCCCAACAAGGAGCAGACTGTCATGAGATATGAAATCAAGTATAAACCCTCTTACTCTATGCTCGTAGTATACCTCGATCAGGGCGAGAGCATAACTGCAGAATCCGGTTCCATGACCTACATGGATCCTACAATAGAAGCACACACCCGAAAACGTGAAAAAAGCTTCTGGGGCACACTAGGCTTAAGCGTCATAGGCGGACAAAGCTTCTGGGTTAACGATTATACGGCAAGTATGGGTCCAGGGCAAGCTGGTTTTGTTTCGGCGCCAGTGGGCGATATAGAAATGCTTGAAGTCAAGCCTGGACAAGGCTACGTTATACAGAAATCAGCGTATATCGCCAGCACCTCAGGTGTAGACTTAGACGTAAAGTGGGAGGGCTTCACTAAAGGCTTGTTTGGACAAGGGCTCTTTATGCTACGTGCAACAGGCGGCGGCTTACTTTTCATCAACACTTTCGGAGCGATAGACAAACATACCCTTATGCCTGGGCAAACTCTTATCGTCGACAACTTCCATCTCGTAGCGTTCAGCGATACATGTAGCTATCGCGTCACCAAGTTTGGAGGCTTAAAAGAAACGTTGCTGGGCGGCGAAGGCTTAGTGACTCAGATAACAGGACCAGGAGACGTGTACATCCAGACTAAGAACCTCAAAGAGTTCGTTGACTGGCTCTGGACTCTGCTAGAGCCACGTGTTCAATCTCGAGCGCGCTAAAAAAGCTAAGCTCGATTCTTTTCCTTTTTTGTTTATCGTTCAAAAATAAATGATTTTTCACTTTCCGTCTTTGCTGGAAACTGTCCGATAACCATTCTTTCTCCAGATTTTTTACTCAAAACTACAGGTTCCAACTTCTTTGCTAACTCTAAAGCCTCCTCTAAATTACTACTTCGCTCGGAATAAATTTCAAAAAGCGTAGAGTCTTTTGCAACTGAGTCGCCAATCTTAGCCTTAAGAATTATGCCCGCCCCCTTATCTTTTGGTGTTCCTGCTGCACGTGCCACCCGAACTATACTTTCGGTATTAATCCATAGTACTTTGCCTTTTTTTGGCGCTCTAACTTCCGCTTTCTCTAAACCAACGGGTAGGTCTTCAGGTTTCACGTTGGAGTTACCCCCTTGTGCCTCAATTATTTCTCGTAGTTTACACTCAGCTTTTCCAGATCGCACAATCTCTTCAGCCTTTTTACGACCATCTTTCTCTCCCACCAACTCAAAAAGCATACCTGCTAAACTCAAAGCCTTTTCATAAACATCCGCTGGTCCTTTCCCCATCAATGTAATTAACGCTTCCTGCGCTTCAAGTGCTGGTCCAATACAGCAACCCAAAGGCTGATCTCCTAAAGTCAAGGCACACTGCACCGTGATTCCTAAATGTTCCCCCAAATGTACAAAATCCGACGCTAAGGTGTAAGCTTCAGTAGGACTCTTAATTTTAGCACCGCTGCCCGTTGGTATGTCTACCACTAAATGTGTGGCGCCTATCGCTTTCTTTTTGCTCATTATAGACGGCAAGAGCAACGGATCAATTCCCAACGGGTACTCAACTCTTATAAACAGGTCGTCTGCTGGTGCTAACTCCAGTGCGCCGCCCCAAACAAGGCATCCATTAGTTTTATTCACAACATCTTTAATTTCATCAACTGTCAAGTTAACCGGGCAAAGTGTTTCAACTCGGTCAGCTGTTCCCGCCGGCGAAGTTATGGCACGTGAAGACGTTTTAGGTATGATGAAACCTGCAGCAGCAACTATTGGCACGACAATAATGGATGTTTTATCTCCTGGAATCCCACCAATGCTGTGTTTGTCTAAGATCGGTGTTTTACCAAAGCTGAGGCTTTTGCCTGTCTCTACCATAGCCCGCGATAGCGCTTCAGTTTCGCTCATGTCTAAACCATAAATCTTCAGCGCGGTCAAAAAAGCGGAAATTTCTATGTCGCTGAGATGTTGCTCCACTACATCTTTGACTATATTAGATAGTTCAGGTGCACGAAGTCTTTCCCCACGGAGTTTAGCTCGTACATAATTTAGTGACTCAGGCATGGCTGCCAAATGCACTTCCACAGTTTCGCCACCTGTAACTTGGAGTGCTTCAGCCATTTCAGAGTAGAGCCAAACACGTTCAGGTGGAAAGTCCGCAGCCACATTAGCTAATGCAATAACTTCTTTACCTTTGTAGGACAGTTTGATTCTATCTGAAGAATGAACTCCCAGCAACGCTGCGATTTCGTCGTCTATAATTGCGATCCGTTTACCACCTGCAGTGATTTTTAAAACTCCAACGACCAGCTTCATCTGTGTCACACTTTAATCATGAGGTAAAGAAATAGTTAAAGATTTTAAAGTCCTTCTTTATTTATCAAGAAGAGGAGGAGACACTTTTGAAATACATTGACTTTGTAGATTTAAGTTATAGTCCTAAACACTCAGATCTAATTTGTACATTTACATTTGAACCCGACGGCATCGGCTCCACAGAGGCAGCAGGGGCTATAGCCGCAGAAAGTAGTGTTGGCACATGGACAGAACTAACCACAGTTAAACCCTACGTGGAAAAACTAGCTGCACATGTTTTTAGTTTGGAGGGTACCACTGCAAAAATAGCCTATCCTATAGAGCTTTTTGAGCTGGGTAACATGCCAAACATTCTCAGTAGCATTGCAGGAAACGTTTTTGGGCTGAGAGCTCTGCGCAACCTTCGACTTGAGGACATCACTTTTTCTGAAGAACTTGCTAAAAGTTTTATTGGTCCACACTTCGGCATCAATGGCGTTCGCAAGCTTCTTAATGTTGCTGAGCGCCCCTTGGTTGGAACAATAATTAAGCCAAAACTGGGATTAAAAACTGTAGACCACGCCCGAGTCGCCTACGAAGCTTGGGTAGGAGGCTGTGACATAGTCAAAGATGATGAGAACCTGTCCAGCCAAGAGTTTAATCCCTTTGAAGACCGCATCGTGGAAACATTAGAAGCCCGAGATCAAGCCGAAGCCGAAACAGGCGAAAAAAAGGTCTACATGGCCAACGTCACAGGTGAAACAGATGCCATGATTAAACGCGCAGAGTTTGTAAAAGAACATGGCGGAGAATACATTATGGTTGATATTTTGACTTGCGGCTGGTCTGCTCTTCAGACGTTACGTGACCAGGACTTCAGATTAGTGATTCATGCACACCGCGCAGGACACGCTGCATTAACAAAAAATCCCAAACATGGCATTTCAATGAAAGTTATAGCTACAGTTGCCCGCCTTATAGGTGTAGACCAACTCCATGTAGGGACAGTTGTAGGAAAAATGTCTGAAACTAAAGCCGAAGTCCTAGAAAACATACGCGCCCTCAAAATGGGACTTCATGGACACAATAAAGTGATGCCAGTAGCTTCAGGCGGTCTACACCCCAGCTTGGTTCCTGCTTTAATTGAAACTTTTGGTAAAGACGTTGTAATTCAAGCAGGCGGAGGAATCCATGGTCACACCGACGGCACCGTTGCAGGAGCAAAAGCTATGCGGCAAGCTGTTGACGCTGTTTTAAAAGGCGAAAGTTTAGACGAGTATGCAAAATCACACAAAGAACTACAAAAAGCACTGGAGCTGTGGCGTGCGTAAAAGAGGTTAGTGCAAAACCCAAGGGTAAACCCTGTACACCACCTCTGTCACAGCATTTGGCGAAATAATCCCTTCTTCACAAATTATTCCATGAATTAAATGCGGCGGTGTAACATCAAACGCTGGATTCCGTATATCTAACTCTGTAGGCGCATCTTTCCAAACTTCATCGCGGCCGCGTTCTTCAATTTTTTCGTATTCGCCATAAAGCGTTGTGGGGTCAAACTTTAACAGTTCAGAAACTACATAAAATGGCTTCCGTGTTTCCTGCGCCAACAAAGCAATTGTGCCTGTGCCAATTTTGTTGATGACACTTCCTTCTGAAGTGAGGGCATCAGCGCCCACCATTACTAAATCAACCTCATGCATAAATGAGCGTGCAGCTGAATCTACAATAAACGTAGTTTTTATTCCCAACGACAGCATTTCTTTCGCTGTAAGTCTACCCTGAAAGGCGGGGCGTGTTTCAGTGCAGATTACTCTGAATTTTTTGCCATCTTTCAAAGCTTTGTTCAGCATGTATGTGACAGTGGAGGAGTGACAATGTGTAAGAATTGTCGCGCCACTGTAGATTCTTTTGGCTCCAATTTCTGCTATACGTTCTTTTGCGTTTTCAAAGATTTTTTGAATTTTTTGGGAGCTCAAAGAAACTACTCGCGCTAGCTCGCTTACGTTTCGCTCGTCGCTGTCTTCAACTTGGTTTAAAATCCAGCGCACTGCGTTTCGCATAAGCGGTTCAGTTTCCCTAGAAGCAAACAGTAGTTCTTTGGCGACTGAAAGTTCTTTCATGAACTCAGCACGTTTTTTGGCTTTGGTTTCTTTTGCAAGAATTTCAAGAGCTTTTACGGCGGCTATAGCGACATTTCTTGCACCCTGCACCTCAAGCCGCCGAATTTTTTCTGCTGTTCCATGCACCAATTCAGCCATTATTTATCACATTTAGCCGTGTAGAGCTTTTGATGCAACTATTGTATGGAGAGACATATAAGGCGATTGAAACAAGCTTCTATTGAATGTGTGTACGTAAATGATACTGCCTGAAATAGAAAACGTCAACGATATCCTCAAACCCATCCTTGGACCATGGTATGAATCGTTAAATAATCCCAACAAAGCTCAGCAACAAACCCTTTTTGATTTACTCAAAAAATACAGCTCAACTGACTATGGCAAACAACACAAGGCGGCTCAAATTACAAGCCTTCGTGACTACCAAACAAATTTTCCCGTCATAGACTATCCGACGATATTGCCATATTTAGCCCAGATAAAATCAGGGAACTACCAAACGTTCTTGTCTGAGCCACCCAGTTGCTGGGTTATGACTCGTGGGTCAACGGGAAAATCCAAAGTTCTACCCGCTACACAGACTCACCTCAAGCAAATTTTCTCTTGCGGTGCCAGGGCCTTAGTGCACTATGCGGTACAAAAGCAGAATTTCAATGTTTTCACAGGTAACATATTGAACTTGAACTTTCCCAGCAGTGTACACGTCATAGACAAGGACGGTAAAAAAGAAATTTATGGCTACAGTTCAGGTACATACGCTCGCCTTAACCCTATGTTTGACAGAGTCAGCCTCTTGCCACGGCAAGAAGACATAGACGCATTGGGCTCAGATATCAGCAGAACTGGATGGGAAAAGCGCTTTGAACTGGCATATCAACAAGCCATAGATAAAAACGTGACGGCAACAATGGGCGTAACCCCTGTAATCTTAGCTTTCGCACGATACGTCCAACGCAAACATGGTAAAAAACCTGCAGATCTTTGGAAGTTACAAGCAATGTTCTGCACAAGTGTACCCAAAATCCAATTCAAATATGCGCCTATTCTTCGTAAATATTTTGGGCAAGTGCCTGTGATTGAAATGTACACAGCAACTGAAGGCGTGTTTGCACAGCAGTACGACTATTTACCTTATGTCACGCCGAACTATGATACATATGTTTTTGAAGTGGTAACAAATAAAGGCGTGAAAATACTGCATGAACTAAAACGCGGCGAATGGGGTCGACTAATAATCTCTTCGTGTATGCTTCCACGCTATGACATAGGCGATATGGTAGAAGCCGCTGGAAAAAACTACTTCCGAATTTTCGGCAGAAGAAAAACTCTCACTCTTCTGGAGCATAGACTATATAGGCTGTTTTTAGGTTGGCTTCTCTAAAATTTAAGGCTGTGGGTTTTGCCTTCTTGCTTTTATGCCTAGATATGCGCCTACAGCGATAATTACAACTCCAATTACTAATAGCAATAGTGCCCATGCTGTTGTCGTATTAACTAAGCGGAAATGAAGATTAAGGAAGTAAAGCGAGCCTATAAATATCAGAATTAACCCGCCAATTAGCCAGCCGATAAAGCTGAACTCACCTTTTTCGTGTTTTTCACTTTTTTCAGGTTCGTTTTTCTCTTGTTTTTCTCCCTTCTCTTGCTTTTCTTGCTTCTCGCTTTTCTCTCTTCGCTGATATTGTGGTTGAGGGGCAGAAGCAACGCCTGCGGCACCTACGGAAGCCCCACACCGGGGACAAAACGCCATTGTTTCGTCAACTTTGTTGCCGCATTTTGGACAATAAGCCATCTTTACACCAGCATTTGCTTTTCACTATGACGGAATTACTATTTAAAACATATACCTGATCTCTCGTCATAACAAAGAGTTATATGCTCTCTTCACTGATAAGGAGCTGTAGACGGAGGGGAAATTGTTGAAGAATAATTTAAACGTCCAGGTACGTAAGGGTCGCAACGAGGGCTTAATCAGTGCTATAGTGGTCGGTGCCGTCTTCATTTTAATTGGCGTAATATTTGTCATCAATTCTGGTTTGTCTGAAAAAATTGCGTCATTCTTTAAGGACATTACATTTGTCACTTATCCTTTGGATAACGCTACGTCAATCCTCCTTTTGCCTGCGCCAGCTAACCCTCAGTCTCACGCCGTCTTTTATAATGCACTTATGCAGTTCGCCTTGGGAATAGGCGTTATTCAAGTCCTAATTTTGGCTTTACGGTTAACTTTCAAATCTACAACAGGAAAAATGGCTGAAACTGTGGGCAACATGGTTTTTTGGTTTGGTGTTGCAACTCTTATAAACTACATACTGCAGGCTGGTACCAAAGAAAGTTGGTTTCACTTTTGGGGTGCCTTTATAATAGTCATAGGTTTCTCTTTGATAGCACGAGCCCTTGTTCATTTAGTTAAGCGGTGATTGTTTTTCTCCTTTCTTTTTGAGGCAAATTCTTTTAATCAGTTTGCAGTTGCCACCATAGTTTCATTACCTGTTTTCCCATATTGATGCTGTCTTTGAGCAGATTCACTTTAGTTCGGCGCCCACTTTTCCACTCAACTGCAATCTCTTTTATTTTGTAGCCCTTGCGGGTAGCGCGAACAAGAATTTCCGTGTCCCAGAACCAGTGGTGGTCTTTGACTTCATCAAGCAATTGTAACGTAGGTTGACGCTTGAAAGCTTTGAAACCGCATTGATGATCATGCAATTTTGAGCCAAGAATCAGACGAACCATGAAATTGTAAAATTTGCTGACTATACCGCGGCGAAGCGTGCGTTCCACTTTGCTTTCAGGCATAAGCCTTGAACCCGTTGCGAAATCATAGCCTTCATATGCAACTGCATCGATTAACGGTCTTAGATATTTCAGGTCTGTAGCTAAATCTAGATCCATGTAAACAAAAACTTCACCAAGACTCTGTTTGAAAGCGTTTTTTAGCGCAGTTCCTCTGCCCAACCTTTCTTTTCTATGAATGTGTTTAACGTAAGCGTATTTATTTGCAAGTTCTTCTGCCCGCTCTGCGGTGCCGTCGGTGCTTCCATCTTCAGCTATTATGAGTTCAAAGGAATTTGTGAATTCTTTTAGGGCATCCGTTGTTTTTTGCACAGCAGATTCTAAATGATCAACTTCATTGTAAGCCGGGAACACAACGGAAACATAGATTTTTTCAGAAACACCTTTTTTGTTCATCAGAAATACCAACTTGGAAACAGCCTTAATTTTTCGATCCATGACGCGTCAGCAGGCGTACCTGATATGACAGGGTAAAAAAGGACAAACAGAGCAACAACGCTTGCAAAGAGTATTACAGTAAATATTTTTCCCCCTTTGGTCTTCCACTGTTGATTTATCACGTAAGCGGTGGCAAAGCAGAGGAAGGGGACACTAATATAGAAATGATAGATGAATGTAGCTCGAGAAATAAAGACATATGGAACCCAACTGCAGAAGAACATTGTTGCAATAAATATAGCAGCTAAACTCCATTTTCGTCCAGTATTTTCTAGTGTTTGCTCAGAGAAACTATTTGCTTTTTCTGTGGTCGTTTCGCTTTCCACAGTTGTTTCTTCTGTTTTTTTGTTTACTCGCTTTCTTATCCAGCGAGTTATTTGATAAGCTGTTTCTTTCCCACGTATAGCTCTTTCTGCCACTATAAACATGCATGCAAAACCAACCCACCAAACAGCTGGGTTGCCGAAAACTGAAATTGTTGAGTGGACATTATTTGGTAAATAGGAAATGGAAAGCCACAGCGGTACATATCCTTGAGGACTGACCATGATAGGCCAACTCCACCATGGCGACATATATGAGTGGGTTGCTGTTAGAGTAGAGTGAAAATTGTACATCTCAAATTGCAACTTAATAATGTCTGAAAACGAATTTCCAATTAGCATATCTGGAATGTAAGTTACAAAATAAATTGCAGCTACTACTCCCACCAAACCCAACAACAAAAGAAAGGGATAATCAAAAAACGCTACGTATTTTGTTCCTAAACTTCCTTTGAGCTTAAACACTTCACGAAGCCTAAAAGCTACAAGTAAGGCAAGCATGCCTAAGGCGGCATAGAGCGTCAACCACTTGGTGGAAAAGCCCAACGCAAAGAAAACGACTGCTAAAAACAATGGTAAAACTGAGGTTCTCCAGCCTTTCTTGATAACATTTATGAAATATGCTAAAAAGCAAAGCTGAGACGCCAAAGCAAAAAACACCACGTAGGTGTCGGCGGTACCCATGCGTGCCATGGTAAAATGCATGAAATCAAACGTCAGCAGAAACGCCGCTGAAAAACTTCCAATCCATGTACCAAAAAGTTTCTTCCCCATTACATATATAATAGGTATCATTAAAGTGGCAAATAGAACCCCCATTATGCGCCAACCAAACGGTGTGTCTCCAAAAACAGCTATGCTTGAGGCTTGAATTAGTTTTCCCAAAGGCGGATGCGTTCGTTCAAAAGGCGCCCGAAAATGCAAGTAATCTTGTGCAGCTCGAACAAAATATACCTCGTCAAAGTATGTTTGAGACATATATGTGGAGGGAAGATTCACCATTTTTTGCTCATCAAACAATAAAGACAAGTTTCCGTTAACGTTGGTCTCATCTTTCACTTCGACGATTTGAATCTGATGATTTTCTTGATCTAAAATTACTATTTCAGCGACTTCAATAAATGGTCTTGGCGGTACATCAGTAGGGTTGGGTACTGACCAGTAAAAGTTGGGACGTGACTCATAAACTCCTGGTTTTATTACAAACCTAAAATATTTAGCTATATTTTTTACAGTGAGGCTGCACCAGGTAGAATCTCCCTTAAGTGTAATTTCACCTATTGAATTCCAGTTCCCAGGTTCACCGCGATACACGCTAACAGTTGCGTTGCCTCTTTTGACAAAAAAGTAAACACTAGAAACATTTTTTGCTTCATCCAGCTCAACATAAAATGTTCTTTTTTCAGTTTCCTGAAAAGAGTTGTAAGGTGCTGTCGCAAAACCGAGGTTCCAAGTGGCTACAGCGAAGAAAAGAACTGAGAGTAAAACAATTGTAGTTATATCTCGTTTGTTGAGCTGCATGTGTGTTTATTTTCCCCTGGTACACTATCGGCGTTCTTAAACGGGTTGAGCTGCAGGTTGCCCCAAAGTTCTTTTACTATTATCATTAGAACGTATAGGAATGCTATTGTATTAATCAAGCTTACTGACAAAGCCACAGGGTCGTCTGCTTGAATAAAAGTGCCCGCGTTGAGGAAAGACAAGACATAAGCTTGATTAACAAGGCAGGTTGCCGTCAGAACTATGTATAACGGGCGAATTTTTTTGAGAAACGGTATCAGCGAAGCTAAAACAGCTATGGCAGGGAACAAGTAGCGCTCATGAATACGGGTAGGCAGCATAAAGAAGGCAAAGAAAAGTACAAACGCTGCAAACAACACTGCAATTTCGTTTGATTTGCTGAAGTTTTTGTGCACAAAATAAACAGCTAAAGCAGCTGCTGCCAAAAATAAGAGCCAGCCTGAGATAAACGAAGCAACAGTTTCTGGTTGCCACATACCTCCAAAACCCCACAAATTAAAGGCGTTAATAGTGGTGAAGCTGTAACCTTGATAGGCTCCAAGGTAGATATTACTTAAAAACATAACAGGGTTACTCCACTCAAACGGTAGTATAACTATAATAACCGTTAAAATCGCCGTCAGCAGAGAAATAAACAAGCCTCTCCAGTTGAATTTGCGGTAAATTAGAAAAATCAGTAATGGTGCCAAAGCAATGCTTTGTGGCTTAGTTAAGATGCCCAGCGTAAAACAAATAATCGCCAACTTTGGTTTGTTGTGGAAAACAAGCATTAGAGATAGCATCAAAAAGAAAGTGTAGACTGCATCAAATTGACCCCAAACGGCCGCATCGAAAATTACGGCGGGGTTAAAGGCATACGCTCCAGTTGCTAAGAGAGCCCATTTAAGGTTTAATCTTTTTTGCACAAAAAAGAAGATTAGTCCTGCTGTTGCAACGTCAAAGAGGTTAGGTAGTAACTTCATTATGTACACAAAGAGGTTACTTCCAAACAACGAGAGACTTCGGGCTAAAACGCCAAATAGCCAGAAAAAATAGACGTTGAACGGCGGGTAGTCACACCAGCCTACTACATTGTAGAAGACGCGGATTCCATGTGTTGCAGCGGTGTTAAACCATGCTTGATACGTTTGTGTGTCGTTGGAGTAGCCTATATTAGAGAAAAAAATCATCCTAACACCAAAAGCTGCAAAGAGCAGTGTTGCAAGAAGTGCAAGTTCTTTTTTGAATAGAGGATTTTTCACTAAGTTCCCGCCTTAGTATGTTTTATTGTTGGGCACTTCTCATTAAGTGCCTTTTGTTGGCTTTTACGTAAAGTATGATTGTTGCGCTGCCAATTGGTTGTTTGAGCAAGCTATAAGTACGGTGTTTGTTGATTGATCCCAGCCGACGGAGAGATATCGCTCGTTTATGTGCCAATAGCAGAACCTATCTTTTACTGCCGCTGTATTGTTCATCATAAAGTTGAATGCCACAAAGAATTCACATGCGTCGTATTGTGTATCCCATCCTATTCTCCAAGTGAATAGGTACTCATTGCCCCTCTCATAGTAGGTTAATTTGTCTCCGCCCCATCCTGAGGAAGCAGCTTTTGCGTCTTCTAAGGGTAGCCATTTTGCAAGCATTACTTGTATGAAGTATTCACCGTAGCTGTCAGTGCTTATTTGTGTCCAAGTGTCTTCTGTCAAACTGGGGGCAACAATCTGCTGAGCCGTTTCGTTAGCAAAGTACTTTTCTGGATGAAGAATCTGTTCTGTAGTGCTGGGTGGATTCTTGTATGCCTGATTTACCGCTGTCCAGCCCCCTTTTGTGTATAATGCAGAGACGTAGTTTTTGCCATAATCATAAGGGAAATAGTTAAGATAGGAAATTGTAGCGGGCAAACTCAATTGAAGCCCTTTCAGCAAGGGTGTACGTAGAAGAAACAGCGGCACTTGGCTAGCTGCTACAGTAGTCGTTGAACTGGCAGTTTGCTGAGTTTGATTTATGAAAAAGTCACCCATATAGCTTGCATCTCCTTCAGTTAACGAAGCCTGTGCCTTTTCTGCGTCAAACGTCGTGACATAAGGCAGACGTGGTTGCCAAATGTGTGTCAACTCGTGCACAAAAGTTGCTTCTGCGTTTGGCAAATGCCACGGGTCAAAGTTTTCTTTTACTACATAGATTTTTCCGTTCCATGTTGCTGCGCCCCAGTTGCCTGCCCAGTCCACACTTGCTTGGTAGAGACTTTCGTTTTCGGCAATCATGAAAAGACCCTTGTAGATTTTCTCTTCTCGTAGAATACTTGTCAAATCAGGGTCTGCGTAACCTCTCCCCCACGTGTCTATGGCCCACTGCTTGGTGACGACTTCAACTTCAACAGGAGGTAAGGTGACATTGCGGATTTGTTCTACTTGGGCTATGGCATTTTGGAGAAGGCGTTGCACTTGAGCTTTATACTCTGCCATTTCTGAGTTAGTTAAGATTTGTGCTACACTAAATGCGCTTAAAAGTGTAATAGCAACAAGAAAAGTAATTGTTAAGATGAGTTTCTGTTTTGCCTTCGTTTAAGTCACCCAATTAATCAACGTCTGAGTGGAAATTAACTTTAGGGATAAGAAAAAAATAAAGCTTGTCGTAAAACCCATGTGTTGAAAACAACAATATCGTTACTTTGAGAGGGAAGAAAAAGACTAAATTTTTATAGGCTGTTTCGTGTATTCAGCGATAGACTGGGATGTATGTGACTGACAAATCAAACACAAACTCCAATCAATCTCTTACGCAGGATTATCGTCCACTTGAATTGGAAAAAGAAATTCAGGAGTTTTGGGAGAAAAACCAAATCCTCCAAAAACTTGAACGTCTTTCAAGTGAATCTAACAAAGGCAACTTAGGCTACGTGGAAGGTCCTCCCACCCTTAACGGTATTCCCCACATTGGTCACGCACGTGGACGAGTCATGAAGGATATACGTTACAGATGGAAAACTATGCAAGGCTACTATATGCCTTTCTGGGCGGGTTGGGACTGTCAAGGCTTACCTGTGGAGCTTGAAGTGGAAAAAATTCTTGGGGTAAAAAACAAGCGTGAGCTTTTAGAGCGCGTAGGCATGGAGCGTTTCATCGAGGAATGTAAAAAAGCCATTATCCGGTACCACCAAATGTGGTTGGAAGCGGATAAACGGTTAGGCATAGCCATCAACCAGGAGAAAGCCTACTGGACATATAAGGACGAGTACATTGAACGTGAATGGCAAATTCTTAAACGTGCTTGGGACCAAAATCTCCTTGAAGAGGGGCACTACGTGGTGGCCTACTGCCCCGGTTGCCAGACTTCTTTGAGTAGCGCCGAGGTTGGCTATGAGGGTAGCTACAAAGAAGTGGAAGATCCATCGTTGTACTTCAAGTTTAAAGTAGCCGGTAGCGTCAATGAATTCTTTTTGGTTTGGACAACAATGCCTTTTACAATTGTCACTGATACTATGCTGGCGGTTCAGCCTGAAGCCGAATACGTCAAAGTTCAAGTTGGTGACGAAGTCTGGATAATGGTCAAACAACGTGTTGACGCTGTAATGCAGGAACTTGGCATAAAAAACTATGAAATAAAAGAAACCTTGCAAGGAAAAACTCTGGAAGGCAAAAAATACGAGTACCCCTTCAAAGATACAATTCCCAAGCAAGCTGAACTAGAACTTAAGCATCCACTTGTTCACTGTGTTATAGGTGAAGAGTTTGTGGATATAAACACTGCCACAGGTGTAGTTCACCTGTCACCTGGCAACGGTGAAGAAGACTTTTTGGCAGCTAGCATGCGTGGTGTTCCCATATTTGCGCCCTACGACGACGAAGTCAAATTTACAAAAGACGCGGGCATGTTTCAAGGTGTATTCGCCCGAGATGCAGATGTGCTAGTTGTAGAAGAACTTCGTAAGAGGAACGCGCTTGTTGAAATTAAAAAAACTAGACATGAGTATCCTACTTGTTGGCGTAGTCACCACAAACTTGTTTGGTTAGCCAGAAAAGAGTACTTTTTACGTACTGATAGGATAAACAGCAAAGTCTTGGAAGCAGCTGAAAAAATCGAATACTTCTTTGATGAGCCAAAAAACCGTTTTATAGCTTTCCTTAAAGAAGGCAAGCCATGGTGCATCAGTCGTGAGCGCGTCTGGGGTACACCTTTACCCGTGTGGCTTTGCGAGAAATGTGAACACAAACGTGTAATCGGCAGTAAAGCTGAACTTATCGAAGCGGCACAAGAAAAAATCCCTGAAAACTTTGAATTGCACAAGCCATGGGTTGACCGTATTACTTTGAAATGTGAAAGATGTGGTGGAGTCATGCGGCGAGAGGATTATGTGTTAGACACCTGGCATAATAGTGGTGCTTCACCTTTTGCAAGGTTTAGTGACGAGGAATTCCAAAAATATGTACCCGCTGCTTTTCTAACAGAAGGTATAGACCAAACTCGTGGTTGGGCAAACTCCCTTCTGCTCGAATACATTATTTTAACTGGCAAAGCTGAAAGTCCTTACAAAGCGTTCCTATTCCAAGGTTTGACACAGGATTCAAAAGGCAGAAAAATGAGCAAAAGCCTAGGCAACGTTGTGGAAACTAACAAGCTTCTTCAAACCACCAGCGCGGATCTGAGTCGATTTTACATGATGCGCAAATGCTCCCCGATAGACTTCATGAATTTTGACTTGCAAGAGTTAAGCCGTAGAACCTATCAAGTGCTCTCTACGCTATATCACCTGAGCCGATTCTTTTTGCAGAATGCTGAATTTGACAAGTTTACCCCTGAAAAGTTTACTGTGGAGTGGGCGCTCAAGGAAAGCTTGATTGAGAAACCTGATCAGTGGTTGCTCTCTAAATTACAAAATAAAATTGAAGAGTATACACAGCAACTGGAAAACTGCCAGTTCAATGTTGCCGTCGCCATCTTGGAAGATTTTGTAATCGAAACGCTAAGCAGACTCTACGTACCTATGATACGCAAGGAACTGTGGACTGATGAGCCTGAAACCAGACAGAGGCGCCAAGCAATTTATGCGGTTCTCCATTATGTCCTCAAAACAGTCCTATTGCTCTTTAACCCTGTTACGCCTCACCTAAGCGAGGCTTTATACCAAAAAGTTTACCGAAAACTTGACCCTGCATTGCCTGAATCTGTGAACTTTGAGAAGTGGCCTGAACCTACTCTCTCCTTGCGGAATAAGGCTGTTGAAGAAACCTTCGACATACTCTTTAGGTGTGTCTCTCTAGTCAACGCCGCAAGACAAACTGCTAAACTTAAACGTCGCTGGCCCCTCAGCACTGTTATAGTTGTTGCTCCTGAAAAAATAGTCAACGCGCTACTAAACGTCGAATCGCTTTTCTTAGATCTAACTAATATAAAATCTGCTCAGTTCACAACCACGTCGCTGAAGCCGTCTCAAGGTAAGTGGGTTTCAGCAGTGGATGACAACATAACTGTAATGATAAGTGGTGAACGCGACGATAAACTGCTTGGGGAGGGTGTAATGCGCGACTTAGCCCGTCGTGTACAAGCCTTACGTAAAGAACTAGGCTACATGCCAACTGATGTTCTAGAGACGGTACACATTGCTGAACTGGATGAAGAAAGCATAGCCTTGCTAAAACCCTACATCGAAGAAATGGCAGAGCTGGTGCGTAGCCGAAAAATCTATCTACACCAAACCAAAGCTGAAGCTAAAGCTGACTGGGACTGGCACGACTCCGAACTTGACGGAAAGAAAATCCTCATTAGTATCCATTAAAATCGTAACTGTCGTCAAAAACCCTTTTTATTTACTCTTGTGTTTTTCTATTTAAAAATGAAACAAAACGGGCCGGTAGATCAGTCTGGTATGATCGCTGCGTTCGCAACGCGGAAGCCGGGGGGTCAAATCCCCCTCGGTCCACTTAAAACCGTCTAAGCTCGTTAAGTTGGAAGTTTAACTATGAATTTTGTTCCTTTCCCTGCTTCGCTTTCAAATGTTATCTTTCCACCTAAAGCCTCAACGAGCCTTTTTACAACGACTAAACCAAAACCTTGACCTCTCGCCTTAGTAGTGACCAAAGGCTTGAAAATTTTACTTTTTACTTCGTCGGGAATTCCTTGTCCTGTATCTCCCACGGTTATGTATGCCTCTTTTCCATCTGAAGCAACTTTTAAAGTTAATTTTCCCCCCTTAGGCATAGCTTGCACAGAGTTGTTTGCTAAATTTGTCAAAATTCTTTTCATAAAGAAAGGATCAGTTTTCAGTTTTATAATGTTGTCATCTATTTGTAAATCAACTTTTATGTTGTCAGGGATTTTAATGTTAGCTAAAACTTCCTGAATTAAAGATGCTGTGTCAACTTCTTCTATACTGGGGTGTAATGGCCGTGAATAGTCTTGAAGGTCAGCAACTATCTTGTTGATATACACTAGTTGTTCTTCAATCACTTGACAATTTTTCTTCAGAGCCTCTTTAGCCTCGCCATTAGGCAAACTTTCAAGTTTCTTTTTTGCCAGGTAAAGAGTAGCTGTAATTGTTGTTAATGGGTTGCGGATGTCATGTCCTACCATCCCGGCGGTGGAACCTATGGCGGCAAGTCGTTCTGACGCTTTTAATTCTTCAGTACGCTCCGCAATTATATTCTCCAAATTCTTTGTGTACTCTTCAAGTTTTTTCTGAAGCTCTTGACTTTTTAATAAATCTTCAAAACTTTTGCGGCGGTATAAATTAAGTTTCCAGGCACTGATGAAGCCAACCACATTTGTAAATAATAAACTAAAAAACACTGCGAAGAGAGAGGTTTTTTCATAAGACAAACTAAAGAGTAAAAGAATGATTACTTCCATGACTGTGCTCGTTGTTGAAAGAAAAACTTTGTTTGCTAATCGGTTAGGTATCACCAAGTACAGCACAAATACAGATATATTCGTAATTAAAACATGGAGAACATAGTTTGGCGGTCTAGTCAAATTAATTATGACTGTTGCAACTAAAAAGACCATTGTTGTAATTGTAATCAATTTGTCATAGAAACGGTAATTTTTAACTTTTCCTAAATATAAAATGACAGCAATTGAAAAAATCAGGGTTCCTCCCCTCAATAAGAGAAGGGCTACAAACATGCTGGAGACCCCTAGGAAATGATAGTCATTAAAAATGAAAGCAGCCATAGGAATTATAAACAATAACAACCCTATTTTGGCTTGAGTAATGTCAAAACGAAGATAAAACTGTCTGTAACCTTCATTTTTGCTTTCAGCTAAAATATCCTGTGACGTTTTTAAATCCAAGGTTTGCTTTCCACAATTTTTTTAGTAACTAAATCTCCTTATTAACAATTATGTTTTTCCACTAATTATTGGTTACAAAATAAATTTTTGTTTTATTCGTCTTCGTGGTAAAGTTTTTTATCAAAACTTGGCGTACATATGCAGTAAAATACTAAATCTGCGTCTCCAACGTTTTGGATTTTCTGGGTTATTCCTGGTGGAATAACCACTACGTCGCCTTCTGAAACATCAACATCTTTGAGTTCTCCCACCGTCACTCTGCCTTTTCCTTTTGTGATTAAATATATCTCTTGAACCCCTTCCAAATGATGCGCTTTTGTGGTTCCATTAGGTTCAACTCGGGCACGTGCAATTGAAATGTTTTCATCACCAGCAGTGACTCCATAGTTTTCGTAGATAAAGCACCGCTCGGAAGTCCAAACCTCATTCAATGAGGTTGCCTTTACGATCTTTGGTATCATCCTGCGTTCCCTCTGCGTATTTTATTTAATCAACTGCTCTTGTATAAAGCTGCAGAGTTACTTCGTATTCCAAGAATAGAAAAAAATTGGGTTTTACCTGTTTTCTATTTGCCCTTACAAGCTGTTTCTGTTACGTCGTAGGTGGCGGGGGTGGAATATAGTTTGGTGGTGGCATTTGGGCAGCAACGGGTTTTCTTCGTTTTTTCATAACCACAACAACTACGACGATGACTACAATTACGACGATAACGCCAATTATGATAAATAGCATTGTCCCGCTGAACAACCCGCCTCCACTGATGCTATTCAACAAGGACATAACTGCGTTTTCACTCTGCGAGTTTGCATCATATAGTGCGTAAGCGTTGATGTAGTAGTTGTCTTTTATGAAAACCAATTCTAACACATATGCGTCATAAGTTGAATCATAACCTTTTGCATATCCCGCTTGAACGCCAGCAACCGTCATGGTTCCGCTTTCGTCGTATGCTATGTCATGGTCCCTAGAGAATATAGACTCCGCTTCATATTGTAAATCTGAGCTTGTATACGTTGTTGAAGGTGCTTTTTCGTAGTAGATCATAACGCCATCATAGTTGACCGGATTCTGGTATTTCAATAGACCCGCACCTTGAGAATCATGTTCTGAAACTGCATTAGGGTAGGGTGTTTCGTCAACGAGTTGCCAACCACTTGGAATAGTAACTGAGGGTTTTGAGAGAGACTGTGCTGAGGCTAAAGGTAACGCTGCTAAGGCAAAAGTTGCAACAAGCAAAATCACCATAATCTGCTGTTTTTTCATTTAATTTTCTCCTTAACTCCTATCTCGAATATGCGGGCACGTGAAGATAAACCTTTGCAGTTAACAAAATTCGCAGCTAACTATGTTATTTTAAACGTAAGTTTTGAATTTTTTATTAAACATATTTTAAGTTATAAAATAGCAAAAAGAAAGGGTGTGTAAAGCCTTCTCCTTTCTCGTTCCCTTTCTCTGCTCACTTAATCTTTTATTTGTTTATAAAATCTTATGCCTAAATCGGAATATTACTCATTCCTTATTAAGGAAAAATATATTTTTACCTCTATAAACAGCAACTGGAGTTTAAGTATGAGTTCTCGGCGCCCCATCATATTAGAGCCCATTGGCTTTGTCAAAACCGCGGCACAAGGAGACGAAGTTAAAGATAAGCAACACCTCTCGCAGATTATGCTGCTCAAAGAATTAGCTGAAGCATTGGAGGGCATAGAGGAGTTTTCTCATCTTTTTGTGCTCTTTTGGCTAAACAAAATTTCTGTTCAGCAACGGCAAACTTTGAAGGTACATCCGCGAGGTAGGCGAGATTTACCTTTGGTTGGCGTATTTGCTGTCCGAACCAATTTGCGCCCTAATCCCATTGGCCTTACATTGGTGAAGTTAGTTAAGCGGGAAGGTACTGTTTTGACTGTTCGTGGGTTAGATGCGTTTGATGGTACACCAGTTTTGGATATTAAACCATTTGATTTTTGGGACATACCCAAAGACGCTAAGGTTCCCAGTTGGTGGCTAAGGCTGCAAGAAAATTAGCCGAGAAAGTCAAACAGATAATTTTTACATTAAAGTATCAATGCTGTAATGTTGTCGTATTGCCTTTAGGATTGCTTCTCGGAGTTCTTCGTCTTTTAGTCCTGTCTTTTTAATTTTCAGCAGTTCATCAGCAAAATTCGCATCATTTACAGCGGTGCGTATCCAATTTTCAAAATCTCCCCTGCTAAAGTGAAAGTTGATTGATGTGGTATCCACCTTTTTTATGACTTCGTAAAAGTCCTTTACTGTTGCGGCGCATAAATTTGTAGGTTGATCGAGCCTGATATAAAATTTAAATTCTTTACCTATGGCTACCGGTTCTATGGCTTTAAGGGCTTGTTTGCCTTTTTCGGTTATTGCATAACCACTACCCTTTTTCTTGACAAAGCCCATCTTTACTAATCCATTCACTTGGGCTATTGTCTCAGTTGAAGTTAAACCGATCGTATTGGAGAATTCTTTTATGTTCCGATGCCCTGTGACTTGACTCATAGCTTTTAAAATTTTCAATCTTTGCTCCAAAAGAGTTCTATCCCCTTTTTACATATCTAAATTTATTTTAGAAACTTAAATGTATATTGCTCTAAGCTGAATCTTTGCAAAGAACCCTTGTAACTCCAAATGCAGCTTAATTTTAAAAATCTCTTCGAAGAAACATTACTACCTTGATTATTTAATTATATTAACAAAATTAAAATAAGAACAAACAAAAGTTTTCGTCACAGGAGTTGTGAACATTACGACGGGCACTGAAACGCTTCTTCCCTTTGTAAAGAATAAAAGTGACGACAAAGAGTCGCCGCCCCAAATAATAATTGATTGCCGCGAAGCAAACACTGCAGCAAAAATTGTTAAGGGTCTAATAGAAAAAGGCGTAACCATAAAAACTGCACATCTAGAAAAAGGCGACTACATACTTAGCGACCAATGTGCAGTGGAACGTAAAACCGTACAAGACTTTGTATACACCCTCACGAGAAGGTATCTTTTTGAGCAACTCTTTAAACTTAAAGAGGCGTATCCAAAATCACTTCTGTTGATCGAAGGCTATATGCCTATGATTTATAAATTCAGTCACATCCAGCCCGTTGCCGTTTGGGGTGCCATGTTTAATCTGGCTAAAAATGGTGTTGCGATGGTTAACACTTCAAGTTACAAAGAAACCATCGACTTTCTTTACGTGGCTGCACGGCAAGAACAAATAGTTGAAAAGCGGTCGCCAACGGTTCACGCCTTTAAAAAGACAGAAAGCCTCTCAGAAGCACAACTCTACTTCATCGCCAGCCTACCCACCATAGGGCGAGAGAAAGCAACTGCTATTCTCCAATCATACCAAACTCCACTCAACGCCTTAATTAATGTTGACGACTGGACAAAAACTGTTGATGGTCTTGGACCAGTGATAACTAATAAAGTTAAAACTGTGCTAACTACTCCCTATAAAGAACAAAAAGAGTAAGTGTAATCTTTTTCTTAAAGAGCTACCCATTTTTAAGTCCAACCAACCCAGCAACTATTTTATTAAGACATGTATAAAATATACTTCGTAATAGCGGTGAATAAACGTAATGAAGGCGCTCATTATCCAGTTTCCCTTTGGCGTTGTGGCTTTCGACCAACAAAAGAAAGTTGTTGCTAGTGTAATGTTCTCAAAAAAGCCACATGCAGCAGCTGGAACAATAGCCCAATTGGAAGCTGGAAAAATTAACCAGATAGCACCCCTCATCAATCAGCTTCAAAACTCGGGATATGATACCTTTGTTTTTGACAGACAAACGTTAGCAAGTGAAGTAAACAAAACCTTGAATGTACCTGTTGAGATAATGCAGCCAGAGGATACATCTAAAATTTACGTCCTCAAAGAACAAATAGCCATTGAGACAGGTTTTGTTAAGGATGCAACTGAACTTAGTTTGTGGGCACGTAACGTGAGCATGGAACTTGCTAAACTTCAAGTTAAAGATGCTTCAGAAAAACGTGACCTTATTGTCGGCCAATCCATCCAAACTCTCGATGATTTAGACCGCACATTAAACCTTTTCATGGGGAGACTACGCGAATGGTATGGCGTGCACTTTCCAGAGCTTGACCGCTTAGTTGAAAAACATGAGACCTACGTGCGGCTTGTCATGAACTTGGGGCAAAAAGAAAACTTTACTGCTGAGGCCCTAGAAAAAGAGGGTCTTCCGAAAAACAAGATAGATCAAATCAGTAATGTAGCCCAATCATCCATGGGTGCAGACATCACAGAAACTGACCTAGTCCAAATTCAATCCCTCAGTAAAGCCGTTTTTGACATGTATAAACTACGCGAGGATATTGAAAATTACTTAGATAAAACTATGGATGAAGTCGCACCAAATACAAAAGCCATCGCAGGTGCCCTTTTAGGAGCTCGGCTCATCGCAATCGCGGGTGGTCTGAAAAATCTTGCTATGCGCCCTGCTAGTACTCTGCAAGTTTTAGGTGCCGAGAAAGCTCTTTTTCGATCCATAAAAACAGGTGCAAGACCGCCAAAACATGGATTAATCTTCCAGCATACATTATTGCATGATGCAAAACGGTGGCAAAGAGGAAAAATTGCACGTGCTATAGCAGGCAAACTTTCCATAGCTGTCAGAGCAGACGCTTTTGGAGGCACATATGTGGGCGATGTTTTGAAGGCCTCTTTAGATAAACGTATTGAAGAAATACGCCAAAAGTACGCTGAACCACCACCAATTAAAGAGAAACCTCAAAAAGAACAAAAGGCGAGAGAGTTCACAGGTGGTCGCAGAGATTTTAGAGGCGACCGCCGAGATAGACATTGGCAAAGCAGCAAACGTGGCAGCCAAAAGTGGAGACGCCATAAGCGTGCAGATAAAAGTTAAAACTCACCCGCAATTTACGGGGATTTATCAAGTTACGTTGGAAGATGGTGCACATAGATTAGCCACGAGGAATCTGGCTCCAGGTAGAGCTGTGTATGGTGAGCGTCTTATCCGTTTTGAGGGTGTAGAGTACAGGGTTTGGGATGCTTTCCGAAGTAAACTTGCAGGGGCCATTCTAAAAGGGTTACAAACAGTTCCGATTTTGCCTGGTCACAAGATTCTGTACTTGGGTGCCGCTTCAGGAACAACTCCTAGTCACATATCAGACATTGTGGGCGATAGAGGTCATGTTTATTGTGTAGAGTTTGCCCAGCGTTCTCTTCGGGAGTTAGTTACCAATGTCTGCGCTTTTAGGTTGAACATGTCACCGTTTCTGTCAGACGCTCGTATTCCCCAGAATTATAGCATGTTCATCTCTGGAAAGGTGGACGTCATTTACTGTGATATTGCGCAACCTGAACAAGCCAAAGTTTTGGCTGATAACGCTGATTTTTTCCTTAAAGTCGATGGTTGGGTCATGTTAGCCGTTAAATCTCAAAGCATTGATGTGACGAAGGCGCCTTCAGAAATTTACCAACAGGAAGCCCGCGTCTTGAAGAAGCGTGGTTTTCGTATTGAACAAATAGTGGATCTGGAGCCCTATGACAAGGCGCACGCTATGATTGTAGCACAACGATAACTTATCTGTTAGTTTGATATTAAAGAGTTGTTTGAGTTTTTCCTTTTTGGCTTTTAAGCGCTTTTGCAGGTTTCCACGATTTACGTACACAATCTGGGTAGTCATCATGGTTTTTCAACCAATATGCCAGGAAAGCAGGCGTTTTTAAGTCAGTGAGGTATCCTGTGCCAAAGTCTCCATATTTTTCTCGGAGTAGAGCAATTTCTCTGTCCCGCTCTACCTTGGCTACGATGGATGCTGCTGAAACAACTGGATAGGTTCTATCTGCTTTGTGTTCAGCTATTATTTGCGTTTTAAAAACTGCCGCGTCTTGGATGTGGTTAGCGAAGCGTTCTGCATACACGTCGGCAGCGTCAACGTAGACAACTTCTGGTTTTAATTGATCAACTATTTTTGCCATAGTTGCTGCTTCAAGCCTGTTCAGTTTATGTAGTTTTCTTTGGTTTTCAACCGCTTGATCAATTTGGTGAGGTGACAATTTTATGACTGCGTATTTTTCAGCTAACCTAAGTATTTCAGGAAAAAGCTCTTCACGTTTTTTTGCAGTTAAAAGTTTGCTGTCTTTTACTTCAAGTTGTTCCAGCAAAGGTGTATTTTCTTGCCTGATCAGTATTCCTGCAACAACGAGCGGTCCGATTACGCATCCTCTTCCCGCTTCGTCAACGCCAGCAATTAACATATCCTTTTCCTTTCATGACTTGCTTTAGGCTTAGATTTCAAATTTATCTATAATTTTGCGTTCCTTTTCTCCTGTTATTTCTGCCACGACATGGAAGTATTTTTGAAGTCCTGAATTTTCTATTCTCGGCTTTAGTAACTCATCAATTTGGAAAACTCCTGCAGAATTGGACATAGTTATTTTGATGGTTATGGGTTTTGTGCCGTCTTCTATAACTTCAACTTTTTCAATTGATAGCGCTGAAACTGCGTGGATGTCAATTTTTCCAGCTTCAAAAGGTATCCTTGCTCGCCCAGCTTCCATATCTAATGCATCGGCGATTCCCACAATTCCCGCTTCTACTGTTAACGGTCGGTTTGTAGATATATCGGGGTGTTCATGTGAGACAATAGCATGTAGCACCTCAGACGTGATTATTGCTCTTTCATCTGTAGCGTATGCTGGGCTGAGGCATCGCTCAAGAAACTCTAAGGCGATAATTCCACTATAGATTTCATGGTTATGCCTTATTACAATCATGCCTAAATCGTGAAATATTGAACCTAAAACTACCACAACCTCGGCGTCCTCATTCTTCATACCATAATTTGCTACTATGCTTGGTTTGACTCCTTTCTCTACAAGCATACGTAAGAGTTTCAGGGCAAGGTTCGCTACAATTTTTACATGGGTTGGACCATGGTCTGTGTAGCCCATTCTGTCGATAGCCATCACGTTGCTGCATCGCCAGTAAGTGTGCAGTTTTGTGTCTTTCTTGATTTGCTCCATGACTTGCTGAAGTTTAGGGTTCCCTTTGTAAGGTATATTGAAAACGTACGCCATGGCGCTTCTCCCTTTACCTCGTAAGAGGTATTGTGTGTAAACATTTAAACTCTTACTTTTGTGTTAATCCTCAATTTGTCTTGGTGATTCGTAAGCAATTTGTGTTGCTTAAGCGTCTTTATCTCGTTTCTCTTAACTTTGTATTCTGTATCTTTGAATATGCCGCTATAATGATTGCAAAGAGTTGTAGCTGTGGAGATGTTGTTTAATTGAAGAAGACTATGTCAGCGGATTTTATAATCTTCAAAACTCGCTCTCCTTATTTGATTTAAGCCTAGGGTGATTTTAAACGTCAACAAGCATCTTTTTTGGCTCTGAAATGGCAAATTTTAAATGAACACGCTTTTAAGTGAGTTCCTGCAATTTTGTTCACAAATGTACATAGAGATGTTGTAATGGGAAAGAAAAAAGTACTTAGCGAAGGTGAGCTACATGAGATGGTTTATCCTTCGCAAGGCGACACTTTAGGTGTGGTTGTAAAATTACTCGGCTTCGATCGAATTTTGGTTAAATGTCAAGATGGACACGAGCGATTATGTCGCATCCGCGGCAAAATGAAGCGTCGTGTCTGGATACGTGAGGGAGATGTTGTTTTGGTTTCTCCTTGGGACTTTCAAAGTGACGCGCGTGGAGATGTTATGTGGCGTTACACGCAAGCACAGGCTGATATGCTGCGTAAAAAAGGTTACCTCACAATTTAGCAACTCCGCTTTTTCATGGTTACTGACTTATTTAACCGTTGTTAACTGAGAAAGACTTTGGTTTGAAAATGTTTTATATCCATTTTTGTTGGTAGATTCCTAATATGTCTCGGAAAGTAAAAGAAAAGTTGGCACATCGTGAGAGACAAGTTGAGAGACGCGATAAAATGCTTATTCATGATTTCAAAACAGAGCGGGCAACTATTGAGGAGGTTTTTGACCAAGCTACGCTGTTGGTTCTTTATCGCTTTTTAAACAGCGGTGTTATTAACGAAGTTAATGGTGTTGTAAGTGCAGGCAAGGAAGCTAGGGTTTACTGGGCTAAAAACAAGCAAGGTGAAGACTTGGCGGTGAAAATTTATCTTACTTCTTCTGCCGAATTCAAACGGGGGATGATTAAGTATATTGAAGGCGACCAGAGGTTCAAAGGCGTTAAGCGTGACACTAAATCGTTGATTTCTGCATGGGCACAAAAAGAATTTAAAAATTTGGAGCAAGCAACAAGCGCCAAAGTACGTGTACCCAAACCCATAGCCGTAGAGAGTAATGTGCTCATTATGGAATTTATTGGAGAAGCTGGTGTCAGTGCGCCCTCATTGAAGGAGCAGCCTCCAGAAAACGCGGAGAAAGTTTACAGCCAACTGCTACGCTATATGGAGAGGCTTTACCGTAAAGCTGAGCTGGTTCATGGCGATTTAAGTGAGTACAATTTGATTATTTGGAAAGGTAAACTTGTTATGTTTGACATGTCACAGTCGGTGCCTATTTCACATCCACTAGCACAGTTTTTATTGAATAGAGATATTACGAATGTAAATAGATTTTTTAGTCGTTTAGGTGTAAAAGTTCTTTCAAACGAGGAAGTTTACAGGAAGGTTGCGGGTTAAAATGGCTAAGCCAAACGCATTTGTGCGTATTCCAAAAGAACGTATTGGAGTATTGGTTGGTCCTGAAGGCAAGGTGAAACGCGACATAGAAGAACAATTACATGTTGAGCTTAATGTAGAGAGTGAAGACGGCGGAGTAGAGATAACTCTCAGTGAAAAAGCCCCAGACCCCTCTTTGCTCTTTAAAGCTAAAGACGTAGTAACCGCCATCGGCCGTGGTTTCACTCCTGAAAACGCTTTCCGTATATTACGCAATGAAGATACAGTTTTTGATTTTGTTGATTTACGAGCTATTTTTGGCAGATCAGAATCAGATATTAAACGTGTTAAAGGACGCATTATAGGCATGAATGGAAAAACCCGAAAGACCATAGAGGAATTAACAGAGGCAGACGTGGTTGTTTACGGTCACACGGTAGGGTTAATCGGTACATTTGAACAGGTTGATGCCGCCCGAAATGCCGTGCAGATGCTTATTCAAGGTAGCCAACATCATACAGTGTACAATTTCTTACAGAAGAAACGCCGTGAACTAAAAAAACAAGAGTTGGAGCTGTGGGAGAAGTTTGGAGACGAAAAATAGCTCCGTGTCTTTTGTTTTTTAGTTGGTTAGCTATTTATCTTTTTATAAGAAGACATATTTATTTGGTTGCATATCACTGAAATGAGAAATTTGTGTCAGTTTAATCTTACACTAGTTTCTAAAGAGGCGAAAATAGCGCGTTGAAGTACTTTTACCTACTTTTTGCAGTCGCCCTTTTACTGGTTATCGTAACCGCCGCGTTTGTTGTTCCATCCAATTTGGCTGACAAAAATGTGGCGCCTGACTTTTTTGTAGGCGTCAGCTTTTGTGGAAACACCACCACTCAGGCCAAATTGCTAATAGATAGAATCAAGGGCTATACGAATCTCTTTGTATTACAGTCTTTTCCAATAAGCAGAAATGAAAGTGCTATCTACGAAATATGTGATTACGCTGTTGAAAAAGAGTTAAACATAATTATTAACTTGGGTACCTACGACAACGAAACATGGAATTGGCATTATGAAATTTTCTTGAACGGCAAAACTCGATGGGGTGATAAATTTAAAGGTGTATACTATGATGATGAACCGGGTGGTATCCAATTAGATTATAATTGGACTGACTTCTTTTACAATGAAACAAATCGAGCTTTCTTTGAGAGAATTTTGAATAGACCAAACATGAGCCGTGTCCCGCCTCTTATCCAGATGTATGCTAAAATTGAAGCTGCTCGTGTTAATGGTACCCAACCTCAAGATTACGAGTTAGAAGCGAAAACATTTGCCCATTTTTATCGGGAATATTCAGCGTTCAAAAATATAACCCGCGCAGGAATTAAGACTTTCACTTCTGATTATGCTTTATTCTGGTGGGATTATCTTGCAGGGTATGATGTTATTTTAGCGCAGTTGGGATGGAACAACAGTTACATCAAAGATATAGCTTTCATAAGAGGAGCTGCGAGAGTGCAAAACAAAGAATGGGGCGCCATAATAACGTGGAAGTATGATGATCAACCGTACCTTGACAGTGGCGCAGAATTATACAATCAGATGCTTGCTGCCTATCAGGCGGGCGCAAAATACGTAGTAATCTTCAACTATCCTCAAATTGGGGATAACCCCTACGGGGGTGCTATGACAGACGAACACTTCGCTGCGCTTGAACAATTTTCTAACGATGTTATGTCAACTTCAACGATACGAGTTACATACGATGAAAGCCAAGCTGAGGCTGTTTTAGTTCTGCCGCGTAACTACGCGTGGGGTATGAGAAAGCCTGATGATCGGATTTGGGGTTACTGGGGACCTGACGAGAAGTCTCCTCAAATATGGAATATCACAACTAGGCTCTTGCTGCAGTATCGCTCAAGATTAGATATAGTTTATGATGATCCAGAATTTCCTGTTGAAGGAAAATATCAACACATATACTATTGGAATAGTACCCTTACACAGAAATAAAGGAGATCCTCTTCTCTGTAAACTATTTGCGAGTTCGTTTTTTAAGTAAGTAAAAAGTTGCTGCTACAATAACCGTTAAGCTTATTCCGCCTGCAACAAAAAGCTCCATCTGCAATGCGACGGCGTGCTCTGCAATTTCTGTGGGAATTGGGGAGCTTTGTTGGTTAATCGACCAGATGCGCATGTCAGGGTCACATAAGTTAGACACATACATGCAACCAACGGTTATAATTTCTACCGTGCCGTCTTTGTCTATGTCGTCTGAAGCTACATTCCATGCGCAGACGCCTTCACCTATTGTCCAGTCGGCGCTCTGTTCTAGAACGATTTTGCTTCCGTTCCAACTCCAAACTCTAAGTTGTGCTATTTCTGAAGTTGTGTTTTCCGTGAAACTTGTTTGTCCCGCCGTTACGCCACTGGTTACGATTTCTATGTTTCCGTCTTTATCTACGTCGTTTAGCGTGATTGATTTAACTTCAGTTATATATTCAGTTGTCCACTCTTGGTTTGCTTCTAACATTATAGTTTGTCCAGTCAAATTCCAGATCCGAAGTTGTCCATTGACTTTTTCTCCGTTGTAAGTAAATCCTCCAGTGACAATTTCTGTAGCGCCATCTCCATCAATATCCCCTACTTTGACATTATTAACCACAGTGTTTCCTTGAACTCCGCCGGCGCTAGTTAAAGCATAAATGTTCTGCTGGGTTTGCCATTCTTCATTTGCAAGTAAAGTAAACTCTGTGCCGTTCCATTGCCAAATACAAATTTGGCCTGAACTGTTGGATAATTCTCGACTGTAGCCGGCGGTAACAACTTCAATTTTTCCATCTTTGTTTAAATCGGTGGCCGTTATGCTGTTGGCACTGGAAGTGTTGCCACTGCGCCATTCAATGCTTTTAAGAAGGTTTAGTTCACTGTTATTCAGTTGCCACACTCGTAGCTCAGCATTGGTGGAGTTTGTTTCGGAGTAGAAGTTTCTGCCTGATGTGAAAATTTCTAGTTTTCCGTCATTATCCGCGTCGATTATAACAGTTCCACTGATGCCGCTTGTTCCTTGAGTAGTGTTCCATTCTTTACTTGTTAATAAACGTAGTTCGTTGCCGTCCCACCGCCACATTCTTAGTTGTGTATAAAAACCCGACTGGTTTGCCATTCGTCCTCCTGTTAAAAGATTGATTTTACCATCAGCGTTAACGTCTCCTGAGGTAACACAGACTATAGCCGCCGAGTCTTGGTTAGCTGGCCATTTGTAGCTGGTTTCAAGAGTAAGGTTTTGTCCATTCCAATTCCAGATTTTTAGCGGTGCAGAAGCTTGAACACGCGTCTCGTTTTCCATGTTATAGGTGTATCCGCCTGTGATTATCTCGATTGTTCCATCAGCATCTAAATCTGCAAGGTGGATGTTCTGTGTGGCGAAGACGCAGGTTCCCCCAACCATATACGTGTCCCAGTGCTGTTCATGCTCAACCACAAGTGAGCTAATTTGCTGAGCAAATAAAATTGGTGTTGCAACTATCGCAAAAAGGGTTGTACATATTACAAAAATGAGGATCCGCAAGTTTTTCATTTTTTCTTCTTTTCCTATTCTATATTTGATTTGACCCATTCACATAAAACGCTTTGGGAAATTGGTTGAGGGTAGCAGTTGTCCGCTGTAACTACTATTCTCGTATGTGTCCTCTGCCCAAAACAAAATACTTTGTTGTAGTCAAGTGTTGGATGCTCATTGGACCACGTGCATGTAACTTTTGAGTGCTTATGCCTATTTCAGCACCTAGCCCAAATTGGTTGCCGTCGGTAAACCTGGTGGACGCATTCCAGTAAACTGCCGCAGAATCAACTTCCCGTATGAAGCGTAAGGCCTTGTCAAAATCTCCAGTCAGGATGGAATCTGAATGTTTTGTGCCATACTTGTTAATATGTCCAATGGCTTCATCTAAGTTTTTAATGACTTTCACACCGATTATTAAATCAAGAAATTCGGTATACCAATCTTCCTCAGTAGCTGGTTTTACGTCGGGAATTATTTTTCGTGTTTGCTCACAACCTCGAACTTCAACTTTTTGTGCTTGTAGTGCAGCAATTATCTTTGGAAGAAACTTTTCTGCGATGTTGCGGTGAACTAACAGTTTTTCTGCAGCGTTGCAGGTTCCTGGTCTTTGGCATTTAGCATTTATTATAATAGAAACTGCTTTGTCTAAGTCTGCATCTTCTTCTACGTAGATGTGGCAGTTACCCGTTCCCGTTTCGATGACTGGTATACGCGACTTTTCAATTGTTGCTTTAATGAGGTCAGCACCCCCACGGGGGATCAGGGCATCAATGTAGTCGCGCATCTGCATAAATTCTTCAACTACTACCCGGTCAGTTGATTTTATCACTTGAATTGCATCACGAGGTACACGTGTGTCGGCTAATGCTTCGCGGAGTACTTCTCCGATTGTTACGTTGCTGTTTATGGCGTCTGATCCACCTCTAAGGATAACTGCATTACCTGATTTGATGCAGATTCCTGCAGCGTCTGAGGTTACATCAGGTCTTGACTCGTAAATTACGCCCACTACGCCAAGGGGGACCCGTATTTGCCCTATAATTAAACCGTTGGGGCGAGTCCAAGTTCTTTCAATGGTTCCAATAGGATCTGTTAATGTCCCTACTTCGCGTAGGCAACGTGCCATGTTAGAAATTTTCTTTTTGTCTAACGCTAAACGGTCAAGTAATGCTGGCTTTATGCCTCTGCCTTTAGCGGCTTCTGTGTCTTTTGTGTTGGCTGCCAAAATTCTGTCGATGTTTGTTTCAAGTGCGTTAGCCATACGACACAGGGCATTATTTTTTGTTTCAGTTGAGAGTTTAGCTAATTCATACGAGGCAACTTTTGCCTTCTTGCAAATTTCAAGTATTGTCTCCATCCGTTATTCCTCAATTAAGTGTATACTTTTATGTTCAATGACCTCTTTTGGACAGTTTTCGCCCAGTTTCTTTTTCACGTCAGCCACTTTTAATCCTTTAACAAGATTTATTTCCTCGCTGGACATATTCGGGTTTCCTTTGGCAAATTCCACTCCTGCCTCATCCACGAGAGTAACTACATCGCACGCTTTAAAGTGCCCGATAACTTTTATTACTCCAACAGGTAACAAGCTAGAACCTTTGAGGATGGCTTTTTTTGCGCCTTCGTTTACGTGAATTTCCCCTTTTATAGCGGCGCCGTAAGCTATCCAGCGTTTGCGAGCTTTCATACGTTGTTGAGGTTTAAAGTATGTGCCCACCTCTTTGCCTGATAATATGTCGACTATAACATTTTCTCGTCGACTATTAGCGATAATTAGCGGTATGCCGCAGCTGGTTGCTATTTCTGCAGCTCTAATTTTGCTTTGGATGCCTCCCCGACCCAGCTTACTTTTTCCGTTCACCGAGTTTTTCAATTCTGATGTGATGTTCTCTACGGTTTTGATTACGACAGCGTTAGGATCAGACGGATCAGTAGTATATAAGCCCTCTACATCTGAGAGAATTATAACAAGGTCCGCTCCAATGGCGTTAGCCACAAGCACTGATAATATATCGTTATCACTAAAATTTACCTTATATCCTTCGGTGATAGGTATCAGTTCATCCACACTGGTTACATCGTTCTCGTTAATTATGGGAACAACATTTAACTCCAAAAGCATTTTCAAAACATTACAGGTGTGAACATACGAGGCACGGTTTGATAGATCTTCGGCAGTAAGCAAGATTTGTGCAACTTTCAATTCATACCGTTTAAAGATTTCTCGGTACTTCGCCATTAGAACACTTTGTCCAGTTGCTGCTGCAGCCTGTTGGAAAACAACGTCTTTGGGTTTTCCTGTCTTTCCTAACTCTGCTATGCCTGCAGCGACAGCTCCTGACGTTACAAAGACAATTTTATCTCCTTGTTTTGTAGCCACTGCTATCTGCCGGGCTAGTCTTTCCATTTCTTCATCGTCGAGTTTTCCTTCAGCTGTGGTTATACCGCTGGTTCCAACTTTAACCACGACTAATCTATTAGGCATAAGCATCCCTATGTTTCAAAGCTTCCTACGTTATTTGGAGATATGTCCAACTTCCTTAAAAAGAAATCCTGAAGAATGTTGCCTACCTGTGGTTTCAGAGATAAAAAGGTTTTAACTTTTCTGGTTATTTTTTAATCAGAGAAAACATATATAGCACTCTAAAGATGGATGTATAATTCTAGGTTGCTATTCGTATGTCGCAGCAGCTACAGTCTGTTTTCAACTTGACAACTTTTGATTCGTCAATAGTTTTTTGGATAGCTCCAATTGCAGGCATTATGGCTATAATTGCCTCTTTAATTATTATGCGTAAAATCAGCAAAATGAGCACAGGTTCACCCAAAGCCGTTGAAGTGGCAGAGGCCATCCGGATAGGTGCTTACGCATTTCTTAAAAGACAATATAAAACCATTATAGTTATCACAGCGGTGCTTTCTGTTCTTATAGCCTTCGGGCTTGGAGTAGGCACCGCAGTTGCTTTTGTAGTAGGTGCCATCGCGTCTCTTGCCGCGGGGTATATAGCGATGGACAACGCAACTAAAGCTAATATTCGCACAGTCGCCGCTGCGAAGGAGAGCGCTGAAAAAGCTCTTAAAACAGCTTTCTATGGTGGTGCCACTATGGGTCTCGCAGTGGTTGGGCTTTCTCTTTTGGGTGTGAGTGTGCTGTTTTTATTATACAACGGTTACAGTGCGCTTTTCGGTAACTACTCGGTTACTGATGCTGCGATAATAGGGCGAAATGCTGCAAGTGCAATTGTAGGCATGGGTTTTGGTGCCTCGCTTATAGCTTTATTTGCCCAGTTGGGCGGTGGAATTTTCACCAAGGCTGCAGACATTGGTGCCGACATCGTAGGCAAAATTGAAACCGGTATACCTGAGGATGACCCGCGTAACCCTGCGGCTATCGCTGATAACGTGGGTGATAACGTAGGTGACTCTGCTGGTAGAGGTGCTGACCTGTTTGAATCTGCTACCGGTGAAAACATCGGTGGCATGATAATTGGTGGTCTTATAAGCGCTGCAACAGGCAATCTTATCTTTCTTATCTTTCCTCTTATCGCGCGGGCGCTAGGGATTTTCGCCACTTTTGTGGGCATGCCTTTTGTTAAACTAGGCAAAAATGATGCGAAAAACCCGATGCGGGGACTTAGAAGGGGGCTCATGGTCACCACGCTCGTTTCGGCGGCGCTGTTTTTTGTGGCTACAGTTTTTCTTCTTGGTAACATCTATCTATACCTTTGTTTGCTGTCAGGTTTAGTTGCTAGCGTGCTTGTGGATTACATAACCGATTACTATACAGGACGAGACAAGGGTCCTGTAAAAAAAATCGCCAAAGCTAGTGAAACAGGCAGTGCAACCAACATAATCACAGGTTTTGCTGTAGGCTTAGAAACCGCGGCTCTTCCTATAATTTCGTTAGCAGGTGCAATTATTGTTTCCTATTACTTGGGGTCTCTATTTGGCGCGGAAACTCCTGGGGTCGGGGCGTTTATGGGCGGTATATATGGCACTACCCTTGCGACAATGGGTATGCTAGCTGTGATGGGTATGGTTTTAGCTTTAGATGGGTTTGGGCCCATAGCTGATAATGCTGCAGGCATAGCTGAAATGTCTGGAGAAAAAGGTACGGAAGAAACAATGGATGCCCTTGACGCGGTGGGTAACACCACAAAAGCTTTGACAAAGGGCTTTGCTCTTGGTTCAGCGTTACTTGCTGCACAGTTGCTATTTCAAACGTACGCCGAAGAAGCAAAGATGCACTTTGGACTGAGTACGTTTAACATTGATATCTCTAATCCTGCTGTGCTGGTTGCAGCTTTTATCGGCGGTATGTTGCCTTTCCTTTTTTCTGCTCAAGCCATCAGTGCCGTTGGCAAAGCTGCAGGTGAGATGGTTGCTGAAGTACGCCGGCAATTCCGAGACATACCTGGCATTCTGAAGGGTACAGATAAACCTCAGTATGATAAAACAGTGGACATAAGTACAAAAGCTGCCTTAAAGGGCATGGTGCTTCCAGGAGTTGTTGTTGTCGTTGTGCCTTTAGTTGTAGGCGTTCTGTTAGGACCTGTAGCAGTAGGAGCACTTGTTGTTGGATGTACTTTAACCGCGATTCCTCTTGCGTTGCTGATGAACACAGGCGGAGGTGCATGGGACAACGCAAAAAAACATATTGAAGCAGGCAATTTTGGCGGCAAAAACTCTCCTGCGCATCATGCATCGGTGGTCGGCGACACTGTAGGTGACCCGATGAAGGACACAGCAGGACCTAGTTTGCATGTTCTAATTAAATTGCTTAGTACCTTATCTATCGTTTTTATACCGCTGTTCATAAACTTGCTACATCTAATTTAACAGCACAAAAGGTACCTATTAAACTACGGACCTTTTTCTTCATCTTCAGGAACAGCTGCTTCTTTTTTCATTTCTTCAGCCATTTTTCTCCCTAACTCAGTTAAACAATAAATTTTGTAGGTGTTTCGGCCATTTCTTGAAACACGAATATCTTCATGTAGAAGTTGTGCGTCACGTAGTAACTCGCAATTTTTGAGGTCTGAGGAGGGCACAATCATACCTTCGCTGGACTCTAAATACCAGATACAGTGGTCTTTGTTGTCAAGTGCAGCAAGGAGGTATTTTTTAAAGACTCCTACTCTGCTTTGAATGTATTCGGAAAGATAGTTTGCCAATTTTGTGGACATTACAATCAATTCATGTTTGCTTCTTAAAGGAATTTAAGGCTTTCCAAAAAGCTCAGTTTAATGGGAAAAAGCTATTTTTTATGGAGCGCCCTTTTTTTACCTCAACGATTATTGAATAGCTAACTGAGATGTAGAGCTGTGAAAATTATCGAGAAAAACCTGCATCAGGGGTACGTGAAATTAGTGCCTGACTCTCCAGATGACCTTTGGCACCTCTCTAACGTTATTTATGCGGGAGACGAAGTTTACGCTTACTCTTCGCGAGCCATAAAATCAGACACTGACGTCTCACGTCCAAAGAGCGGTGAGCGTGTCTCAGTTTTCATGGGGGTTACTGTGGAGTCAATAGTTTGGGATAAATTTCTGGCTAGATTGCGTGTCCACGGCGTTATTTGTCACGCTCCTGATATAATTCCAAAGGGGGCTTACCACACCATAAATGTAGTGCTGAATCAACCTGTAACTATTGTGAAGAAAGAGTGGCCTAAACATCTGCTTGATCGCTTGCAGAAAGCTAGTGAGGCAGAGAAGCCCCTAATTATAATTGCCATAGATGATGAAGGGTACGCCATAGCGGAAACCAAGCAGTACGGTGTGGAAGTTAGAGTTGAAGAACGGGTAAAGTTACCTGGAAAAAAAGAAGCTGAAAAACGAAGTGGCGCAATGAATGAGTACTTTAAACGAGCTTTAAGCAGTTTAGCCGCCCTTTGGATTTCACACCGTAATGCCATCGTCGTGGTTGGTGTTGGATTTATAAAAAATGAGTTTGCCAATTATGTTACCGCCCAAGCTAGAGATGTTGCAGCGTCCATTGCAGACGTGAAGAGTGTTAACAACGGTGGCGTAAGCGGGATATATGAAGCGCTTCGTTCAGGGATTCTTTTAAAAACCACCCATCAACTTCGTATCCTCGAAGAAACTACGGTTATAGAGGAAGTTATGAAGCGGTTGGGTAGAGGCGACGCTACGGTGTCTTACGGCATAAAATCCATAGAGACAGCGGTTCTCGTTGGTGCAGTAGAAAAACTGGTGGTGGCTGACTCGCTGTTGCGTGACGCCGAAGTGGATCAGCGGTTGAAATTGGAGAAAATGATGCAGCATGTGGAACAGTGCAATGGTGCCGTTACCGTTGTCAGTACCGAACATGAAGCAGGTGCAAAGCTTCTTGCGTTAGGTGGAATCGCTGCTCTTCTTCGCTTCCCCGTTTATAGTTCAGATTAGGATAAAATGGTAAATCATGCTTTGACTTGTCTATAAAGTGACCTGTTAATATACCCATTTATATACCCCTTTATATATAAGTTAAAGATACACGGGAATCTAAATGAGCAAACGAAAACCGTTAATCTCGATTCAAAACATTGTAGCTTCTGTATCTTTAAACCAGAAAATTGACCTGCAGAAAATTGTGGAGAAATTCCCTCAAACCGAATACAACCCTAGCGTTTTTCCTGGTTTAGTTTTCCGCCTAAAAAAACCCAAAACAGCTACTCTCATTTTTGGCACAGGCAAAATGGTCTGCACAGGCGCAAAATCTGAAAAAGAATCACGGAGTGCCGTAGAAAAAGTTGTCAAAGAACTCAGAGGGCAAGGCATACAAATTACGGAAAAACCAGTTGTAAACATCCAAAACATTGTTGCATCTGCTGAGTTAGGCGGCGAAATTGACCTTGAAAGTCTCGTTTATAAGCTTGGCCGAGTCATGTATGAACCCGAGCAATTCCCGGGAGCTGTCTACCGCATGGATGACCCACAAGTAGTGTTCTTGATTTTCAGCGCCGGAAAACTAGTTTGCGTAGGCGCCAAAAAAGAAGAGCAGGTTTACGCGGCAGTCGACAAAATCCAGCAAATTCTTGAAGACAAAGCCCTCATATACTATACAGATTAATTTGAAGTTTCCGCTCTTAAGCGGAACTTTTTATTCTTCTGCGGACGGCAGGATTGGCGTCTGAGAGTTCTTTTAGAATCATTTCAAAATTTTCGTTTGGTTGCAGTTCCCTTTTTATGAAGGTTCCTGTTCTACCAACTGCGTCTCTTCTACGTAGGGCATGTGTACGGTCTAAAACTGTTTCTACTGAGATATCTAATATTTTGGCAGTTTGGTTTTCGTTCCCAATTATGCTGATTTCTTCATGACCTGTTTTTGTAGGTTTAATAAGCATAAGTCGTTTGTCTACGCCTTTAACTCGCAGATTTTGCTTTAATTGTGCCAGTGTAACTTCGCCGCTGAATTTATAGAATTCTCGTTCAACTTTACGCATCCGCATAAGTGGAAATGAAATGGTGGTTTTTTCGTCAAGCTCTATGTACGCTTTCATGGCGTATAGGGGTGTAGCTTGAACCACAAACCGGTTGGCGACTTTTATGCTGGCAACTTCTAGTGCTGTTTCAATCTGGAAGGAACTAGGCGGATCCACAACAAAAATGTCTATGTCGCTGCTTTTAGTTACGTCTCCACGGGCTATGCTTCCATGAACAACAGTTTGAAGGTTAAATTTTTCAAGCACTGTCATTATTTTAGCAGTTTTTTCCCTATACGCTTGAAGTTTGCTCCATCTGTCGAAGGTATAGAACACTTTAATTGTGTCTTGGCGCATCTCGACTTTCTTGGTCAATTGGCTTGCACTTGCGAATAAAAGTTGGCTGAGTAACTATTAAGCATTTGAGTTTAGCTGTCGTTCAAGCTGCTAGCCAATTTCGGGATTTGAAAAGTGTTTTTCCAGCAAACTGTAATTTTAAGCAGTCTGGGTAGGGACACATTTCTATGCACCGCAAACAGAGCGTGCACATAGAGGTAGCTACGTCGCCACCTTTTTTATCGTACACTTCAGTAACTTGAACGGGGCACACTCTTTTGCAGATTCCACATCTGGTACATTTTTCTTCACTTTTGTTTAAGCGAAGAAGAGGTACTCCGCGTGACCGCTTGTATTTGTTGACTGCGGCAATTGATACCCCTGTGGGACAAAATCGACACCAGAAGCGGCGCACTTTAAATGAAGCAATCAGCGTGAGGGCAACAAACACTACCGCAAATAACAATCCAGTTTCTGTTCCGCCTGTGGCGGCCATTATTTCTCCAACATATGGATAACTCAGACTTACTTTTCCCAGCTCTAATAGAGCCCCGAACGGCGGAATCCATGGGATAACTAATGTTTCCAGTGGCGCCAGCAAAATAGTCAATGGTCTGAAGGCTCCTCGAAGCCACAAAAATTCTGAGAGGTGAATAAGTGACTTGCCTTCAACTATAAACGGTAAAACGACAAGTGCTAAAAGCACAAGGACAATCATGTACCTTAGTTTATGTAGCATGCGGTTCAATTTCTCTGGCAACGTCCAGTGCGGCACTTTTAGTTTTCTGCGCAGAAGCGACACCAAATCCATATAAAGACCGTAGGGGCAAATCCAGCCACAGAAAACTCTCCCCAAAATAAGTGTGGCTCCAAGTATAAGAGTTACAAGTAGGCCTTTCCAAACCGCAATTATTGATAAATATAAAATAACAATCAAAAATAGTAGTTGCGTCATCACTCTTAAATAACTAAGTTGTTTTGTTTTGTCTTTTGTCCAGTTGTGGATCCTAGTCATTGTTATCGGCTGGTTTTTATATGTTGATTCCTTCATAAACAGCTACCGTTTTTGGGCAAGCAAACAGTGCCTTCATGTTTTAAGCAAATTGCAAAGTTTAGGAAGTGATTGATTTAAGCGTGATTTTATTATAGAATTGCTTATTAGTGCTCCCTTAATCAAGAGTATTTGCTGTGACTGCTTTATGAGTACCGCTGCTGCAAAGTGTAGCTTATGTAAACACAGAGTCGCCTTCTTTCAGAGAAGCTACAGTGGCGAAAAACTCTGTAAGCAATGCTTTTCTGAATCGATAGAAAATAAGGTGCGGGCTACCATAACACGGTACAAAATGCTAAATTACAATGACACAATAGCCATTGCAGTTTCAGGCGGCAAAGACAGCATCAGTTTACTACATGTCCTTGCAAGTATGGAGCGCAAATTTCCACGTGCATCTCTTTTTGCGGTTACGGTTGATGAGGGCATCAAAGGCTACCGAGATGAAGCCTTAGGTATTGTGGTGAAAACTTGCAAAGATCTTGACATAAAAAATCACGTGGTTTCTTTTAAATCGCTTTATGGCTTCACGTTGGATGAACTGGTCTGGCGTATGCAAGATCGTAAAGTTGCCTTGACTCCTTGTGCCTTTTGTGGAGTGTTACGTAGGAAAGCCCTTAATGCGGGTGCGTTGGCTGTGGGCGCCAATAAAATTGCCACAGCACATACGCTGGATGATGAAGTACAAACATCTTTGTTAAATATTTTTCACGGTGATGTGGCTCGTTTGGCTTCAGAAAAACCCGTAACTGATCTAGTACATCCCCTGTTGGTGCAGAAAGTTAAGCCGTTTTGTGAAATTCCTGAAAAGGAAAGCGCCCTTTATGCTTACATTAAGGGTTTAGATTTTCAAAGTACCCCTTGTCCTTATGCCTCAGAAGCTATGCGTAATGATATTCGTGTATTGCTGAACCAGATTGAGGAACGTCATGCAGGAACTAAATTTACCGTCTTCAGGTCTATAGAGAAACTTCGACCTGCCTTAATCAAAATTGCCGAAAAGGGCGACTTTAACGAGTGTACGCAATGTGGTGCGCCCTCAGTGGGTGATCTGTGTATGGCGTGTCAACTCATAAATCAGATACGTTAACCTTTTCATTTTTACCGACCTCTCTCCCCTTCATGTTATAGTCGTTTTGAAGATACTTTAAAAGCACCGAAAAAACGTAACTTGTTCTAAGCAAAAAATGGGGATCCTGAACGTCATGTCACAGAACCTCGTAATTCAAACTGTGCCTAAGCAGCAAGATCAAAGTGGATTGTTATCTTTAGACATGCAGGGTGTAGATAATTTATTTCCTGGTTTCTCTATAGGTGACTTTGCAATAATTCATAGCACACAATCAGCTGTATCGTTAACATCTTTATTATGTGTCAGAGCTCAACTTAAAAATGGTTTAAACAGTAATGTCGTGTTTGTTGACGGTGGAAATACTTACAATCCCGCACTCCTAATTCGTTTTGCTAAAATTCACAACCTTAACCCTGACCAAGCACTAAAACGATTAAGTATCCAAAAAGCCTCTTCAGCGTACCAGTTAACTATGTTCATAATGGAGCATCTGGAGGAACTCGTCAAAAGAGTTAGCGCTAAACTCGTAGTGATATCTGACATTGCAGGTTTATTTTTAGACGAACAAATCGCTGAAGAAGAGGCGCGAAGCGTTTTCAACCAGCTGGTATGTTATCTGCAAAGTTTTGCCAGAGAGCATAAAGTCATCGTCATTGCCACTTATGTTTTGCGTCCCAGTATCAGACGCAGTTCCCTTTTACATACACTTGCCTGTATAAAAGCGAACGTTGTCGTAGGTTTGAGGCTAACACCATATGAGCATAACTTTGAATTGGAGAAGCACCCACGATACATGCTTGGTTGTGCTGAATTTTCCCTTGGACATATGACCCTTATGAATTTCATTTGAGCTGTTTTTCAGCTTTTGATTGTGTAACGTGCAAGGGCAGGTAAACCTGCGAACAGGAAAATGACGCACCATAAGTACGGGTTATGGGGGACTATCATTTCGTACCATGACCATGGTCGTGCAGCGTAACCTCCGCTGGCAAAGTAGACGAGTATGGCAAAAACGTAGTAGCATCCGAAGGCAACTGCTGTGGTTCCAAGTCGGAACTGGTTTAATTTAGCGTTAGGCGTTTTTATCATGGGCGATGTGAAGACTAGCGTGGCGATTGCTATCCCTAATAAACCGAAGACAGACGGCACAAAACCTGCGAGGTTGAAAGGGTCAAGAAGGATTTCAACCCCAAACGTGGTTATCATTCCCACCCATTGCATAGTTGTGTTGAACCAGAAAACGACAAAGAGGTAAGTCACTGCAGAGATGCAGCTCCATTTGACTATTAATGGACTTGAAGCGCCCTGCAAAATTATCGCTCTCAATTTAAGCAACACTGGTGGAACTGCCAGTATCATAGCGAGGCAGGCAAAGCCCGCAACAAATAGCACCTCGTTTACTGGGGTTGTGCCAAAGTACCATACGTTTCCACCCGTTGTTGGGAACACAAAGCCTAGCACTGCACTGGGTATTAGTGATATGAAGTAGCTTGCCTCCAACAGTATTGCCCAACTGACTTGTCTTTTGATTTGGGAGAAGGCGAAGTCTTTTTTTCTCCAATACGTAACTGCGGCATATAAGGCAAGGCAGCTAGCTAAGAAACGAAGAATTCCTCCTACAGAACCACCTAGTTCACTGGTGTAGAATAAGGTGCGCCACCAATCCAGAGGCATAAGTTCCTCATAAAGTGAAATATGCGAAATAAGGAGGTTGCTGAATATTGCACTTTGAATTAGGTCGTAGATTGCTAGTGTAAAGTAGGCACAGACTACTACAAGAATTATGAACCTTAACGAAATTGATTTTTTATTCTCTACTTTTGATTTGTTCATGAGGGAACCGCACCTAAATTTTTTCTATTGAGCAAAGAGATAATTATGATTCACGCAGGAACATTTTGTTCCGCTGAGGGAACAACTAATATTTCTTTACGCGGTTTTGGCATAATTTTCGGGGTTAACCTTATATTTTCTGCGTGTCTCTTCATTGAAGAAAAACAGCTAACAAGTTTGAGGGGTCTTCTTATGGAGTTTTGCCCAAAATGTGGCTGCGTATTGCGACCCAAAAAAACTGAGTTGCGTAACGGAATTTCAGTGGTACTTGCTTGCAACAGATGCGACTACGTAAAAGGTGAACTAGGTGATAGAATTGAAGCTGGCGCAGGCAAAATTATTAAACAAGCACCTCAGGAAGCTGTAACCGTTATCCCCAAGGAACAAGAAGTCAATACTATGCCTACCATAAAGATGGAGTGCCCAAGGTGCGGCAACAGATTGTGCTATGTATGGCAAGTTCAGACCCGTGGCGGCGATGAAGCTTCAACTCAGTTTTTCCGTTGCACAAAATGTAACCATACTTTCAGAGAATACGCTTAACTCGATTACTCTCAGTGATGCGTTAAGTCAATCAAACCGTGTTTGCGAAATTTTTGACGATGCTACCGCTACAGGGCATCTGTTTGTAGAAACTTCTAAAAATCGCTATCCACCTGTTTCCAAATTAACCCTTTATACGTTGAGTTTTTTGGTACGATGTTGTGTATCCTGTTAAACTTTGAACTGGCGAATCTGAGATATCTACTCCTGTTTTTTTACGTTGCTGCCTTTCCGCTTCTTTTGCTTGGCTTTCTTTACTGCTGAGCTCTACACTGTTCTCCAGTTTTCTTATCAGTCTACCTAACTTACGTTGCCCTCGTGTTACCATGCTTTTACTACCTGCTGTGCAATAAAGCAGACAAGCTACTTATAATTCTGACTGTTAAGGCGCTCGTTCAATTTAGCGGTGTTTTCTTTTTTTAGGCGGTTATATGTAGCAACCGTGTTCAGGTATTCAGGTAACCCCACCACTATACAAGTAGATTCCAATTTTTTAACCAAATTTTTCTTTATTAGTTGTTCAAGTGGTGTTGCTCCTGCCCCAAAAATTTTTTCAATAACCTTTTCTACAACTTCGGTGCGATAGGGGATTTCCCATTTTTTGAGGTCAAACGTTTCTTCTAAGTACTTGTACACGGCTTCTTTGGCTGGCGTCCCTAAGGCAGATAAACTTTCATCGAATGCTTTTGCAATTAACTTGTTGAAGCCTTCCGTGGAAATAACTGGTTTGGGCAAGATTTTTCTCTCATGAGAATTTTTTTCTTCTCAATTAGTCCAAGAAATGAATTAAATTAAAACTTTATTTTTGTTAAATTCTGATTCAAAATCCACATTTAGGCGCTGTCTTAAACTTTAAGTATCCCTTGCTGCTAGAGGTGTTGTTGAAATGGTGGATTAGAGCCAAGTTGAAACACCGAATGCTTCAAATTTTACACGTCGATGACGATAAGGTGTTCCTTGAAATTTCTAAAGCCATATTGGAGTCGGAAGGCAATTTTAAGGTTGATTCTGCTGTCTCAGCGGATGAGGCGCTTCAGAAACTTAGTGAACAGAAATATGATGCAGTCATTGCAGATTATGATATGCCTGATAAAGACGGCTTACAGTTTTTGCAGGAAATCCGTCAACGCTATGGTGATTTGCCTTTTGTTATGTTTACGGGAAAGGGCAGAGAAGAGATTGCTGTCCGAGCTCTTAATCTTGGCGCTGACGGTTATTGCAACAAACAGGGCAAGCCTGAGGTGGTCTACGGCGAACTTGCTCACATGATTCGCTTAGCTGTTGAGCGGGCTGAAGCCCTGTATACCTTGGCAGAGAGCGAAAAACGTTACCGGGCCATATTAGAACATGCAGCTGAAGCCGTATTTGTGCATGATTTAAGTGGCAACTTAATAGATGTGAATCAACAAGCATGCAAAAATCTTGGTTACACAAAAGAGGAATTGCTTGCATTACACATCTCCGATGTAGACCCTGCTGCTCCTAAGCTAGGAGCAGTTTTTTGGCCTAAAACTCTTGCGGGAGAAGCGGTGACGTTTGAAAGTTTGCATAGACGCAAGGATGGCAGCGTTTTTCCTGTTGAAGTAAACATGACTACAATAAAGTTAGGCGAGCAGACTGCGATAGTAGGTTTAGTAAAAGACATTAGTGAACGCAAAAAAGTCGAAGATGCAATTAAGTCCGAACGTGACATGCTGGGGCGGATAGTGGCAAGCTTAGGTGCTGGCTTAGTTCTTATCAGTAAAGACTACCATGTTTTGTGGGCAAATGATTTAATAAGACGTTACAGAGGTGCCGTGGAGGGTAAATTATGTTACACGGTGCTTAATGATTTGAATGCGCCTTGCCCTGACTGCGGCGTTACTAAAATTTTTGCAGGGCAAACAGCCACAGATATTCATGAGTATAACTCCACTACAATTGATGGGAAGCCGTACTGGGTAGAAATAATTGCTACGCCAATTAAAGATGAAACAGGTCAAATTGTAGCAGCCGCCGAAGTTGCTGTGGATATTACTGAGCGTAAAAAAATTGAAGAAAATGTTAAGTTAAGCGAGCGCCGCTGGGCAACCACCCTTTCAAGCATTGGTGACGCTGTTATAGCCACTGATAAAGAAGGAAAAATCACTTTTATGAACCCTGTAGCTGAGTCTTTAACAGGCTGGAGTAACGCTGAGGCTGAATCAAAACCTCTAAGTCAAGTGTTCCACATAATCAACGAAGAAACACGAAAGATAGTTGAGAACCCAGTTGCCAGAGTGCTAAAAGAAGGCACAGTTGTAGGTTTAGCAAATCACACGCTTCTTATAAATCGTCACGGCAAAGAAATTCCTATCAGTGACAGCGGTGCGCCCATACGAGACGACACTGGCAAAATTACAGGTGTAATTTTGGTTTTTCGCGATGTTACTGAACGGCGGAAAATTAGAAAGGAACTGGAAAGCTTTGCTAGGTTTCCCTTAGAAAACACGGCGCCAGTGTTGCGACTTAGTAACGAGGGTAAAGTCTTGTATGCTAATCCCGCCTCTCACAAGCTGCTAAAAGTACCCCTAATAACGGGTTGTTTAGCTCCTGTGCAATGGAGTACCTATGTGGCAACTGCGTTATCTTCCAAAGAAGCATTAACTTTTGAGGAAAAACACGGCGACAGAGTATTCCAATTTTGGGTTGTGCCTGTTGTTGCTGAGGGGTACATCAACCTGTATGCTGTAGACATTACTGACCTCAAAAAAATGGAGCATCAGCTAGCTACCTACGGGAGACTGCAAGCCGCTGTTGCAGAGTTGGGGCAGTTTGCCTTAACTCAAATTAGCGAAGATGAATTCTTGTCCAAAGTCGTCAACGTTGTAGCAAAAGCTTTGGAAGTGGATTTCTGTAAAATATTGGAGCTTCTACCAAACAAAAAAGCTCTATTGCTCCGTGCCGGCTTCGGGTGGAAAGAAGGTTTAGTGGGCACAGCTACGGTGAGCACAGGGCAGAACTCGCAAGCAGGCTACACTCTACTTAGTGGCTCCCCTGTGATTGTCGAAAACTTACACACTGAAACACGTTTTTCAGGACCACAATTACTGTTTGATCACAACGTAGTAAGCGGCTTAAGTGTCATCATAGGCAACCCTGCTAACCCGTATGGAGTGATGGGGGCTCATACCACGAAACTGCGTCATTTTAACCAAGACGAAGTCAACTTCTTGCAGTCAGTTGCCAATTTGGTTGCAAATTTTATTAATCTAAAAATCGTTGAAACTGCTACTCGTCAAAGCGAAACCAAGTACCGTACTTTGTATGAGACGGTTTCTGGAGGAGTAGTGATTCAGAATAGAACTGGCGAGATTGTTCAAGCTAACACTGCGGCATGTGAGATTCTAGGTTTAACATTAGATCAAATGATAGGGCGGGCTTCAATGGATCCTCGCTGGCACGCTATTAACGAAGACGGTTCACCTTTCCCTGGTGAGGATCACCCTGCTATGGTTACTTTGCGAACAGGTAAGCCCCTCAGAAAGGTTGTTATGGGCGTGTATCATCCAAAAGACGAAGCGCGTAGATGGATTCAAATTAATTCAGATCCACTTTTTGACGCTGACGGTGAACTAACTGGTGTAATGACAACCTTTGTAGATATTACAGAACAAAAGAACTCGCAACAGAAATTGCAAGATAGCGAAAAGAAATATTATTCTCTATTTTACGCCATGAATGAAGGCGTATGTCTTCACGAAGTGATTTACGATAATGCTGGAAAAGCTGTTGACTACAAAATATTGGATGCCAATATAGCTTATGAAAAGATAACAGGTATAAAACGTGAAGACGCCATAGGTAAACGGGCTTCAATACTTTACCGCACAACTTCTGCCCCATACTTGGACATCTATAGCCGTGTGGCAGAAACAGGCGAACCAACTTCTTTTACGACTTACTTTGCACCAATGGATAAATACTTCCACATTTCTGTTTTCTCACCAGCAAAAGGAAAATTCGCCACGGTTTTTGCAGACGTAACTGAGAACAAAAAGCAAGAAATGCTTCTCCGCGAAAACAACAAAAAATTTGAGCTTTTGTTTTCAAAGAACCCCGAGGCTGTAGTACTTGTTGACGCCAATTTTCTCGTCAAAGAAGTTAACACTGCTTTTACGAAGCTGTTTGGTTTTTCACAAAAAGAATTGATTGGCACCTTTCTGCCTAACTTAGTGGTTCCTGAGCGTCTAAAAACAGAGTCCCAACGCATTATCGAAAAAGCCAAAAAAGAAATAACCTACGTTGAGACAGTACGAAAACGGAAAGATGGCGCTGAAATTCCAGTTTTGGTTTCAGTAGAGCCTATCTACGAGCAAGCCAAATTTGCAGGATTTGTTGTAGTCTACAAGGACATATCTGACATTGCAAACGCTAGAGCCGCGCTGGAAAAAGCTTTACAAGAAACCCGCAGGTTAAATGAAAAATTGGCTGTTGTTGGCAGTTTGACCCGCCATGATGTACGTAACAAACTTGCAGGGATCTTGGGGTGCACATATCTATTAAAAAATAAATTTGCCTTAAACGCAGATGCCGTTCAGTATATAGAAAAAATTGAATCCTTTGTCCACCAAGCTGAACGGCTATTTGATTTCAGCCATGCATACCAAAAAATGGGCATGGAACAACTCAGAGGCGTAAACGTGGAAGCCTGTTTCAACGAAGCAAAGGACCTCTTTCCAGAAATAGACAAAATTGAACTTTTAAACGAATGCGCAGGTATAGAAGTTAAAGCTGACTCATTACTGCGGCAGCTCTTTTATAACTTGATTGACAATTCACTGCGGCATGGTAAAAAAGTCAGCAAAATACACTTACATTGCAAAAAAACAAAAGACCACCTACAACTAATCTATGAAGACAACGGCGTGGGCATAGCCAACAATAAAAAATCACACATCTTCAGCGAAAACCTGAAAGCAGAAAACACAAAAGGATACGGATTATTTACAATTCGAAAACTGCTCGACGTTTACGGCTGGTCAATAGAAGAGAACGGTGCACCAGGAGAAGGCGCCCGATTCGTTATAACGATCCCAAAAGACAAAGTCCTATCTGGTAAAAAGGAATAAAAATTTGGGCGGTTAATTTACGATTTTGTAAACTCAATACGTCAAAACATAAAATGGGCGTGGCGTGTTGGCCATAACCCGCCTTTTGTTGACTGTGGCATCTGGCTAATCGGGCTACCCGCGCTCTCCCGTAGATGAGTCATCAGCGCCTGTTTGCCCTTTCCACTTGCAGGACGGCCGTTTCAACGTTCCATCTCAGCACATTCCGCGTCGCAAACGCATCATCACCGCGTCTGAGTGGACGGGTCGTTTCTGTTCCGTTGCCAAGCCTCTCGGCTTCTCCCTATCGGGAGTGCAATTCTACATGTGGGCGGAGTTTCCTCAGACCCTCGAAACGTCAGGTCCGACAGCCACACACCAACTCGCCAGCCCACAAAAATAAAGACGACGCAACCAATAAACGTAACCTTCTAAAACTTCCAAACAAATGCTTCATGTCTGTAACTGAACAGTACCGGTAAACCCAATAACCCCACATAACTAATAATTATCTCATAGCAGTTCAATTACACCTATGAAACGTGTCATACTCATAACAGGTACCCCAAGCGTTGGAAAAACTACTATAGCCCAAAACCTTGCCTCTAAACTTAATGCAGCATATGTAAACCTGACAGAACTGGCAGAAAAGGAGCACCTGACGCTAAGTAAAGATAAAAAAAGAGACACAAAAATAATTGACGAAACAAAAATGCGGCAAACACTCACACAAATCATAATCCAAACAGGCGCGAACGATATAATCATAGACGGCCATTATGCAGCCGCAGTTACAGCCCCTTCTCTTACAACGCATGTCTTCGTCCTTAGACGTAATCCCCAACAACTACGGACACTCATGCAAGAACGTGGCTTTAGCCAAAGCAAACAAGACGAAAACATAGCTGCAGAAATACTAGACGTTTGCCTCGTAGAAGCTTTACGTACACAACCAAAAGAGCGCGTTTGCGAACTCGACGTCACGGAAAAAAACGTCGAAGAAGTAGTAAAAGAGATGCTTTTGATCCTTGACGGCAAAAACAAAGGTAACATAGGCATTGTTGACTGGCTTGGCACACTCGAAAGGGAAGGCAAACTAAGTGAATATTTGAAAATCTAAACAATCACACAAGAGGTAAAAAGGCAACTCATAGAAACCGTATGTTTCACGGCATTCACACTTCTGCAAATAATAAATTCTCACTCATAAGAACTACTTTTATTTTCAAACGCGTTAACTTAACGTAAGGTGAACTCTATGGAATTAAAAGGTAGCCAAACTGAAAAAAACATTCTAACAGCTTTTGCAGGAGAATCTCAAGCGCGTAACCGTTACAGCTTCTTTGCAAGCGTCGCAAAAAAAGAAGGTTACGAACAAATCTCAGCTATATTCCAAGAAACAGCAGACAACGAAAAAGAACACGCCAAACTTTTCTTTCAACAACTCAAAGGCGGTATGGTGGAAATAAAAGCTGTTTACCCAGCAGGAATCATATCTTCAACTCTAGATAACCTCCAAGAAGCGGCAGAAGGAGAAAAAGCAGAGTGGACAATGATTTACCCCAACTTCAGTGAAGTTGCCGAAAAAGAAGGATTCCAAGAAATAGCCAACCTCTTCCGTCAAGTCGCCAAAGTGGAAGCTCACCACGAACGCAGATATCGGAAACTGTGGGAAAACGTGAAACAGAACAAAGTGTTTAAAAAAGACACACCTATAAAATGGAAATGCCGCAATTGTGGGCACGTCCTTGAAGGTAACCAAGCCCCACTCACATGTCCTGTCTGCAGTCACCCCCAGAGCTACTTTGAAGTGTGGACCGAAAACTACTAAATGTCATTTGCATTACCAACCTCTTAACGGCGTGTCCCTTCCTTTTTCTTCTAATCCTAAATTCTTCCCTGTTGATGGCACTCAGTAACGTAAGAGGCAACAAAACATAAATTAATAACTAATTAACACATCTGTTTCTCATTATTTGTAAAACAAAAACTTTTTGAAGTAAGTATAGTTGAATTAAAATCTTGTTTTAGGTGTGCCTCATGCGCGAGGAATATGATCCGTTGCTACTCCGCATGTTCCTCAATTATCCCTATCTTCCCACTCCCCGCACAGTCATTGAAACAGCTTTAACACTTCTTGATCTAGATGAAACAGCAATTTTCGCAGATCTAGGAAGTGGCGAAGGTAACGTAACTACCATTGTAGCCGAAAAATTCAACTGCTTTTGCGTAGGTTTCGAGATTGACCTCCGTTTGATAAAAGAAGCTAAACAGAAAATCAAAAACACACCTATCAAACATAACATTGAATATGTTCAAGCAGATCTCTTCAGAGTAGATCTTTCACATTTTGACGCAATTTACGTCTACCCATTTCCCACGATCGCCCCTAAACTTTCAGAAAAAATAAAGACTGAATGCAAAAAAACCACTAAAATCGTCGCTTATGACTACCCACTAGTGGGATTTACACCCAAAAAGGTAGCCACTGTTAATGTTGGTCTGCACACCAACAAAATTTACCTCTATACCCTTTGAAAATTATTAGGTGTAAACCAGAACGAAAAACGTTTAATCACCCCTTTTTTAACATTCAAAACAAGATTTTCAAAGTAAGAAACTTGCTATATGTGGTTTTGAATTGGCGGAGGGGGAGGAGGCGGCGGTGGCGGCATCTGATACGGCATCTGAGGTTGCTGCTGCAGTGGTGGAGCGGTGTATATAATCAATCCTCCAACTAGTTTGAGCACTGCCGCTACTATGAACAAATAAGCGCCGATACCTAAACCCCAAGTGACAGTAGTTACTCCAATTATTGGAAATACTTCGCTGCTTGTTCCCTGAATTGGGCTGCGGGCAATGGCGCTGAGCATGTTTTCAACCGCAGTAGGTATTGTTTGTCCCGGGAATAAGCCTGACGCCAATGGTGCAAGCGCACCCAACTGAGATATAAACAGTAAGATGAGTATGAGCGGCAGCAATGAGCTAACGGTTCCTATCATAAGTTTTTTGCCTAAGCTTTTGCCACTTTTTATGCCTATTACATCTAAAGCCAGCAGGATTAGGCCTGCTCCAAAAGCTATTGCAAAGGGCATTTGTGTAGTGAACAACGTTGTATAACCTGATGTTGAATCTGAACCGCCTGCACCCATGAACATTTTTACGGTTACGCCGTTAATGCCATCCATATTCATCAACGTAGCTCCTCCCTGTTGCGCTAACGGCCCACTTTGCGACACCGCAGTTATTGTGTACCACGGCAGAAACAACGCAAAAATGTTCAGTACAATAGCAACTATGCCCAAAATCAACCCGATACTTCCGCGCCCTCTGAGGAATTTTCCCACCAATAAGCCGCCTTTTTGAACCATTCGTACTATGCACCAGCACTTCCAAGCGCCTCGTGCGATAATGTAAACTACAAAGAGTAAAAGAAAGTTAGCAACCAGCAACGCAAGAATAAAGTATGTACCATTAACCGTGAAGGTGGAGTTCAGGTACACTTCAGGTTGAGCCCACCGTATACCGTCTTGGTTGAAAACTGGACCATACGGACCTGCTTGACCTAAAGCAACTTCATCTTCTGTCCCCCAATATCCCCAGCGTCCAGCAAAATTCAACCACCCTTGGTTTTCCAGCATTACAAGATTGAGATCCGCGGGCATTATCGTTTTTCCATCATTGCCTACAATGTCGCTTTCAAGTCCCATTCTGCCCTGATAGGAACGGAAGTAGTTGGCATGGGAGCCTTGGGCTACGTACACGACTGGGTGGTCATCCACTTTCTCCACATCGCTCCAGACAGCATTTTGTCCTGCTCCATGCTGCGAAAGTAATACCTGCCTAGGGTTGCCTGAAGCATCAAGAAATACCTGAATGACTTCTATGTCGCCTTGGTGATCATTCAGAGGACCGTTATTGTAAATGTAAAAAAGCCAGTATTGAATCACAGTTGAGGACGCTGTCCGAACAACATGAACATAAGCATAGTACCCCAATGACGAGGCTCGCGCCGAATAATCCGCCGCGATTCGCTCATAAGTTCCCAATTTGTTATCCAAAAACAGATCTGCTGCTGTGTAAGTTCCTAAAGTGTCTGCCCTCGGTGAAGGATCAATAACTGTAGATGAAACACCAAACGGCGCTCTTTGTTTAAGAGCTGAAATTTCTATGATGTAGTCAACTGTTGTAGGGTAGAACTGTTCACCTGCCGTGAAATGAAGAACAGGCGCATATTTCGCTGCTAACTGCTCATTTGTTTGAGCACTTACACTAAACAGAAAAGCTGACAGAAGTATTAATAGAGCACAAGATGCTGCAACAAAAAGTTTTGTATGACATACGGTTAACCTCATGTTTTGCCTTCTCCCCTCTTTTCTTATCAGTGAGATATGCCTTTAAATTTTTCTAACCTTAACAAGACTGAGCTAAAAGTGTCTGACTTTTAAAAGGAAACTTTATGAGAAAAACCGCAACAAATCTATGTAGAGTGTCGGCAAAATGCGGCTGAAGTCTTTGGAGGAAAAATACTTAGTTAAAACAGGCGTCAAAGAAGCTTCTGAACTAGTCCAAAAAGCCCTAGGAGAAATTGGTTTAAAAAATGTGATCATAAAAAAACATGTGCCACCGAGATACCTGCTTGTTGAATACACGCCAAGTTGGGTAGGTAAAGCGTTAGAAATAGAATTTTTATTCAAAGAGAGCGAGCGTGGAACAGAAATAGAAGTTAAATGGCCTTATACCCGAGAGGTGCCATCTAAAACTGAAACCCCTGAAGTTTTTCGTAAATATCAGGAAGAGATGAAAAAAATAACTGATTCAATAATTTCCGATTTTAAAATGAAAATAAACGCAATTGAGTCCTAAGAGGTTATACCACAGAACTTATGCAATTAATGTGTGTGGTTGGTGGACGGGGCGGGATTTGAACCCGCGGCCTCCACGATGCCAACGTGGCGATCATGCCAGGCTGATCTACCCGCCCAAAAGACTGGGCTTCTGAAGCTTTATCCCTGCTTATACCTATAAGCGTTTCTTTGCTTGATCGTTAAAAATGATTTCAGCGTTTCTTAGATCATCCTTTGAAGTCTTTTAATGCCCCTTAAGTATCTATCGATTTAGTTTCTTGTTTTTGACAGTAGAATCTGTTGTCTGCCTTTTCATTACATTGTAGCCATAAATCAGTGGGCCAACTACCCGTGTACTTGTGTTTGATATGTCCCTTTAAAGGTTAAATTAACGTAAAATTCCCGAGGGCTATCCCAACCAGTGTCAGCAACATTCCGATTACAGCAAACATAAGCACAGCAATTATGCTTATAGCTAACGCTTTTAGCCACCCGCAATCAAAAAAGTGTTTTATCAGAGACAGCCACATTAGAAGTAAAATTAACGATGCGCTTATTCCTGTGATAAAAAAACCTAGCACCGAGCCTATTATTGTTCCCAAGAGAACTATCCATATTGCATCGGTGAATTTTGCCTTATCTTTGCCTGCTAAAAGTCTGCCTGAAAGCCACAGAACAGGGGATAACACAACTACGTTAATAATTACTTCCAACAACAACGCATCTAAATTTATTGCCATCAGGCATGCCTTCAATTGTTTATTACGTTTTGTTTTTAAAGGCTTTTTCTTTTAACGAAGTGATAGGGCTAAATTCGGAATTTATACGATGATTTAGACTGTGAGTTTTGGTCAAATTCCCTTGCTAACTGTTCCAAAAGTATACGTTGTTCTCTAGTTACTTTTTGAGGAACAATAATTCCTATGCGCACAACGAGGTCGCCTCTTCCATATCCTCTGAATCTAGGCATGCCTTTACCCTTGATCCGAATAACTTCGTTTGCTTGTGTACCCGCTTTAATTTTTAGTTCAGTTGGCCCCTCTAGTGTGGGCACCTGAACTGTTGCACCTAACACTGCTTGAGGATAGTTAAGCATTAACACATAATATAAATCGTCGCCGTCACGGACGAATAAGTCGTGGGGCATAATGTGAACTAGAACGTAAAGGTCTCCTGGTTCGCCATTGTTTGGTGCTGCTTCGCCTTCTCCTCTGAGTCTAAGTTGGTAACCTTCATCTATACCAAGAGGAATTTTTATTGTGATTTTGCGTTTTTTCTTAACTATGCCTGAGCCACGGCAGTTTTTACAAAACGTTTCAATAATTTTGCCTTTGCCATTGCAATCTGGGCAAGGTGTGACCTGAACAAACATGCCGAAAGGACTTCGCCGCATGTTTTGAACTTGACCTTGCCCGTTACAGCGACTACATATTTTAGGTTGTGTGCCCGGCGCAGCGCCTGACCCGCTGCAGACTTCACATTTTTCGTTTCGAGGAATTTCAATTTCTTTTTCTGATCCTCTCGCAGCATCTTCTAAGGTTATGCTAAGCTCATAGAGTAAGTCTTGACCGCGATTGGAGCGTTGATTAAAATTTCTTCCTCCAAAGCCTCCGCCAAAAAAGTGGCTGAAAATGTCTCCAAAATCAAAGCCTAAATCACGAAATATAGTGTTGAAGTCTGCCCCCCGAAAAATATCCTCTTCAGTGTATCTCTGGTCAAATCCTGCGTGCCCAAGCATATCATATTGTTGTCTTTTTTGGTCGTCAGAAAGAACGGCGTAGGCTTCGCTGATTTCTTTAAATTTTTCTTCTGCTTCAGGTGACTTATTCCTGTCAGGGTGATATTGCAGCGCTAGTTTTCGATAGCTATCTTTAATCTGATCTTTAGTTGCATTTCTAGGTACGCCGAGAATTTCGTAGTAGTCACGTTTTTCAGCCATAGAGATAACCGCTGGAACAGAAGAAAATGAGGTAGGGGGTCAAAACTGTTTCGCTGTCTACTTCACTTTGTAGTCGTCTGAATCAACCACATTCTCCCCCGAGGGAGGAGGCGGTGATTGCTGCCCTGCTTGCGCTCCTGCTTGTCCTGTTTGTGTCTGATGCTTCGCTTGCTCTGCTGCTTGCTGATAAATTAAGGTGCCCACGTCCTGCAGCACCTTAGTTAGGGCATCTGATTTTTCTTTAACTTTTGTCATGTCATTGCCTGCCAAAGCATCTTTTAGAGCTGTAACTGCCGTGTCAATTTTACTTGTTTGTTCTGCTGTTAACTTTTCTGCGAGGTCTTTCTTGGTTTTCTCTGCCGTGTAAATGATGCTATCTGCGTTGTTTCTTAATTCAGCTTCTTCGCGTTTCTTTTTATCTTGCTCGGCAAATTGTTCTGCCTCTCTAATCATACGTTCCTTGTCTTCTTTAGAAAGCTTTGTGGACGCCGTTATGCGTATCTTTGCTTCCTTATTTGTCCCTCGATCTTTAGCTGTGACGTTGAGTATGCCGTTTGCATCTATGTCGAAGGTCACCTCGATTTGTGGTACTCCTCTTGGAGCTGGTGGTATGCCTTCTAAATTAAACATGCCCAAGGAGACGTTGTCAGCAGCCATCTGGCGCTCGCCCTGAAGCACATGTATAGTTACGGTAGTCTGAAAATCAGCGGCAGTTGTGAAAATCTGTGTTCTTTTTGTGGGTATTGTTGTGTTCTTTTCGATAACTTTAGTGAATATTCCGCCTAGAGTTTCCACGCCAAGCGAGAGCGGTGTAACATCCAATAGCAGTAAATCCTTTACTTCGCCTGTGATAACTGCTGCTTGTATGGCGGCGCCTATAGCAACGCACTCCATGGGGTCTAATCCGCGTTCAGGTGCTTTGCCCAATAATTGCTCAACAAATCTCTGCACAAGGGGCATTCTAGTCATACCGCCCATCAGAATTACCTTATCTATGGCTGCAGGTGTTAGTTTTGCGTCTTCAAGCGCTTTTAGTATTGTACGTTCTGTTTTTTGTACAACAGGTTGCGCTAGTGCTTCTAACTTGGCCCGGGTTAATGTTAGATGTAGATGTTTGGGTCCTGAAGCGTCTGACGTGATGAAGGGCAAATCGATATCTGTGGTCATAAGCGTTGAAAGTTCAATTTTTGCCTTCTCTGCTGCCTCTTTTAGTCGAGCCATCGCCATTTTGTCACCTGAGAGGTCTATTCCTGTTTGACGTTTGAATTCTTCTTGAATGTAGTCCATCACTGCCTTGTCTACGTCAGTTCCGCCCATCTGTGTATCTCCACTTGTTGATAGCACTTGAAAGACGCCTTTACCGAAATCCATCACCGTTACGTCATGGGTTCCGCCGCCGAAGCTGAAAACTAAAATTTTCATTTCTTTCTCAAGTTTATCAATGCCATAGGCTAAACATGCTGCTGTGGGCTCGTTAATTATACGCATGACTTCAAAGCCTGCAATTTCACCGGCGTCTTTTGTAGCTTGGCGCTGATTATCGTCGAAGTGTGCTGGAACAGTTATGACTGCTTTACGTACCGGCGCGCCAAGATAAGTCTCCGCGTCTTTTTTAATTTTCTGCAAAATAAACGCGCTAATTTGCTGTGGGCTGTATTCTTTGCCGAATACGTTGACTCTGTAGTTGGTGCCCATCTTCCGTTTTATTTCGAAAATTGTTCCTTCAGGATTCGCTGTAGCTTGCCTTTTTGCCGGTTCACCTACAAGAAGCTGTCCATCTTTGGTGAAAGCAACGACTGAAGGGAACATTTTGCCTGCCATCGTTGGTCCTTCAGCGCTTGGTATCACAGTAGCACGTCCACCTTCAAATATGGCTGCGGCACTGTTGGTTGTTCCTAGGTCTATTCCTAATACTTTTTCTCCAGTTTGAACATTACTCATTCTTTATTTTCCTCCTTAGCTTGTGAATTCAAAGACGGTTTAACTGAGACCTTTGCTATGCAAGGTCTTATCACCTTATCTTTCAGAATGTAGCCTTTTCTGACTTCCTCAAGCACAACGCAACCGTCGATATCTTCACGTTCTACAGTGGCGACTGCATTGTGTTTGGAGGGGTCAAAAGGCTTACCTTCACTTTCTATTGGAGAGACACCTTCTTGCTCAAGAACTTTTCGCAAGCGCTTAAGCGTCATCTGCACCCCTTCAATGAGCGCTTCTGTCGATTTTGTAGTCTGCGCACTTTTAATAGCCAACTCCAATTCGTCAACCACATCAAGCAATTGAATTATGAGACGTTCGTTGCTATATTGACGAGCTTGTTGAATTTCCCGGTCACATCTCTTTCTAAGATTTTCAAGGTCTGCTTGGACATACTTTAAGCGTGTAAGATACTCTTCACTGCGTTTTTTTTCTGCTTCCAGCTGTTCTTCGATTGATTTTTTGAACTGCTCTTCTTTTTCGCTCGCTTCTTTCACTGGTGACTCTCCATTTGTACTCACGTTTTTTCCCTCAATAACAGAACTTATAATTTTTCTTTTTGAAAAACGTTTTTTCTCAAAATAAGAAAATTCTATGATATACATTTATCAGCACGTAAGAACTAAAAAAGAAAAGAACGTAAGAACGTATATTACACTAAAACACACGGCTTTTACATGGTTGATGCCGACGTTGGTGCAGGGCGGAGTTGGAAAAAAGCTATTGCAGTTAACAGCACAGAGATCCATACTAAAAATACTCCAACAAGTATTATCGTTAAGATACTTCCTATAAGCAACACTGTGCTTGCTGTTCCGAACATTCCAACCCCTGATTTTTCTTTAAGGCTGTTTAACGACTTCCTGTAAAGAACGGCGACAATTACAACGAAAACAAAGAGAATCACCAAAGCTAAGAGGACTGTTGCAACAAATGACCCTATTGTGCTTAAGTTTATGTTGGATGTTATATCTGAGAAGTCAAGCTGAGGGATATTGGTCCAATCGCCGTTCCAGTTTGGCATCAGATCAGCTAATAAGCCGAAAGCGGCGTAAACTATGACGGCAACAGAAGTAACACCCCCTACTATCGCCGCTATAGATCCGTAGAGCGCATTATTGAATATGCTTGCTTCTTGATAGTATTCTGCCAAACCTTTCATGCCTATAAGTAACAACATCAACCCGACGAGACCAAGTAAACCAAAGGTGTAACCGCTTATGTAGGGTAGAACGCTGATAAACATCAAAATAGCACCGATTCCGCTCAAATTTTTACTTGTTTCAAATTCCATGGGTGTACCACTCAAAACTTCGAATCTCTCGTTTTATAATAAAAGGTTTGCTATACTTATAAAATTCGTGGAGTACATCAAACAAATTCCATCTAAACAATTTTTCTATTTCGAATTTGCTCCTCTATAACGCTATAGTAGCATTGAAGGTACATTTTACCTCTCTCGGTTGGCGCGTAAACTTTTCTGTCTCGTCCCTGTTGATTTTGCTTTTGACTAAAAATAAGGCCGTTTTCCTCTAACTGCTTAAGTGAAGGGTAAAGAGCGCTATGTGTCAGCTTGGTGCCCCAATCTGCTTCCAGAGTCTTTTTAATTTTGTAACCCCACATAGGTTCCATAATTATTAATTTCAATATTTGAATGTCCAGAAAGTGCTTGATGATTCTTTGCCCAAATTCCTTTTTGTAGTCTTCAGCCATCATTTTTAACTTCCAATAAGTGAGACGTCACATTACGTTGTTATAAACCTGTTTGATTCATCACGCTTTTTTACATAAAGTAGACAACATTCTTCAAATATCCTTTCTTTAAATATTATCCACTAACAAGCATTATTTAGGGGCGACGTCTGATACAGCAAAATTTTAACACATTTGAATCTCAAATTTACGCATTCTGTAGTCACATAGCTGGATCATCAGGTATAACAGCTTTGTCAGTTTCTGATAATCAAACTTTAGGTTCAACCGCTTCTAAGATTCTCCTTAAATTTTTGCTGATTTTGAAGGATTTTCCTCCACGACTAATGATTTACCCCAAACTAGTTGAAGGAAAAGACGTCGTTGTTTTAGCTGTTGACCAAGGACTTTTTGAGCGTGATGTGAAGCAGGGTTTTTTAGGTGAAGCTACCTCCACGGAATTGATCTTTCCCTATAAAGCACTAGTCAACTACACCTATCTACACCAGCAGGAAGTGCTTTTGAAAAAACGTCTAATTTTGGAACTGCTTGAAAACATTACAATAAGCTTCCCTGAACTGTCTTACCAACTCTATATTAAACCAGAATATTTCATGTACGAAGTTATGTTAAACCGCGTTAGAGTCTTTCCCCCCTTAGCGCAGAGTGTTTCTAATTTGTTATGTGGAAAAGTAAACAAAGAAAAAATAAGTTGTCTACTAAAAGGGTATATTGACGCACTAAAAGAACTGGAAAAAGATGAAATCTTACACTTAGAAAACGGCTATGTTTTACTCTCAAACAAGTTCATTACTTCAACTAAGCGCCCAAAAATTCTTCTGGCGCAATTTTCAAAAAACGCATCGCGTGTGATTTTTAATTCTGCGCTTGGTTTGTTTCCTCAAATTTTAAATTTTTTATCCCAAAATATAGAACTAACTTCTAAATTGCCTTTTGGTTCTTGGAAAAATATCTTTGATAAAAAAAGGTGTTTCCTTGACCCGCAAAAATATATTTTCACGCCTACTGCCCACGGTTTAATTTCTTTAGCTGACCGAGTAGACATCAAAGCTTTTGCTGAACAATTTTTTACTAACAATGGATACCACGACATCATAGTTGAAGAGTTTGGCGGCGTCTTGAATGATATATTCATAATTAAAGCAAATAATGGAGCGGCTGAAGAAAAGAAAATTATAGTTAAGCGCTTCAAAGACTGGTCAAGTTTTAAATGGTTTCCCCTTTTTATATGGTCGCTAGGAGCACGTAACTTTGCGGTTTTGGGTGCCTCCCGACTGGAGAAGGAATGCGCTATAAGTGAATTTTTAGCTAGAAAAGGGTTTAATGTGCCTAAACTTTTATACGTGAATCACAAGGAACGCTTACTTTTCATGGAGTTCGTAGAGGGTCATGCCCTTAGTAGTAACATAAAACATATTGCAGCGACCAAAAGCCCTTCAGCCTTTCAAAAAGATTTAGACGTAATAACCCACCTCGGAGAAATCTATGCCAAAATACACGCTCTTGACGTGGTTTTAGGGGACACTAAACCTGAAAATACGCTGGTTACGCCCCAAGGTAACCTTGTTCTGTTGGACTTTGAGCAGGCTAGTCACCACGGGGATAAATCCTGGGATGTTGCAGAATTTCTTTACTACTCTGGGCACTATTTACCCTTAAATGGGGAACACAAAGCAAAAGCTATCGCCGAATCATTCATCACTGGATACTTGAGTGCAGGTGGAGTTGTTGAAGTCATAAGGCGTGCAGGGCTTACCAAATACACTCGTGTCTTTAGCATATTTACACTACCTAATATACTCCGAGTAATGGCAAGTGCCTGTAAAAAAGCAGAAAGGCGAAGATAGCAAATGGTCAAAAACAACACAACCTTAACTTTTTATGGCGGCGTTAACGAGATAGGCGGCAACAAAATTCTAATTCAAGACCGCGACACTCGTGTATTCTTAGATTTTGGTATGTCCTTTTCTATTAAAAAACAGTTTTATTCTCCTCCTTTTCTATCTCCAAAAAGCCAGTTTAGCCTACAAGAATTAGGCATTCTCCCAAAAATTCCAGGGTTATACAAATTCGACAAGGATCCGCCGCGAACTGATGCAATTTTTATATCTCATGCGCACTTAGATCACATGGCTTATCTCTCTTTCATTAAAAGAGAAATCCCAGTTTACTGCGGAGAAACAACAAAAACGATACTACATGCGCTAAGCGAAGTGCGCCGAACAGATATAGAATTCAATGTTGCTGATATACAGTTTAAAACTTTTAGAACAGGTGACAAAATCTCAGTTGGCAGCCTAGAAATCGAACCTTGCCATGTAGATCACTCTGTTCCAGGGGCCTATGGTTTTATCATCCATACCTCAAATGGAACAGTGGTGTACACAGGTGATTTTCGAGACCATGGCGCCAAACCTGAGATGACGAAAGATTTTGTTGAAAAAGTTAAGAAGACTACGCCTATCGCTGTTATCACAGAAGCAACCAACATGACAGGCGCGTCAGTTTCAAACGAGGTAGAAGTACAAAACAAACTAAACCAAATTGTAAGCTGTACTGAAGGAATTGTTCTAACTGAATTCGGCTACTCTGATGTTGATCGCCTTAACAGCTTTTATCACATCGCCAAATCAAACGGGCGTTGTCTTGCTATTTCCCTAAAACAAGCCTTCCTACTTGACGCGCTCCGCAATGACAAAGGCTTAAAAGTTCCCTCTTTAGACGACCCTCATTTGATGATATTTCGAAAATCAAAAACGAGCACTTACAAGTGGGAAACGGAGCTAATTGACAAGTTGAAAGGGGCACACAAAATTTTTGATGTTTTTGAAGCTTCAAGGCAGCAATGCAAATTAGTATTGGGGCTGTCTTTTTATGATTTTGAAGAACTAGTTCAACTTAAGCCACAAGCAGGCAGCTGCTATATCCTTTCTGCATGCGAACCATTTAATGAGGAGATGGAACTTGACTTTGAACGTTTACTCAACTGGCTTCAACATTATGGCTTGCCTCAGTATCATATACATGTTTCGGGTCACATAATGCCTCTTCAACTCAAACAAGTTCTCAAGACTATTTCTCCAAAACAGATCTTTCCGATACATACAGAAAAAGCCAGCTTATTTGCAAGATTCATGCGTGACCTCCAAGGTCAAGTAAGACAAGTTGAGTCACATCAAGAATATTTGCTATAACAGTTTTAGCTATTCTCGATCTTGATCCATTTAACACCATTTTTGAAGTTTTGCCGTTCAAAGTTTAAATGAACAAACGTGTCTACCTTTAAACAAACAAATAACAAAAAGAACCGGTGATTAGTCATCCAAAAAATAACAGAAGGCGACTACGTCATTCTCTACTTGGACGTAAGAAGAACTTACATGATAAAAATGGAAGCAGGAAAAACCTTCCATACTCATAAGGGCTACATAAAATTTGACGAACTTATTGGGCAAGATTACGGTGCAGTTTACAAAACCAGTTTAGGTGTGCCTTTCACCGCCTTAAAGCCCATTTTAACTGACTACATTATGAAATCTGCACGTGACACTCAAATTACATATCCAAAAGATAATGCGTTGATTGTAATGTTCAGCGGTATTGGCAGTGGTAGCCGTGTCGTGGAGTCAGGTACAGGAACAGGCGCATTAACCACGGCGTTAGCCCATTATGTACGACCCAACGGGAAAATCTATAGCTACGATATACGTGCACAGAGTCAAAAAACAGCAGAAAAAAACCTCAAACGCGCAGGTCTACTGGATTTTGTAGACCTTAAACTTCAAGACATCACTTTAGGCATAGACGAGCGTGATGTTGACTCCGTAATTTTGGACCTCGCGGTTCCATGGTTAGTTATTCCACATGCATACGAAGCCTTGAAACCCTCAGGAACAATAGTTTCATTTAGTCCCACTATCGACCAAGTTGTGAAAACAGTTGAAGCTCTAAAAGAACATAATTTTGTCGCCATAGAAACCTTCGAATGTATAATGAGAGGTATGCAAATCGAACGAGGCAAAACGCGACCTCAAACGCTTATGACAGGTCACACGGGTTACATCACACACGCCCGCAAAGTAATAAAATCGCCACAAGACCAATTTTCAACCCCCCTGCAAAAAGCACCTTCTAATGAAGAAAGCCAAAACGAAAATATTTCAATAACAAAAGAAATTTAAAATTATACTTTTCTTGAAATAAAAAAAAGAAAGAAGAGATTGTTGACTACTTTCTTTTGCGAAGAACTAAGACGGCCACAATGACAATTGCAATTATTACGACTGCGGCAGCAGCAATAATATAGACGTCCATGCTTGGCGCCGGAGCTTCTGGCTCAGGAACTACAGAGGGCGACACAGTTGGTGTTGGCGAGACTGTTGGTGGTGCTGTTGGAGCTACGGTGGGTGATGCGGTTGGTTGTGGTGCAGCAGCTGCAGGGCAAACGCCAAAGTAAGTTGTGGCGTAAGAGCTGGAGTAAGAGTTTGTTCCTTTGAACGTTGCTGTTACTTTGTAGGTTCCTTCAACTGGTGGTACCCACATTATTCCAAAGTTGCCGCTTTCATCTGTTCTGACAGTTCCGATATTTTGGAAGTTGCCGTTGGGGTCAATTGCTGTTAACACCACTTCCACGCCTTTCACGTTTGTAGGTCTTGGACGCTGCATGTATAAGTATTCCATCCATGCAGACATGCTTTCATCTGAAACAGCAGGTGTTCCTTTCTGGCCTGGAGACTGGTCAGTGACTGAACCTCTAATCATAACGCCAGTTCCCAATGGAACTGCAGTGTCAGGTGCAGTGACAGTTGTTGCGCTGGGACCTTTACCAAAAGCGTAGACCTGCCCATCATAAGAGTTTAGCGCTGTAAGTATGCCGTCTGAAACTGCAGGGTTGCGCATCATTCCAGCGATTGACCAAACTTCTTTTCCGTCTGTAGTGTTTATTGCCCAGAGTTTGCCCCCTCGCCACAGCACTGCGTCAGGTGAGTGCTCGTCTGCAGTGACAAATATTTTTCCGTCAGCTACAGTGAAACCGTTGTACGACGGATAAACACCGTAGACTGTTTCGTAACCTGCACTGCCCATGTCAAAGGTCCATACGAGTCTGCCGTTTGTTGCATTGTAAGCCCGAACTGCACCTGTATAACCCGTTGTGTAAACTTTTCCATAGGCTATGTCTCTTTGGTATTCAAAGACACCCCAACCATTCGGCAGGGGGTCAGTTACCCATAGCTGATTACCCGTACGTATGCTGTATGCGTAAGTTACCATTCGCCCCTCGTCACGCAGTACATATATACCGTCACGAATACTTGTTGCCATAGCGAAGAATGCCTGGTATATTTCAGTTCGATCCTTACTCCAGAGAAGTTGTCCAGTTTTAGCGTCAAAGCAAGCGTCGGTCTGCACATAGGGAAATGTGTTTGTATCCCTCTTTTGTGCAAGTATATAATCGTCCGTTACCCCTGCAATGCTCAAGCCAGATATACTAATGGAAACGTTGTACTCGATTCCACGGGAGCCATCTATAATTGACCCGTAGGCTGGACTCCACGTATCAATTGCGCCTCTAGTGTATATTGCCCTAGTCGAGTTCCAACGAATTAATCTCTGATTAGGCGCCGTACCTACAATAGCATATGAAAGTACCTCGCCTTTTGGTCCGAACATTGTTGGTCCCGCATTGAAACTTCCCAAGCCACCCCACGTCACATTGGTCACTTTACAGTGTTCTCTTCCTGTAAACGCATCATACAGAGTAAATGTGGCGTTAGTAGTAGCTCCTGATACGCTCCACAGATAGGCAATTAAACCGTGCTCATTCGGATTATCAATTTGCAAAACTTGCGCAAAGATTATGTCCGTGTTATTTAGATACATTATCTGCTGACCAGTATACAAATCCATAATTACTGTGCCAAGTGCTGTAGTTGTCGTCGGGTTGTGCTCCGTGTAAATTATTCGTCCCTCAAGAATTAGCGGTAGATAAAATTGCTCGTAGGATAGGCCTGTATAATAGCTGGCGTCGCCAAACTTACCTCCTCCTTGTCCACCAAAAATTATCGGTTTAGCCCACAGAATATGAGCGCTATTTGGTGCTGAAGTATAAGGCGCAACTGCACAAGTCATACAGAAACTGCGGTTGGGTATATCATACGATCGCATTAACCAGTTATCAGCGATAGCGCTCCAACCCTTGTTTTCAGCGTTAATTGGTCTTTTCCAAGCATCTGTAGGCAAGGGATTGTTCGGTATTCCTTGAATGGGTTCTTGCTGTACTGTAAGGGACACAATCGCGCTGTCGCTGGCTTTATAGAAAATCTGATTTGCAGTTACGTTTGACCATTGGGCTGGGAAGTGGGTTTGGAACTTGTATGTTCCCACCTGTGTGGGTGTATACATGAACCATCCGCCGCTGGTGGAATCAACATCTAAGTCAGTTCTTCTTTCCACAGTTCCATCAGGTTTTGTTATAGTTACCGCAAAGCCCTCAAAGTGATTTAGTAGATCAGTCGCGCCAGCTTTGACTTTATCAATTCTGTAACTTACCAAAACGGGTTGATTCACTCCCACAGGGTTTGGTGCAAGCATAATGTACGCGTTAGTGTCAACTGAAAATACGGCTGCGTCAGCAAAGGGTACAACTGCTAATATTGAAGTCGTTAAGAGCAACATTAAAAGCAGAGCTGCTGTAGATAATTGTTTACTATTTTTTTCATTTTTCATTTGTTTATTATCTCTCCTAAATTTCTCCGTAACTTTTTGGTAAAAACTCCTATATTAAATTTGGCTGAAAGTAAAAAAGCAGAGGCAACTTTTTTTGAGTAAAATGCTGCTACATCCTTTTGAAATCGTGCGCCTCTTCAACACCTAGGCATTGTCCAGTTTAGAAAGTTTACTATTGTACTTAGGCTAACACTAATTAAGCCTAAGACATTGCCGTCCGAGTAACTCTGAGTTGTCATCCCTCAAAGGTCAATTTAATGCCTTCTCTTCATCCGGCAACAAAAGTTATCTGAACGGAAAATAAAAGCCTTCCAGAGTTTTGAAGTTTTATCTGAGACTTGCAATCATTTTTTGACGTGTTAAAAGCATAATTTTTCGACGGTTTGAATAAGACTTAGCGTGGTCACTGAACTTTTCTCCAATTATGATTGGATTTGCCAACCCTACGTCTGATGAAGCACTATCCAAATTAATAAGAATATTCACACCGATGGTTCTGTTCCAGTCACGAACCCAAACAACTTGCTCCTCTTTCCCCTTCTGAACAATAAGGTCAAAATAACGTGTAACGCCGCTAAAACCGTCGAGACTTACAGCTTCACTTTTAACTTTGTAGCCTTCCTTTTTGAAGTAACTAAGCGCTAAATCCATCAATTGTGATCCTGACGGTTTGATAGCCCCACTCATATTGCACCCTCCAATAACGTTAATTGCAAGTTTGCGGAAAAGTCTTTCGATAGGCGACGCACATCTATGTCTCTCACGTTCATCTTGAAATGTAACAATTGCAACGGGCTATTTCTTGCTAGCGCACAACAGAAAACAAAAACGTGCCCTTACTGTGGAACCCGCTTAAACATAAACCGCTGTCAAAAGTTAGCCCATTCAGAAAACGTGTTTGAAGCCTCTGAAATCTTGCGTAAACTTAAATCAACTCAAAAGTCTAATCTTAAACAGCCCATACAAAAGTACCTTAGCAAAAAACAAATTAGCTAAAAACACAATATGACTCCAGTTAATGCTTTATCAGATGAACACTTTTTAAAGTGAAACCCCATAGAATAAAGGGGCTATTGAATATGCAGAAGATCAGTGATTTTTTAATGTTTATGCTTCTTTTTCTCATTGTAGTCTCTTCTGTAGGTGTAGCGGGTGCACTCACAGTAGGTGTAAAGGAGGGCGACTGGATTGAATATCAAGTTAATATAACCGGCAATGTACCCGCGGAGCACAATTCAACATGGGCGAAGCTTGAAGTCATGCAAATTGAGGATTCAATTGTCAACTTGACGGTTACTTCAGGTTTTGAAGGTTCCTTGCCAATCATAGAGTCTATTATTATAAATCTTGATGCTGGCATTTTGGGAGATTGCTTTATAATTCCAGCAAACCTTAAAGTGGGAGATGGCTTCTTTGACAGCCGCCAAGGTAACCTCACGATTGCAAGCGCTAGCCAGAGAACAGTTGCGGGTTCAGAAAGGACATTAATTTCTGCAGCTACAGCTGAAACTGTCTATTTCTGGGATCAAATCACAGGTATTTTAGTTGAAGCCCACACGGTCACATCCGATTTTAACATGACCACTCAAGCAACTAAAACTAACATGTGGCAAGAGTCGTCACCGCGCTTAGTCATTTATGCTATTGTCGTTGCGGTAATACTTATGCTTATCACGATGGCATTTTTTGTTTTTCAAAAGAAAAGGTTCGTACCTTCTATATGAGAAAGCAAAACACTTATGGTAGAGGTTACCCAGTTGCTGTACTAGTTGGGTTAAATACAAACCAAGCAGTAGTGTGGAGTGTCTTTAGTCGTGTAGTGAAGGCGGAGAAAACTCTACATCTTACCGCTGACGAAACTAACTCTAAATCTGTATACACTTTTTATGAGGCGGTCGTCAATGCTTTGCGTCCAATTTTGCAGGCTGGTGTACGCAGCATTATTTTGGCTTCACCTCCACGCACTAACTTTTCTGAACAGTTTCTTCGTCACGTAAAAAATCATCACACGTGGCTTATTCAAGACTCTAATAAAGCCATATTCGCCAAGATGACGGGCGCCGCAACTACAGTTGCAGAAGTTACACAACTTACACGCAACCCCGAATTTAAACAAATAATTACTCAGACAACAGAAAAAGAAACAGAAACTCTTCTTGAGTTAATAGAAAAACGTCTCAGCTTCTCTGATGAGACACCCTTAATTTTGTATTCTTTTGAGGAGATAGAAACACATATTTTAACCCCTCATAAAAAAGGTGAAGCTCAACCTGAGTATTTGCTGTTGACGGATGTATTTCTTTCAAGTAGCGACCAAAAAAACCGTTTACAAAGGTTGATGCAAATTGCCTCAAACAAACATGTCAAGACACGAGTAGTAAAGGCAGATTCTCCTGCAGGTCAACGGTTAAAACAGCTTGGTGGCATTGTCTGCCTCGTAAAATATCCTGTGGCCTAAGGCATATATCTGGCTTAAAAGTGAATACGCAACAGTTGCTCCTCTTCAGGTGCCACGCAGGATTATCAGAATTAAAAAAAGCATGTTATGAACTTAAATTAAATTTGCTTGTTTTAACTCTTCTACAGTTAACTGCCCTAAATGCAGAGATGTAGCTACAAGAACCCCTGAGACTTTCATACTATAAAGTAAAAGAATATCTTTTAAGTTACGAACCCCACCACCTATAAAAATAGCGGCGCTAACACCACTTTTAATTTTTTTTAAACGTGCCATGTCTACGCCTTCGTTGCTGCCAACTCGTGCCAAATCTAAAAAGATGATCTGTGAAACACCCATTTTTTGTATTTCAGACGCTATTTCCAAGGCATCCATAGAATTTACCAGTTCAGATTTACACAGAACTTTGTCTTTCATTAGATCAAGGCTTACCATTATTTTCTCTGTTCCAAAAAGTTTTATCGCGTCTCTGACAAAGTTCAGATTTTTTAAGGTTTCAGTTCCTATAACTATTTGATTTACTTTATTCTTAAAAAGCACTTGTGCCTTTTTTATTTCTGTTACACCTGCATCAACTATAAGCTGCAAACCTGTTTGACTTGAAATCTTTCTGAATACTTCTGTATTGTCGCCTTTGCCAAGGATGGCGTCTAAATCAGCTATATACAATTTTTTGAATCCGAGCCCTTTGAACATTAAAGCAACTGCTGCAGGATCAGTGGAATTACATAACCTGCTCTGCAAAGGTTTGTATGCCGTGCGATTTCCTTTCACCGCATGCACTACTTCATTGTTTAGAATATCTATAACCGGAATTATGTCCACACTACTGCATCTCTTCTGAAATACGTGACATTACAGCAAAAGATTTAAGCTTAAGCAATTCGGCATCATCGATAGGCAGGGAGCAGATTTTCTTGAAGTTGCTGGTAAGCCCTACAGATGAAAAAGAAGCCTTAGAAGCGATCGCCGGAGGCGCTGATATAGTTGACGTAAAAAATCCAAAAGAGGGAACTTTAGGCGCAAGTTTTCCATGGATAATAAAAAGAGTTCGGGAGATTACTCCCAAAAATATCGAGGTTAGCTGCACAATAGGTGACCTGCCAAACTTACCAGGTACTGCAGCACTATCCGCATTGGGCGCAGCTACTCTTGGTGTTAGCTACATTAAAGCGGGCTTGTATGGTGTTAAAAACAAAGATGAAGCAGTTGTGTTAATGAAAAATATAACCCGCGCCGTGAAGGCTTTTGACGCTTCTATTAAAGTTGTTGCCACAGGTTACGCTGATGCTGAACGCATAAGCGCGGTTGATCCACTACTAGTTCCCGTTATTGCTCATATCGCTGAATGTGACGTGGCTATGGTAGATACTGCGGTTAAGGATGGCAAAACTCTGCTTGACTTTTTACATCAACATCAACTGCAGACGTTCATTGACGAAGCACACACCTTAAATTTGAAAGTAGCTTTAGCGGGTTCGGTTAAAAAAGAGCACCTTCCGCTTCTTTACAAATTGGGCACGGACATTGTGGGCGTACGCGGAGCAGCTTGCACGAATGGTGACAGAAAAAGTGGGCAGATTACTCGCCAGAGAGTTCGTGAACTAGTGCAGACACTTCACGCAATAGAAAGCAACCTAAGCGGAGCTTAATTTCATGCAAGATAAGCCTCGTACTAAAGCAGAAGTTTTAGCTCGACTTAAGACAGCACTAAAAAACGACGAGAGATATAAAAATGGAAAAATTTTTTGTTCAATGTGTACAAGCCCCCCTCTGTTTGCAAAAGAAGTGCATAAACTTTTTTTGGAATCAAACCTTGGTGACAAAGCCCTCTTTTCAGGGAGTAGTCAGCTAGAAAAAGAAGTTGTAGCAACCTTAGCGCAACTTCTTCATGGTAAAACTGCTGTTGGTTTTCTTGTCTCAGGCGGAACAGAAGCAAATCTTTTAGCTATGCTTGCCGCCAGAGATCAAGCAAGCACCCAAACGCCAGAAGTGATTTTGCCCGAATCCGCGCATTTCTCTTTTCATAAAATTTGTCGTTTACTTAAATTGAAGCCGGTTTTTGCACGACTAGACTCAAACTTTAGAGTTGATACAGATCATGTAGAACAATTACTCACCAAAAATACCGTGGCTATTGTGGGGACAGCTGGTTCTGCGGAGTTAGGAACAGTGGATCCTATTGATCAGCTGTCTGTGATAGCTACAAAAAACGATGTACATCTACATGTCGACGCTGCATTTGGCGGGCTGGTTCTCCCTTTTATTGAATACGCAGACAACACTCTTGATTTTGACTTCAAACTTGAGGGCGTACGGTCAATTACCGTCGACCCCCACAAGATGGGCATGTCAACAATACCCGCCGGCGGAATTCTTTTTCGAAACAACACTTATCTAAAGTATCTCCAAACGGAGACCCCGTACTTAACCGAGCAAACACAGTATACCTTTGTGGGCACACGATCAGCAGCTTCGGTTGCAGCAACTTGGGCAATTTTTCACCTCTTGGGGCGCGAAGGGTTCAAGAAAACGGTGAAAAAGTGTATGCAGTTAACAATGTTCTTAGCATCGAAGCTCGAAAAGGCAGGCTTCGAAGTTTTACTTCGACCCACGTTGAACATTGTGGCTTTCCGTTACGCGAATTCCAAGATGCTTGCAGACAATTTGCGCAGACGTGGTTGGTTTGTTTCGTATGTTCCTCGGTTAGATTGTATACGCGTTGTGATTATGCCACATTCCAAGAGGCGACATGTGGTAGGACTTTTGCGTTGTATCAACGAGTTGCAGAGACAAAATGTATAGCAAAAACTTTAAGGTAGTTATTTTCCAACGATTGCATATTGAGGTTGTTTAACTTTTGCATATTCTACTTTACGAGCATATCTCAAGTGGAGGTTTAGCGGGTGAAGATCTTTCTGCAAGTGTATTATGTGAGGGATTTGCTATGCTTAACACAGCAGCAGCTGATTTTCAGGCGGCTGGTCACTCCGTCACAGCTCTTGTAGATTCGCGGCTTGTAGCTTATGGTACACCGCTGAAAACAAAAAACGTGCTAGTTGTCTCCACTAAAGAAGCTGCAAAACAGACATTACTTAAGGCCGCTAACGAGGCTAATGCAGCGTTAGTGATTGCGCCTGAATCAGATAAGATTCTGTCTTCAATTGTTAGACAGTTAGAAGATGCCGGTTTGCAATCCCTAAATTGCTCACCTGCTGCAATCGAGAAAGTCGCAAACAAGTCAATCTTAAAGACTTATACAGAAGAACTAGGGTTGCCTATTCCTGAAACATTGATACTCAGCACTAGAGATACTCCCCAAAAAATTGCAACAACAATTAAGCGGAACCTGCAGTTTCCAGTGGTTTTTAAACCTTCTGAGGGCACCAGTTGCTCGGGTTTAAGCATAGTCAACAGTTCAAGTCAGATAGTTACTGCGATTAATAAAATCAAAAAAGCCTCGGCAAATAAGCATTTTATAGTTCAACAATTTGTTGAAGGTGTTCCTGCCAGTGTCAGCGTTATTTCAAATGGACACCAAGCTTTGCCTATCAGTCTAAACAGGCAGTCACTCATTTTGGAGGTGCCTGAGGGCGATTCAATGTATAGCGGTGGTGAACTGCCTCTTGAAAGTGATCTCAAAGAGAAAGCGTACTGTGCAGCAAAAAAAATAGTTGAGTCAATAGATGGCTTAAAAGGTTACATAGGTGTAGATTTGATATTAACATCTAACACCGCGTTAATTGTGGATGTTAATCCGAGACTTACTACATCATATGTTGGGCTACAAAAAATTGCACGCTTTAATATTGCACAAGCTATACTAGATGCTGTGCTCAACGGTGACCTTCCTAAGAATCACACGTTAGCAGGTTATTCTTGTTTCTCCAAAATCACATTGCCTAAACCTCATTATTCAGTTTTATCCAAAATATTTGAAATGTCAAGCATCGTTTCGCCACCGTTTCTTTTTCCAGAGGTAGAACATGTTTGTGCTATTCTGGAAGCACACGAAATGACACTGCTCCACGCTCAACGTAAACTCCAAGAAGTTAAAAAACAACTAATACAAATCTGCCAGGGAGATACTTAACATTGGTTACTGTCTTAAGTTGGGATATAGGCGGCGCAAACACAAAAGCTGCTTTTCTTAAAACAAAAAATGGCAAAATTGTAGAATTCAAAACTGCCATTGAATATTTCCCCTTTTGGAAACGCAACATCAATCAGTTTTGCGACCTTTTAACTAACCTTAAAGGTGACGTCAGCGGATCAACAAAAGTTGACCGTGTATCAGTGACTATGACAGCAGAGTTATCAGATGCTTACCGTACTAAACGCGAAGGAGTTCACCACATACTAAATTGCGTGACAAAAATTTTTGCTGACAGCCCAATTGCGGTTCTGGCTGTTGATGGACGTTTGCTGTCAATTAAAGCTGCCAAATTAGCCCCCCTCAAGGTTGCATCAGCAAACTGGGTAGCCACAGCTTGGCTAATTTCACAGTATTTAAGTGACTGTGTGGTTGTTGACGTGGGTAGCACAAGCACCAGCATAACACCAATAATTAATGGCAAAGTGGCAGCAGAGGGAAAAACAGATTTAGAAAAACTCTCTAATGGTGAACTTGTGTACACAGGTAGCCTAAGAACCAACGTCGCTGCTATTGTCTCTTCAGTTCCACTGAGAGGAAAAAAGGTGCGTGTTTCGTCAGAGTTATTTGCTCAATCTGGTGACGTGCATCTAATTTTAGGCAACATCACGGAAGCAGAATATACCTGCGAAACAGCAGACGGCAAAGGAAAAACTTTGCACGAGGCTTTAGCGCGGTTAGCGCGTATAGTTTGTGCAGACACAGAGATGCTTGCAGAAAAAGAAATTGTCCAGCTCGCACAGTACATCTACTCTAGACAATTGTCGCAAATTGCAGAGGGCATAACTCAAGTCTATTCAAAACTGAACGCAAACGCCAAAACTATAACGCCAATTGTTGTCACAGGATTGGGTAAAGAGTTTCTTGCAAAAAAAGCCGCGAAAAAAGCCAAAATTAAAAAAATTATAGACATAAATGAGTTTACCCCCGCTTCAGTTGCGGTACTTTCGCCGGCTGTTGGCTTAGCGTGGATGACGGCAGTAAAAGTGGAAGGAGAAAGAAGACTAATTTGGACGCCGTAATTAAAGTCGGTGGCAGCCTAGCCGAAATGCCTGATGCCCTGAAGGCTTTGTGTACTGCAATAGCAAAACTTGCAACTAAATACAAAATTTTGATTGTTCCAGGTGGAGGTAAATTCGCTGATGTAGTTCGCGAATATGATAGATGTTTTAAGTTACCACCTAGAATTGCACACCGATTAGCTATCATGGGCATGGATCAGTATGGTATTATTCTTTCAGAGCTAATTCCGGATGCATGTCTTACTGAAAAACTTGAGAATGTTAACCTCTTTTTTAAGAGAAGGAAAATTCCAGTTTTTTTGCCAACAAAACTAATGTCTCAAGAGGAAACATTAGAAACATCGTGGGATGTCACGTCTGATTCAATTGCTGCTTTTATAGCAGAAAAAATTCGCGCCAAAAAAGTTGTGTTAGTGACAGACGTTGATGGAATTTTCGCAGCAGATCCTAAGCAAAATGGCTCTGCACCGTTACTGATGGAAACTACCGTTCAGTGGTTACTTTTACAACAAAAAAGAACAAGTGTAGATAAATTTTTGCCAAAATTTCTTTTGCATCATCCAGTTCCTTGCTATGTTGTTAACGGAAAATATCCTGAACGAATCGGCGCTGTTTTGTCGGGGCAACGCACTGTTTGCACCCTGTTAAAACTATAAAAGCACACGCCTCTAATTATTGGATAGTGTGATTCTTTGCAAAAGATAACTACCTCTCAAGTTGCGATTGTTAAAGGTGAGCGAGGGCATGAACCTGTTTTTCGAGCCCTTGATCTTATTGACTACAAAAATGCTTTTACTGGATATGACCAAGCACTCATTAAAATCTTTACCTATCAAGGTTTATGTTGTTGAATCTGACGCTTCTTTAACTGATGCGGACAAGGCTTTTGTGACAACGGGGATGAAGGCTATGTGCGCTCGACACGGCGTGGAATGCCTTAACCTGAGACATTTGAGAGCTAAAATCAAACTGAAAGTGCCAAATGGTGAAGTTCTAAGCAGCATTACAGTGCCTCAAATTGTTACAACTTCTGCAATCATTAGCGCTGCAAAGCTCAAAACTCATGTAAATACTAAAGTTACGTTGGGCATGAAAAATTTGTTTGGTTTACTGCCTGATAAATTTAAAGCTAAATATCACGCTTTGGGTATAAGTACTGTGATTGTTGATGTAAACACCGTTATCAAACCAGTTTTAACCGTAATAGACGGTTTCGTCGGAATGGAAGGTAAAGGACCAATTAATGGTACACCTGTAAAAATGGATCTAGTTATAGCGGGCAAAGATGTAGTTGCTACTGATGCTGTTGCTAGCTTGGTAATGGGCGTCGACCCTTACAAAGTTAAGCACATTTATAGAGCCTATGAAAAAGGCTTGGGCAACTTAAATTTCCAAGTATTGGGCGAACAAATTGACGCTGTAGCAAGAACCTTTAAGACTGACTCAAAATAGGTTGCGAGTAAAGAAAATTATTAAAGCATGGATTAAGGAGCTAGCACATTATTAAAAGAGGTAAGTGTATGAAAAGCAAACTTACCGTGGCAAAATTCGGTGGCAGCTTACTTGATGCTGAGGGCCAAGGCATCGCAAAGATCCTAAAACAAATACAGCAATTAAAAAACCCAGATTCCGCCGGTCCCATAACCGTTTTTTCAGCTCCAACAGGCTGCACAGATACTTTAATTAAAATCGGTGAATCTTACGCGCAAACAACTTGTCCGCTTTCCACAGAGCCCATCTTTAGCATTTACAGGCATATAGCACAAACCTACGTTAAAGCCCCCTACATTGAACAGGCAAATGCCAAGCTTGCTGATTGCAGAAAAATAGCTGAAGACGCATTAAAATCAGTTAATAAGCGGTTCACCGGTCATATTAAAGCCAAAGTACTTGCCCTAGGAGGAGAATTTTCAACAGCCATATTGATGAATTATGTAATGAAAAGCTACAACCTTGACTCGTGTTGTCTACCAATGAAAGAATGGCCTGTTGTAACTGATGACAATTTTGAAGATGCAACCCCAAATTATGAATTAAGTAGAGAGCGCTTATCTTGCCTTTTAGATCCTTTGGAAAAAGGCAAAGTAATTTCGATGGCAGGTTTTATGGGCGTTACCGCTGATGGGTTAGAAACAGTTTTAGGTCGAGGTGGCTCAGATCTGACCGCAGTTTTTGTTTCCTGTCTACTTAAAGGTAAATATGATGTAGACACTTTGCTGTACAAAGATGTACCTATTCAGAGTGCGGATCCAAAGGTAGTTAAAGGACAAAAAACACAACATGTGAAAGATTTGACTTATAACGAGGCACATAAAGCCTCCATAATGGGCATGAAAATTGTCCAAGGCTCGGCTATTGCATTAGCGAGGCAATTTGAGCAGAAACTACATGTGATACCAATCGACGACCCCTCACGATATTCAGTAATCCAATCCAAAACCGAGGATCAAACAGTAGTCAAATGCTTGACAGGAAAAACAGGCTGTGCGATATTATCAATGAGAGATGAAAAAAGTCGTTCCTTCGAAGATTCTTTGAGAATCTGGGAAAAAAGAAACGACTTTATTGATTTGGGAGCAGAAACACTGGAAACGGGTGAGCGAATTCGCGATTTCTTATTTCTTGACTCCGAGTTCTTAAAAAAGAACGAAGAAAGACTGAAAGAGTTTGACAAAAAATTGAGTATTGAATTTGGTTTAGGTGTAGTTACATTGATAGGCGATAAGATGAAAGATTCTCCAGGCGTGGCCTCGTTAGCGATAAGTGCTATCCAAGGCATCAACATTAAAAGAGGTGTTTTTGCACCTCACACTAGTCAGATAATGATTGTTGTTGAGGATAAAAATGTTAAGCCGACTGTCGCAGCAATACACCAGAAATGGGCCGAATTAAACAAGCCGCATAGCAAAAACAATTTTTAACCCCCTTTTTCAACTATTTAACTTTTTAGGAATCATAAAAGAATAGATTTTTTTGTAAAAAAGAGGTTTAGTTTCGCAGTACTTCTGCAAAAGTTACAAGCTCAACATTCAGTGCAGGTTTCACTGCTTCAGATATGCGGGACGCGACTATACGTTTGATATTTTTTTCGCTAGCTATATCTACAATTCTTTGGGTAATTATGCCATCAAATATAACTGTGTCTACTCCCGTAAGTTGCTGAAGCCTCTCCGCTAGTTGGCTAACAGGCATTCGTTCTATAGGTTCAACGTTTTCATTCAGCAAAACTGCTTCAAGCGAACCTTGGAGAGATTTGGTTGTTTCTATTATTAACTCTGGATATTCGACTTTTGGCTTTTCAGCCTTTTTAGGTTTAAACAAGTCAGCGACAGCAACACGTTTTTCCAACGCTTCCGTGATTTCTTTGCAGTTACATTCTTCTATTTCTTTACCTCGGGGCGCGCGCCCAACATATTTTATGTTGGTTACTTGCAAAAGCTCTTTTAGAATCAAATCTCCGCCACGGTCGCCATCCAGAAGCGCGGTTGCTTCTTTTTCTTTAGTTAACTTTTTTATGGATTCTGGAATTTTAGCTCCTTCAAGGGCAACCGTGTTGAGAATGCCACACCGCATAAGATTAATAATGTCTGCTCTACCTTCAACAATTATAATTTCTTTGCTGTTTTCAAGAGCTGGTCCAGCTGGAAGTTCATCAGGACCGTACTTTTCTACTTTGCCCATTTTCATTGTGTCGCTGATTTCTTTGTAAACTTCGTCAACAGAAGGCATGGATTCGACATTCCATTTGTGCAAAATTTCTTTAGCGCGGTCGATGATTATTTTTCGTCTTGCTTCACGGATATCTTCAATTTTGTCCAAAACAACTTTTGCGCTGCATGGTCCTACTCGATTAATGCTTTCCACGCTCGCAGCTATTAATGCAGTGGACACCCGATCTAAACTAGTAGGTATGGTGATTGCGCCATTAGTGCGGTCATTTTTACTGTGCAGTTCAATCTCAATTCTGCCAATACGACCTGTTTTTTGCAGTTCTCTAAGGTCAAGTTCGGGTCCAAAGAGGCCTTCGGTTTGACCAAAAACTGCTCCTATAACGTCAGGTTTCTCAACTACTCCGTCTATTTCAAATCTTGCGTGTATAACATACTTTATAGTAAAGGTTTGGGATTGCCCCGTAAGCGTTATCCTCCGTGATTTTTATAGATTTTAGTTAGATTCAATCGCATGATGCAATGTTTATTGCAACATGTGATTATTATCAGGTTACTATTACCTAATAATATTTTAGCGTGAGCGTATTTAATAATACTTGTGGTGTGAGCAACAAAACTCAGCGTGGCTACCAGTTTGTCAAACTTTCAACTTAAAAAAACATATTTGTCCAAACTGAGTCTAAGCCTGAATGTTGCCAACAACTTTCAGCCAATTGTTGACTTACTGCCATTTTCTGCCCCGTTTGATATTATCTCCCGAGACCGATTTGGCAGTAGGTCAATGGACCACTGTCCCTTGTTGACACATTCCAGCCTGCTTCTCAGTTTGAACGAAATAATTTATGCTTAAAATCCGATATAAAGTTGTTTGAACAATCAAAATACTATTTTTAGCTTAAAAAAGGTTGTTTTTGACAGAACTGATTAAAAATTGGTACGGAGACCCATCAAACCTTTCTAAACCATGGAGTTTATATAAATGAACTCGCCTACAAAACTTTCAAATTTTTATTTAGAAAGTATAGCTTAAATTTATATACTTTTTAATTCCCTAAATTGATTTAGTTTCCTGAATAGGGCGTTACCTCAGACATCGGAGGTAACGCCGTGAAGTCAAAAGGTGGTTTAAATAGGAGGAAGTGGCAAGAAATTTTAGTATTTATTTAAGTTTAGGTACATGTTTTTTAGGTAACGGTTCAAAATGGTCAATAATCGTGACGAAGAAAAATTTGTGCATGATCTAAATGTTTTACTCACAAGATTAACAACAGATATGAGTAACAATGCAGCTCATAAACTTAAGAGTCTCCATGAGACTCTCCTTCAGTTGCACAAAGAAAACGTTGTTAAAATCAATCATTCAGTAATGGAGCTTGTTTGTGCAAAATACCTCATCCTTAAAGAGTACACAGTAAGACTTGAACAAAAACTGAGTGACATCTTGACCTGCGACCTTCTCGCAATAAAAGGTTATGGTAATCTAATTGTGGAAATTGAAACAGGTTATATTCCACCTGAGCATGCAATGGATCCTCTAACTTATACTTACGCGCGCCTAGCCAGTAAAATAATTCGTTATAGCTGTTTTTCAGGCAAATTCGCTATAGGTGTTCCACCGCATTATATCTTACCCTTGCCGAGAGTTCTTACTTTACCGCCAAAGAAAAGAACACCCCAAGGTATAGAAGAGATAAAAAATCTGTGCGATTGGTATTATCAAAATCCACCAGTAACTGAAGAAGAAATCAAAAACGCGCGGATACATGAGATTTACGTAATTGATGTAGATCGAACTACTGTTCAAGCAATGGATCCTACTACCTACATGAAACGCGCCTTACATAAAGGTGTCATATTCACCCTTAAAGAAGAGCCTATTACAAAACAGGCTAAGCGTCGTCGTTATCTCACTAAAGGTATTGAAAAGTTAGATAGATACCTCATTTAATTGTACAAAGGCTGAGTATTATCCAATGAACTATTATGTATACATCATTTTATGTAATAACGGTAGCTTCTACACGGGCTATACGAAAAATGTTGCCAAAAGACTTAAGCTGCATTTAAACGGTAAGGGCGCAAGATACACAAAAATGCATCCTCCACAAGAAATTGTTTACATTGAGCAGTTCACCTCCAGAACTGAGGCAATGCGTCGAGAAAAAATTATTAAAAAGCTCAGCCACAAACAAAAAGCCGCTCTTATTACAATGCATAAAAAAAGGTAAAGTCTTTTTTTCTATAATAACTTTGTCTGTCTTTTAAACTGAATTTTAAGTCAATATCTGGCTTTCACAAGTTAGTTAAATGACTAGCCCTTTAGTATGTCACATAAAAAAGGTGGATGAAATACTTTGAAACCAAACAGCTTATGTGATGGTAGAACAACGCTTGAAACTCAAATGGCAGCAGTATTTGCTGATAAAATCAAGGTACTTTCGACAGATTTACAAAAAATATTGATAGATGACATGGTTACCGCGTTTGAAAATAGGTTAAATGTGTTAAACAAAATTCAAAAAAACATCTAAAGTTAAAGTTCAAACCGCAGAAAAACCATGGAGATTTAATACATAAAAGCTATATACCTAAAAAAATAAAAAATGAGACGCCGAAGAATCGCCGTGGGAAAATGAGACGCTCTAAGCTTGAGATGTATATTGATATTCTGAAGGTGCTGGCGCACCGTGGCCCGCTGAAGCTTACCCACATAATGTATAAAGCCAACGTTAACTGCAGCGTACTAAAAGAGTACCTAGACTTCCTCATAAAACAAGGACTCATAGAAGAACGAACCATCGGAAAAAACAGAACAGTCTACGCAAACACGCAAAAAGGCATTACTGTTCTTAAGTACTTCAGAGAACTAAGTACAGCACTTCCACTAGTGGAAGAAAAAGGCAAAATCCAAAACTTCCCCTATTAAAAACCACTCATTAACTTTTAAAATCACATCAATGTATTGTATTCCACGAAGGCGTCATTTTTCAACTCATAAGACACAGCCAAAAAGGATAAAGACGTGTGTACTGCAGCTGAAAACGGCGTTACAGAGATAAAATGGGCAACAATCTAAAAGTTAAAGTTTGCAATTAAGTTTCTGGCTAATAATTTGGCGGTTAAATTCAACCTTTTGGGCAATATCTGAAAATAGGTTGCCTCCATGAGTATCAATCGCAACCACCAGTGGACCAAACTTGTCTACCTCAAATTGCCACATAGCTTCCGGCTCACCTAAATCTAACCACTGTACACCTAAAACCCGTTTAACTGCTTGAGCAGCTAAAACTGCAGCGCCACCAGTAAAAGCACAGTAAACAGCACCAAACTTAACCATAGCTTCGGCTGTACGTTGACCCATACCTCCTTTGCCTATGACCATACGTACTTTTGAACCTGCGATAAACTCTGCTTCAACTCCTTCCATACGGGTGCTCGTTGTGGGTCCCGCTGCAACTACGACCCATTGGTTATCGTCCTTTTTCAAAACAGGACCACAGTGAAAAACAGCCAACCCCTCCAGATTTATAGACAACTGTTTATTCTCTTTAAAAAAATCCAAAGCCCGTAGATGGGCTTGATCGCGTGCAGTCACAACTAAGCCTGAAAGATAAACTACATCATACACTTTGAGCTCACGAATCTGAGTTTCTGAAAGAGGAGTTGCCAAATCATACTTTGCCAAACGCTCTCACCAACGCTACTTTGTATGTGTCAAATATTTAACAGATCCATCAACTTCAATTCTAGCAGAGGCATGCCTTGCAGCCCAGCAATTAAACATAACCGCTACGGGAAAAGACGCAGGATGTCGAAACGCATAATCAAGGTGTACGCCCAGAACAGTGGTCCTTCCACCCATCCCCATCGGACCGATGCCGGTCAGATTAGCTGCTTCCAAAAGCTCCTGCTCCAAACAATCAAGAGATTCATCTTCATTTGGTTCACCCAAAGGCTTTAGCAAGGCTTTTTTAGCCAAGTGTAACGCTAATTCTGCGCTACCTCCAACGCCTACACCTAAAATAGTCGGTGGGCAAGGCTGTGCACCAGCGCGAATTACTGCGTCAACCACAAACCGCTTCAACGCAGATAAGCCTTCGGCTGGGTTGAGCAGGCCTAAAACTGAAAAATTCTCTGAACCACCACCTTTTACCAGCACTGAAAGCGCCAAAGTTTTGCCTGAAACCAGTTCCCAATGGATCTCAGGTAAACCTCTGCCTGTGTTATCACCACTATTTTTCTGTGTAAACGGGTGAACAGCGTTAGGTCTAAGCGGAACTTCAACAGTGGCTCTACGAACAGCTGCTAATAATGCGTTCTCTACGCAATCTATGCCTTCAAACTCTGCGCCTACTTTAACAAAAAATACCAAATTTCCTGTGTCTTGACAAATAGGTACTTTCTTTTTTTCTGCCAAGGCGACATTGTCTAAAATAGTCTGCAACTGCGTTCTGGCTACCTCACTAGTTTCTTCTGTATATGCCCGCTGCAGAGCAGCTTTAACATCCTGAGGTAGAAAAATAACTGCTTGGCGCACAAGTTCAAAAGCCACTTCCTCTACAACTTTGTCCTGCCGCAACATCAAACCTCCACAACACTTCCCATAATACCAATAAATTGTACTTATACCTTCCAGGCAAGCGCAATCACTTTAACCTAACCCTCCACAGAACAAAATAGTACAACCTTCGTGTGTTTTAAATAGAGCTTAACTCCATTTAACCCACAAATCGCAACTCAAAATAAAGGGAACACCATGAGTGAAGATTCAACTAACCAAGAAGACCAAATAAACGAAAAGGGCACAGAAAAAGAGCAGGAATCCAAAAAGCCAAAGTACTCGTTTATAGAAGACCTGCCAGGAGTTGGACCTGCTACCTCACAAAAATTACGCGATTTAGGATATCACACAGTCGAATCATTGGCTATGGCTACTGCACGCGAACTCGAGCCTGTAGGAGTCAGCGAAAAAAAAGCTTTCCAGATTATAGAAGCTGCACGCTCAGCCATAGGTGTTAATTTTATACGTGCAGACGAACTCTATAGGATGCGCCAAACCGTTCAACGTCTAACAACGGGCAGCAAAGCAGTAGACAGGATGATTAACGGCGGCTTAGAAACCCAAACCATAACCGAGTTCTATGGTGAATATGGCAGTGGAAAAAGCCAATTTTGTCATCAACTCTGCGTAAATGTACAACTTCCACCTGAACGCGGAGGTCTAAATGGTGGTGCACTTTACGTCGACACAGAAAACACCTTTAGGTTAGAACGAATCGTACAAATGGCTAAGCACTTGGGGCTTGATCCTGAGCAAGTAGTAAAAAACATAATTTATGCTGAAGCCTACACTTCAGACCACCAGATGTTCCTTTTAGAAAACGCCGACGAAATAATCAAAACAAATAACATCAAACTAATCGTCATAGACTCTTTGACAGCGCATTTCAGAAGCGAATACATAGGACGCGAAATGCTTGCTACACGCCAACAAAAACTAAACAAACATATGCACAAACTCATCGCACTCGCAAGAGCTTTCAACACCGTAGCCGTCGTAACCAACCAAGTCATGGCAAAACCTGACCAATTCTTCGGCGACGTCACCCACCCCATTGGAGGCCACATAGTGGGGCACACAAGCCACACTCGCATCTACCTCAGACGAGCATCTCACGGCCAAGTTCGAATTGCACGGTTAGTCTCAAGCCCCTATTTGCCTGAAGGGGAGGAAATACTTAAAGTAACAGAAAATGGAATAGAAGACGTCACTGAAGAAGAAAAAGCAGCGAAAAGTCGCGGTCGATAAAAATGCCCGTGCCACAAGCTTTAGTAAGTAGATATTTCCAGCTCATCGCCAACCGGCAATTCACAGAAAGCGAACGCGAACTAGAAAATATAAAACAGGCAATGCCCAAAACCGAGTGGAACAGAGGCTACTTCCGAGCTCTATATGGTATTTACCTTGCCCAGAAAAACAACGATAGCTACTCCTTCTTTTCCAAATTAGACCTATTCGACAAAACCACTCTACACGCTTATCGAAGAGAATTTTTAGATCATACACGAAACAGTCTACATGGAGATTTTGATCGTGGGTACTTCTCAGCTTGGGCAGACTGCATGCGTGTCCTCGTCCGTCTTGAAATTTCAGCACCACAAACCGCTAACGCTGAAGCTGCAGCACCTGAAAAAACGCAGTTAGAAACGTTGAGAACAGACAAAAGCCAAGCTACGATAGCCAATTTTCTAAAAGAGAAATTAGATAACGCTGAAAAAGAATAATCAGCCAGTTTATACGGTTACGTTGCAGGTATTGGCCCAATTATGACGCTTAATGTCAGAACCATAACGACTAGCCAAGTAAAGAAGTAAATGAATATACCCATACTCATAATTTTTGAGGGCTTCTCAATTTTTGCTACATACTTAGCTTTCAACAAATAAAATGAAACCAAATAGATAAGCAAAGCAATAGTTATACTGTTCAATAGGGTGTTAAGCTCACTCATCTGAGCCAAAACGGAATTTCCCGTAACACTTTGAGCAACAACTGGAAGGGCAGCACTTACTAAGCCTGCAATCCCTCCCAACGCTACTCTGAGCCAATATATTTTTGTGAGGATATCCAAGTTCTTCTAACCTGTTATGGTATATTTCAGAACTACATTTAAAAAGTTGCCTACTACATTAAACTTTTCTGATTGTTTATGGCAAAAACACTTAAAATAACAAACAAGCCATTCACCGTTTATCATTGTCGGCACTTTGCTATGCACCACTTTTGATAAAAACTTAACCACCGTTCTATATCAAGTCAAGTATACACCGCATTTAAAAGCACTTGAAATGACCTTAAAATAACGATTTTAATTAGAATTTAATTGCTACCTGAATCAATGCCGAGCCTAATTTATAGGTTTCAAGATCTATTATTATGCAAGTCGGGTGAAGCTAATTGCTCAAAAAAGAATTCACTAGCTTTGACGTTGCCTCGGTACTAATAGAGCTAAAACAGGAAATCTTGGATTCAAGAGTGAACAACATCTACCAGACAGATGCCAAAACTTTCACTTTTAAATTACATAAAACTGATAAATCACCCATCCTACTAGTTTTTGAAGCTGGGCGAAGAATTCACCTTACAAATTACTCCCTGGATAACCCAAGCAATCCCCCAGCATTTTGCATGGCGCTACGCAAGTATCTTCGCGGCGCGTGGCTAGTAAACATTGAGCAATACGAGTTTGAACGGTTGGTATCTCTTTCGTTCAAGACGCAACAAGGCGTAATGAAACTGGTAATAGAGCTTTTTGGTGAAGGCAACGTGATTTTGGTCAACGAAAAAGGCGAGATTCTGCAAGCTATGGTTTACAAGCGAATGCGTGATCGGAACATTCTGCGCGGCGCAGTTTTTGAGCTACCGCCATCAAGTGGGAAAAACCCCTTTAAAGTCAACATACACGAAATAGCAGAAGCCCTCAGAAAGTCTGGCGATGTTGAGGTTGTACGCACTCTGGCTCGGTTTTTAGGAATTGGAGGTGTCTATGCAGAAGAATTGTTGCTCCGAGCCAGAATAGACAAACGGAAAGCAGGTAATTTATTAGTAGAAGACGAAGTAAAAGCAGTCTTTGAGGCACTGCAGAGTTTACTTTCACCGCTTTTACTGAGGAAACTTGAAGCCTGCATAGTTATTGGTGATGAAGATGCTTTTTTGGATGCGGTACCCTTCAAACTAAAGCGCTACGAAGACGCAAAAGTTCAGTTATTTCCAAGTTTTCAAGCTGCACTTGACGAGTTTTACGCTAAAACAACGACCATAGAAAAAGCAAGGGCACAAATTCAAACTGCCGATCTTAAACGAGAGGAAGAAAAAATAAAACGCATTATAGCTGAGCAACAACAGATAGTGACTGAAGCTGAAAAAAACGCAGAAATAGAAAAGAAAATAGGCGACGCTATCTATGCTCACTCAAAAGAACTTCAAATATTATTAGATCTTTTTTCTAAGGCGAAGTTCGAAAACAAAAATTGGAATACTGCTATCACAAAAATTCTGACGGAAAAACATGCAGGAAAGGTACCTTCTATTTTTTTTGATTCTTTCGACGTCCGGAACCTTGCCATAAATGTCGTCGTTGATGATTTGAAGTTTAGCTTGAGTCTGCGTAAAACGTTGTTTGAGAATGCCGCCGAGTTTTACGAGCGAGGAAAAAAAGCAAAACAGAAAGGCGCAGGAGCATTAGCGGCACTAGCACAGTCAAAAACGCGGTTGACAGAGATACAGGCGGGGTTGAGTGAAGCTGAGCGATTAAAAAATCTTAAACCCGCAGAAGCTTTAGAAGCACTCAGTAAACGTCGCGTGGAGAGCAAAGAATGGTACGAAAAATTCAGATGGTTCAGATCTTCAGAAGGCTTCTTGGTGGTTGCGGGCAAAGATGTCGTTAGCAACGAGGTACTTGTAAAGAAGTACACAGCTCCTCATGACGTGGTGTTTCATGCTGAAATTGTGGGTTCGCCGTTTGTTGTAGTCAAAACAGAAGGCAAAGATCTTGGCGAGCAAACTTTGAAGGAAGCAGGAGAATACGCAGCCTCTTTTTCAAGAGCTTGGCGTGAAGGAATGGGCTCAGCCGATGTCTACTGGGTAAAACCAGATCAACTCAGAAAGAGCAGCGTGTCAGGCGAGTTTGTTCCTCATGGAGCTTTTGCAGTAATAGGCAAACGGAACTGGATGCGAAGCACACCACTACGGGTCGCGGTGGGTATAATTGAGAATAACGGCAAACTAGACTTCTTTGGAGGAGCTGTAGATGCAGTAAAAGCTAAAGCTAAGGCTTTTCTAGTGCTAGTGCCTGGAGACCAGACGGGTAAAGATTTGTTGAGTAAAGTTTTGAGAGAATTAATGTGTAAGTTGCCAAAAGACCAAAGTGACAAACTAGGTAAAGTGTCTATAGAGGACATCAGAGAGTTTATTCCATACACAAAAGGACGCGTACTTCAATCGTCTTAATATCTACAAGAAAGCCAATTGCTAAAAATACAAAAACTATTTACTCATTCTCTTCATAACATATAAAAACGCTAGATGAGCCTAATTGTTAAGAGGCACGGCTTAATGAAAAAGTTCACGGTGACGCTCTTTACACTCGTGACAATGGCGATTTTGTTGTCAGTTTCTCTTTTAAGTTGGTATTCGACAAACAGCAGAAATGCCACTTTAACCGATAATTTGGCTAAGCTGAAAGAGGAGTATTCAACACTTCAACAGATGTATTATTGGCTTTTAGGCAATTACAGTTCTCTTGAATGGAATTATACACGCGTACTAATGGAGCCGCCTTCTATAGTGCCTAATCCAGGAGGTACAGGAACAGAAAACGAGTCGTATTTGGACAGGTTGGAAGCGTTGCAGAATCTCTACAACAGTTTGAGGATAAAATATGATAAGGTTATGGCGAATTATAATGAATTGCGCACCTTAACTGATCAAAGGCTTATGCGAGGAAACGTGGCTAAGTTTATTGTTCCCTCAGATCCCGCTGTGTTAAGTCTCGTCTATAATATTACAGGAAAAAGAGGAAATGTTACCGATCCAAACGTAATGTGGAAAGACATCAAATCAATATATGATTGGGTCGACAATAACATCAAGTACCGCGAAGATGGGTTGTATCCCATTTTACCCTATGACATCACAGATGTGAAAACAAAAGGTTTACGTCAAACTAACCAAATGATTCAGTACCCTAATGAAACGTTGGCGTTAGGAATGGGTGACTGTGAAGACATAGCGGTACTTTTGACGTCCATTATACGCGCTTACTTCTTCGACGGCAACAGTAGCTATAGGTACACTGTTGAATGCATCTGGATAACTGGTAGCACTGCAGGACACGTAGCTGTTCAAGTTCCATTTACTCAAGGCAAACTTGTCATTCTGGACCCGATACGAGACTACTTCAGCCATGATACACTAGGTCAAATTGCGTTGAACAGCGCATCCACTGAGATTTACAACTGGATGAATATTTGGCGCCCCTCTCTTGGAAATGACATACATGTTTATCGCGTATTCAGCGATTACATGGATCAATTTTTTGATACCACTAATGATTATCTAGAATGGATGTACCAGCGGTAGCAACAATAAGAGTGCTTAGACTGCAATAGCAACAAAAGATTCTTTAAAAGTGCCCTTCATAGTATTTAGATAGGGGGATTAGGCATGTTAGTCAAAGTTCCTGATAAAAACACGGTATTTTTTGTATGGCTCAATAATTATGCAGGTTTACTCTTAAAAACACCTTCAAAAACCCTGCTTATAGACCCTGTAGAGATAAAACCGCGAAATTTTCCACAAGTTGATGCGATATTGATATCTCATGAACACTATGATCATCTTGACCAAAGGTTGGTTGCGGAACTTCAAAAAGTAACATCATGCCTTGTTTTTGCCGACTCAACATCATATTGTTCTTTAAAGAATAGTCTTCCTTCAGAAAAACTGAGAGAAATTCAAGTGGGTGAACAAACAAAAATTGGAGAGGTAACCATCAAAGCTGAAAAAGCGAAACACCCTGCAGCCACCCCATTAACTTTTATTATTACAAGTGAAGATGGCGTCAAAATATGGCACACTTCTGACAGTGCACCCTATCCAGAAATGGCTACTATTGCACAGAAGGAACAGTTAGATGTTGTGTTCTGCACAGTAGGCATAGCGCCTGGTGCATCAGCCGAAACAGGTTTTGAAATTGCGTGGTTAACTAAACCCAAAGTAGCAGTTCCGTATCATTCAAACTCTGTGGTTAACCAGAAAAAGTTTGCTGAAATGCTTAAACGAGAATTGCCAAAAACCACTTGTTTGATTCCTGAAATAGAAAAAATATATCAGGTTTCAAAGGGTGAAAAGAAGACATGGTAGAAAACAAAAAAATGGAAATGGCAAAAATTCTCAACAAAATTGGAGCCTTGCAATTTGGAATTTTTAAGCTTACAAGTGGCAAGATCAGCCCCTACTATATTGATCTTCGGATTGTCCCAAGTTTCCCAGATGTATTTCGAGACATATGCCACTCCTGTGCACAAATGATAATAAGCGAAGTGGGAATTAAAAACTTTGATAGAATCGCAGGTATACCCATAGCAGGCATACCGTTTGCTTCACAAATTGCGTTTAGTTTAAAAAAACCCTTTCTTTATTCTCGCCAAGTAACGAAGCACCAAGGAAGAGAAAGAAGAGTAGAAGGAATTTTGGTATCAGGAGACCGAGTTTTAATTGTTGACGATTTGGTAACCACAGGAGTAACAATACAAAAAGCAGCAGACGCCGTACGTGCAGAGGGAGGGGTAATTACAGACGCCGTAGCCTTTTTAGATCGCGAAGAGGGAGGTAAGGAAAAACTAGAAAAACAAGGAATAAAATTACACACTCTTCTTAGAATCAGTGAAATTGCAAATACTCTGTATGAATTGGGCGCCATTGATGAAGAAAACTTGAAGATTATCAAAAAGCAAATCAAAAAACACTAAAAATTCATAGCTAATCATAAAAAATTAGGTTTTGCGTTTCCAGCAACAGATGCAGTTTAGCTACTGCGTCATAAACTTCTTCTTCTTTTTTAGCACCTGTACAAACAAGTTTACCGCTGGCAAACAGCAAAATTACCACTTTTGGCTCATCCATACGGTAGATCAGCCCTGGAAACTGCTCAGGCTCATACATTGTTTTACCAAGAACGTATGCAGCTTTTTCTAAATCAATCAATCCACCTAGGCTTGCAGAAGAAACAATGTTTTGTATCTTCAGTTCGGGTTTGCTTATAATTATTATTCCACTTTTTTTTAGTTCCTTAATAACCTTAATAACTGCTCGACGGGCTTCCTTCTCAGATTTGGCCCCCGTGCAAACCATTTTTCCAGAATTAAAAATCAAAGTAGCGGTTTTCGGTCGCTTTAGTCGAAAAACAAGTCCAGGAAACTGTTCAGGACGATATTCCACGCCAGGGTAGCCCTTTACAACCGCGTTTAAATCGACTTTCTGGTTCAGAGTAGCAGAAGCAACAACGTTTTCGATGCTTATGGTGGCTTTAACTTTAGTCAATGAATTAACGTCTCCCTAGATACACTTTATTAAATCGGTTTTCTTTATAAATACATCTACGTTTGTCCTGTGCTTGGCATCTGTTTGACAGAAGTCTTTTTGTGTTTGTAGAGAGGAATTATGAATTCAACTATTACGAGAATAATTATAAGAGCCACGATTAGGGGTATAGCTATGCGACTATTGTTTCCGCCAATGAGACCTTGCATAAAAATGGCGATGTTGCCAACCCAAGGTATACGCATGACGACTTTGCCTATGATCATGTTTTGCGGAATAGGACTTGGTGCCCATGTGTCGTATTCTGCCGGGCTGGGTGTTGCAGGCCATTTGTTCCAGCCGTTAGCGTCTCCTTTGGTGTAGAAGTACCATGTTCCATTGATTTGTTCTCTAGCCACTATCCGGTGGACAATAGGTGTGTCTGATGAGTAAGTATGGTAAACTATTATGTCGCTGTTAGGATAGTCTGCGTTTAGGTCTGCAGCGTTTACTGGTTGAATTACTATTATATCACCGACTTGTATGGTTCTGTCAAATGGGTGCATCCATTCATGCCCCGGACCCGTATAACCTATCGCCATACTGGGAGTGGTAACTACACGGATTAACCCGGCGATTTCAGCTACAAAAAACCCTAAAACTATAAGTAAAATTGCAAATATCAAAACGGCTGTTTGGAGGTATTCATTTTTTAAGATTTGCTTAAATTTCTTTGTCACGAGGCTTTCCAACTGATTTTTGCTGATAAGTTCTTGTTTGAAGTGGGTTTTGATGTTTTAAAACTTACCGCTGGTGTACAAACAAAAAAATGATAGGGAATTTTTAGGTAAACAAACGTTGACGGCGCCAGTTCAGAAGCGAAGCTGTGTCCGAAGGTTAGTGCTTTGCTTAGATTTTCTTTTTGCTTAAAACTTCTCGGAATGTAGTCTTACATTTTGGACATTCGAAGAGACCGATTTCAAGTTGCATACGTTTGCCTGATTTATCTGGTCGTCCAGCCATCTTCCAAGTCTTTTTTGCTTTTGAAACTTCTGTTCCACATTTTGAACATTTAGCCATTTTTAGTTTCCTCCATAATGTAACTTGGTTATGGTTTCTTATTATATTGGGAATAAAAGATTTGCCATTACATTCGCATACAAAACTTAAATTAAAAAAGCGATATTAGACATTTTAGTGTCAATAAATATTGAAAGCCCTTGTAACTGGAGAATCATGAAGTAAGCAAAATATAATCAAAACGTGCAATTTCTCATCAGGGATGGAGTAATTAAGAAAAGGCATCTTTCTGCTGTTAAGCCACCGCTGAGGTCGGATTAATAAAGCCTAGTGTTGTTGCTAAAAACAGCATATAGATGAACAGAAATATTGCGCCCTCTTTCCAGCCTATTTTTTCTCTTGATAAGAAATACCAGAAAAACAAATTGACAATAATTGAGAAAATAACTAAGTTTTGAAAGATGTTCATGTTCATAATTAGGGGCTGACCGACTAACTGTGGAACAAAAAAGGTTATTCCCAATATCAAAGTAGTGTTAATGAAACTCGCGCCAATAAGGTTACCGAAGGCTAAATCAGAGTGACCACGCAATACAGATTTCAAGCTGACTGTTAATTCAGGAAGACTTGTGCCGAACGCGATTATAGTTGCACCGATAACTGTTTGAGGTACACCTACACTCTCAGCTATAGCCACAGCAGAATCTACCAGAAAATTGGCGCTTGCAACAACTCCTAACGCGCCACCTATTGTGAAAGCTATGTAACGTTTCAATTTCTTTTTTTCTTCAGGAGTAACTTCACCACTTTCAGAGGGCAAACGCACTTTGGACATGCTGTACATATAACCACTGAATATGAATAGAAGAATTAGCCCCACTGCCCATGTGGCAGTGGCAATGTAAATCAAGATCATTGGAACTACTGAGGATATGAAGAGACCAAAGTGTATATTATTCAGTTCAGATTTGGCAAGGTTTGGGATAACATTGAGTTCGGTACGTTTCTCATTTTTGTTTTTTCGCGGTCTAAGGTAAATAAGTAGTGCGGACAAGCCAATAATGCCGCTTATGTTGAAAATGTTTGAACCTAACACGTTACCAACCGAAAGGGCTGCGCCGTCGGTTGTTGCTGCGATCACGGCAACTGTTAATTCGGGTAAAGTTGTAGACATTGCAATTAATGTGAAGCCTACTGAGGTTTTCCCAAGTTGGGATATGGTAGAAACCTTTAGAGCGTTAGTTATTGCCAAGTTGCTAGCCCAGTTCAGAGCGAGGAAAGAGACGCCTATAACAACTAAGTTTAGCAGTAAATCTGCAAATAGAGATTCGGCCATTCATCTTTCCCCTTGTAAACCAAGCGTTCAACATCAATTGCCGAGTCAATGGCGTCGCTAAACAGATATAAGTGTTTCTATGTTGGTTAACATAATTTTTGTGACCTAAAAAAAGGCTTAAACAGAACGTTATTTTGGCTGAATCTACTCTTTTTGCTGGAAGAGAGAACCAGTGTCAGAGGTTGTTTTAAGATAAAGCGTTTGTGTTGGGAACGCCATTTCTATCCCTTCTTTTTCGAAGGCATCTTTAATTTCAAAGTTAATTTTTTGTTGTGTGTCCATGTATTCCCTGTAGCCAGGCACTTTCATGTAATATACTACTTCAAAAATTAAACTAAAGTCACCAAATTTAGCAAAATGTACACGGTCAAGCTCAGCTACATCAATATTATTTATAATTTGGGTAACTATCTCTATAATTCGCCTCAATTTATCTGAGGGGGTACCATATACTACGCCTAAAGTGAAAGTTATCCTTCTTTTCTCAAGTTTTCTAAAATTTCTAATACGTGTCGATGTAAGCTCCTTGTTTGAAATTATTAACTCTTCACCTTGAAGAAGTTTTATTCTGGTAGACTTAACCCCTATGTTGGTTACTGTTCCGCTATGCTCACCAATCACAACAAAGTCTCCGATTTCGAATGGATGGTCAAAGTAGATGGAGAAGGCACTAAATACGTCGCTTAATGTGTTTTGTACTGCTAATGCTATGGCGATGCCACCAACACCTAACCCAACAACAACTCCTGAGAGGTCTATTTCAAAGACATACAAAATCACCACGAATGCCATTACGTAGACAACTAACTGTATTGCTTTCTTTAGGATAAACATAAGGTGGTTGTTCTTTCCACTTTGCTGACCAACTTGCCGAGAGGCATACCAATCAACTAGGACATTTGTCACCCGGGTTATAGCAAAGGCCACAAGCAGAATTTGGACAACAGAAAAAATTTTGGCCAATTCAGCTTCGTATGGCGATATAAGCGACAGCGAAGTTAAAGCATAATAGATGCCTACAGTTATTATCAGGAGAACAACCATTATTCTTATGCTTCTAAGTACCTCATCGTCCAAATTTGTTTTTGTTTTTTGTGCCCACCTAGAAAAATAGCGGCTGAATACATAATAAACTGTCAAACCCATGGCTGCAGTTACAGCGAACATTAGCAAGGCAACTATGACTTCGCTGGTCAGCTGATCTATTGGAAATAATTGACGAAGTCCTTCTGAAAGATTAGGCACGAATTAGGTTCTCCTTAAACCAAATATCTAAATTAAGCTTAAAGATAACGCAATAAGTATCTGCAAATTCTTATAAAGATTATCACCTATGAGATGTCGCTCATAAAAACAGCAAATTTTTATTTAAAAACAGATTAGCTCATAATTATTGAGGAGAGGGCGGATAAATAGATGTTGAGCCAGGGAAAAATAATAATGGTCCATGGCGATTGCAGTTATTTTAATCACTTGAAAGCGCACATAGTGGTCTTAAGAGAGAATCCCTCATTGTTATAATTCCCTTACACGAAAAGAAGCTACAAAAATTGTTGAAGGCTTAAATGACTAGGGGTAGTGGAAAAGTGCGCATAGCCCTCTCGTTAAAGAGGCAAAATATCAGAAACGTTACAGTTAACAAAGTTTGAGGGGCCTGCGAGTTGTTGGGTGCAACAAGCTTGAGTTGAGATTCTACACAAGTTGCAAAATAAAGGATTGGGCGTTTCTTCACAACACTGGAGGGTAGAGGTCCTCATTGACGACGGGAATTTTGCTTCTCTTGAATGTATACATTTAAAGTGCATGACCCAGACAATCCTCTTATTCTGGGATGTTGTCGTTGATTTTGGAATACATTAGCGTGAGTTGTAGAAATGAGGTTATTTTAAAACTACCTGAAGTGTTGGTGTAACACTTTGCGTTCAGCCTCAAGAATTAACTCGTAGAATTCATTGGAATTTTCCGTCTTGAGTGCATCGGCAATGTCTGTTGTCCTAACCCTATGTGCGCTTAACGCTATGGCTGCTTTTTTACCGTATCGTGCAATCATCTGGGCTGTTTGGAATGCCATGTTTTGTAGTTTTTCTTCGTTTTTTGTCAATTTTTGACCTTTCTTTTCGATAAGTACCTGCACTTTGGCTTCTTCTAATTTCAGAAGACCCAGAGCTGGGGAACTGCACTTTGGACAGGCTGGTTTGTCAGGCAGATCTTTTACACGGAGCGTCTCGATGTAACCCCAGCAGTTGGTGCAGACGAAACTGTTGGTTTCGTTGAGTAGCCTTGCTTTAGTAGATTCTAACAAGACAGCGTGCATACGTTCTGGAGGAATTAAATCGGTTTTCATTCCCACGTGTTCTATGCCAACGCGTGCTATTGGGGTTGCGTTACCGTTATTGTCCACCACATGTAGTTGAATGACCCCGCTACATATTTTTTTTAGAACAGTTAACAAGCCTTCAACGCTGAGATCCTTTGTTAAAATTTCCTTAACGCTTTCGTCGTAAATTGGCGTATTCTCGAAACTTGTGATGAGCTTTTGTAGGCTGACGTTGCTGAAGTCGGCCCATTTTTTTAGTGCACCAAATCTGCGGGCAACGTGAATAATGCGCCGTTTGAAAAGACCAGTTTTTATTGTTGATCGCGTTAAGGTGTCTATTATATTTTGTTGTGGTATATTCTGTAGCTCTTCTAGTGTTTGTTTTAGACGTTCAGCATTGACGCGCCCCAAGGTTTGCACGAAAATACGGTAGGGGTCGTGTTGTACAACAATGCTAAAACCCAGTTGGTCAGAGAGAACTTGGCCGATGAGTTGGGCGAAGGCACGGTTTGTGAGCGAGCCGAAGTTGGCGTGAATAATAACGAAGTCTTGCCAGTCTTCTAATAAAATGCGGTTGGGTGTGGGCACTGGAATTTTTTGGTTTACCTGTTCTATGGTTTCAGAGAGTGCACGTTGTATGGTTTCTACGTCTGCAGGGTATTCTTCACTGAGTAGTACGCTGAGCTGTTTTGGTGTGAGTCCGCTATGTGTTTTTTCTTCTACGAAGCTACGGATTTGTGCAACTTCCTGTGCCACCTCGTATGGTACGGGTATTTCTTCGCCTATCCAGCTGGGGATTGCGCCTGTGGGGTCGTTTACTGGTTTTACGTAAACTTTGTCTTCGGTGGTGTGAATTATTTGCCATGGGCTGCCGCGGATGATAAACTTGGTACCTGCTTTTCCGTATTCTGCCATGAAAGCTTCGTCGAGTACGCCTATAGAGGTGCTAGTGGTTTCGTCTATAACTAGGAATTGTTTTTCTTCAGGGATCATTGAGAGATTGTCAAAGTAGTATTCGAAAAGGGCTTTGGGTTGTGAGGGTTTGAGGACGATTTTGTCTTCGAAGCTTGCCCAAGCGAAGCGAGGGGTGCGGTTGTGCATGTACTTGATGGTTTTTTCTATATCTTCCATTGTGAGGTTTTGGTATGGATAAGCGTTTTTGGCGACGTCTAAGATTTGGTTGAAGCTTAGTCTTTTAGTTTTGAGGAGTAAACCTGCGATTTGGTGGGTAAGGGCGTCGTAGGGCTTGGGCGGCACTTCTACAGGCTCCATTTGTTCTTTGAGAGCTCGGCGAGCTATAACAAGAGCTTCAAGGGTATCATCGCTGTCCATACCTATGATTATGCCTTGCGCGACGTCTCCGTAGGTGTGCCCTGCTCTGCCAACTCGCTGAATAAGCCTTGTCACTTGCCGTGGACTCATATATTGTATAACGAGATCGATACGACCCACATCTATACCCAGCTCCAAGCTGCTGGTGGCGATTAAACCCTTGAGTTCACCACGTTTGAGCCCCGCTTCAGCTGCGAGACGGCTATGTTTGGTGAGGCTGCCGTGGTGGATGCTTATTGGGAAATCTATGTCCCAGACTTTAAGTCGACTGGCAAGCACTTCAGAAATGGAGCGGGTATTAGTAAAAAGCAGTACAGATTTGTGTTTGCTCATAAGATCACGAATGACACGAAGTCTAGCTGCTACTTCTGGGTGAGTGAAGAGTTGCGCCGCGATTTGGGTGTCTTCTTCGGCAGGTTTGGGGTAGAGTACTTGTAGCTTAACCATCTTGGCAACTGGAACACGGATAATTTCTACGGCGCGTTGGTTACCGACTAGAAATTGGGCAACTTTGTCTGGGCTACCAATGGTTGCTGATAACCCAATCATCTGGAAGTCTGCACCTATGAGGTGGCGTATTCGTTCCAGTGCTAGAGAGAGTTGACTGCCACGCTTTGTGTCGGAAAGCTCATGAACTTCGTCTATTATGACCCAGCGTAAGCTTTGCACATGCTGCCGCAGTATCCATCCTGACAGTATCGCTTGTAATGTTTCCGGGGTTGTTATGAGTATGTCTGGTGGGCTTTTGGATTGACGCTCACGTTCTTTGGTGTCTGTGTCCCCGTGGCGCGCGGCAAGTTTAATGTCTAGGTTGTTGCACCACCATTCGAGTCGTTCCAGCATATCGCGGTTAAGAGCCCTCAGTGGCGTGATGTAGAGAACTTTGATACCTAGTGTTTTTGGGGCCTGGAGCAACATACTGAGAACAGGCAGGAATGCTGCCTCAGTTTTTCCAGTTGCAGTTGGTGAAATGAGAAGTATGTTTTTCCCTTCAAGAATTTTTGGTATTGTTTTCTGCTGGGGTTCAGTAGGTTTTTTGAAGCCCTTTTGTTCGATGAGTCTACGAATGGGCTTGACAAGCAATTCAAAAGCGTTTTGAGAATTTTCCTGCAACTGTGAATCCTCAACTGAACCTTGTGATTAAGCTCTAACCGTTTGGTAAAAGCGTTTTGGGAGGCTTCCGTAATTGGGATTGTTTACCTTGAGTTACTATTTTTTTAAACTAATAACTGCTTGAGAGCTTTGGCGAAACACGTTTTGCTGTTTGACTTATTTATCGTCACCAACAGTTTAACGATTCAACTTAAAAAAAATCTTCTAATAATGTAACAGCGCCGCAAGTTTTATAGAAAATAGAAAAATTTTAGATGAGAAAAGACGAGATTAGTGTGATATTTGGCGTTTTATTGTTTCCTCAGCCACCTGTACTGCTTCCTTGAGTTTTTCAAGTTTGGTTCCACCGCCCTGCGCAAAATTAGGTCGTCCACCACCGCCACCACCGAAAACGGGCGCTGCAAACTTTACAACATCACTAGCATTAACCCCTTTAGCTACTGCCACGTCCCCTGCCATAATCATGATTCTCGCTGTTTTTCCATCTGCACCATAAAACAGCGTTACCACCGCATTATTCCGTTTTATAATTTCGTTAGCCGTCTGCACCATACGGTTTACGTCTGTAACTTCCCCAAAGTCCCGCTTGATCAGCTTCACACCCTCAATTTCCTCCTGTACGTCCGCCGTTCCTATGCCGGAGGCAACCGCACTTTCCTTGGTAGCTAACTCCTTGAGCAGTCTACGTTTCTCCAGGTTAGCGTCTCGCAACTCCTTGACTAGTCGCTCTGCTGTTTTATCCAGTTTCTCCAGCGGAGCATTCAAAACTTCTGCAACCGTCCATAACAATTGTTCCTGTGCTTGCACCGCTTTAACTGCTTGCATGCCAACTGAGTAAACTAGACGCTCTACGCCGTCTTGGACACGCTCAGTGCTACGTATTTTGATGTAACCTATTTCACCTGTGTTTCTCAAGTGTGTTCCTGCACATGCCTCAACATCCCAATTGCCAGTTTTCACCACACGTATGTCTTTGCCAGGCACAGCACCACCTTGGTACAGTCTAAAACCATATCGGCTTTCAGCCTCATTCCTTGGCAACCACGCTGTCTCAACGGAAATGTTTGCCAACACAGCTTCGTTGGCTAAAGTTTCTATACGGTGAACCTCTGCATGGGTCAGTCTCCGATAATGTGATATGTCGATACGGGTAGTTTCTACGCCTTTCTGTGTGCCCGCTTGCCAGACATGCTCGCCTAAAACTCGTCTTGCTGCTCCGTTAATTAGGTGAGTGCCTGTATGGGCCTTCATGAGGGCATAGCGTTTTTCCCAATCCAAAATACCCTGCACTGTGGAGCCGATCTTAGGCAAGGTCTCAGTTTTGATTTTGTGTAATATGACTTTGCCGATTTTCTGAACGTCTACTACCTCTGCACGAACACCGCCGTCATAGGCAAAGTAGCCGTGATCTGCAGGTTGACCTCCACCTTCAGGGTAAAAGCAGGTGCGATTGAGCACAATGAATTCATTGTTTATGATTTTCAGGATTGTGGCTTCAAATTCCCGCATGTACGTATCGGTGTAGTACAACTGTTCGGTTGGCGGCAGTCCTTCAACCGCGGAAGCTAATGAATGTTCCACCTGGGTCTGCTCGTCCTCGGCAAGTTTATTTGCCTGCATATGGCGTTTTGCAACTAACGAAAAAAAGTTTTCAGGGATGTCTACTTTTATACCTTCTTTCTCTGCGAACTCTTTGACGATTTCAGGGGGCAATCCATGTGAGTCATATAATTCTGACAAAGTTTCATCTGAAATTTTACACGTATTTTTCCCTTTGAGATCTTCAGCGATGCGTTTGACTATGCCTTCTCCACGTTTCAAGGTGTCTTCGAACTTCTCCTGTTCAACCTTTAGCATCTCAACAATTTCGTCTCGCATAGCCTTAATCTGTGGAAAATCCTTGCCCCAATAGTCTGCCTGCAACTCCACAATATCGTACAACCTATCAATGTTCATGTTTAAGTTGCGTAGCAGTCGGTAAACCCTGCGGAATAACATCCGTGCCAGATAACCCTCTTGAATGTTCGACGGCACTACTCCTTCGGAGAGCATAAAACTCAATGTTTTGGTGTGGTCAGTCACAGCCCACGCATTTTCTATGGGAATGAGCACTTTATCAATTGTTGCTAAGTCGATGCCTGAAAGCTCTGAAACGCGCCGCCGCGTAACTAATCTGTTTGCCATTTTATCTACGCTAACTAAACCGGAAAACTTGGCGATTCTAAATAGAAATTCGTCATCAACTTTGGCGATGTTGGCCATATCCAAAACTTTATCCAGTAAATCGCCGTATATAGCTTGGAAACAGCTTGGCACGCCCTGACTGATCCACGCAAATCGGTCTATTCCGTAGCCTGTGTCCACTGTACGTATGGGCAACTCTACAAATTCATCTCCAACAACTTTGTACTGCATAAACACTAATGTGCCCACTTCTAGACCCCGCACAATACATTCGACGTCGGGTCCGGCGTTGCCGCCGCCAACCCAAACGCCCTCTTTGTAGATAACTTCTTCAGATTTTATCCCTAAAACCTTAGTAGCAAATTCGTGATGATAACGCACGGTTTCGTCTTTCCAGTAAATCTCTTTATCAGGGTAATTGAAAGCGTGTGCACCGCCCATTTCAAAAATTGTTAAATGTCTACCAAAAGTTGGTCCGGTGTTTGAAATATCGGTTAGTCTTATTGAAGGTTGTGAAATAACCAATGGGTTTGCAGGTGGTGGCGCTATGCCTTCAGTTACGTAGGGCTGAAAGTCTATGATGCTGGCGTGAGTGAGGTAGATGTCGCTGCGCCAGCGGGCTACTACAGGGTAGGGCTTAATGCGTGTGTGACCTTGTTTCTCGAAAAATGATAAAAATGCCTCGCGCATTTCAGGTAATGTAAACCTCTTTTTGGTAGGCGGATCCTTCAGGAAGGTGTAGCAGCCGCATTCGTCACTGCTGGATTCGCCACAGTATTCTTGGTTGGCATCTTGTGTCCAGAAATGTTCGCCACATTTTGGGCATTGTTTTCGAATAAACCCCTCCTGTTTAAAGAAAGGAAGCGCGTAAGTTTCAGCTGGGAATTCCTTCATTTGAAAGCCTCATAACGATGGGTGATTTCTTTGCTCTTTGAGTTACAGCCGCCGCTAATTTAAAGCATTTCGCCAATCAAAACCAAAGTTCAGGAATGCCATTGGGCAATCATGTTCTGCATAGTTTCACAGGTTTTTTCCAATCCATAACGTCTGAGCGGTTTAGTTAAATGTCTCTGTGAACGCGTCGAAGTTACGTAAAGCCCAACATTTAAGCTGCGGGTTACGGCAATTTCAGTTTTTACAGCACCGTTATATCTGGAGCCACATTTTTCACATCTAAACCCTTGTCTTTTACCCATAGACTTCAAACGTTTGCCACATTTTGTACAAGTCGGATTCTGCGGCAAAAATTTTTGGGCTAATTGTAAAACATGGATTTTTTCAAGATTCACTGTTAAAGGTTTACCGGCGGCTTTTCGTACCGCACCGTAAACCTCAACCACGTCCCCAACGACAAGTTGGCGCGCCACTTTACGTAAATCGCCAGTCGGTTCATAAGCAGCACAGTCTACTTCGCCTGTATCATCTTTTATAGAGAAAACAACATGCCGTACAGGAACCACCATAGGTGAACGAGACACAACCCCTTTTGCAACTACAGAATGATAAGGTTGAACCTCCTTCAATGCGCCGACACGTGTAAGATGCATGTCAGTTCCTTGGTTGGTACGGAAAATCATCCACCGTTCGACAGGCTCCAACACCTTAACCATGCTGAAGGCCTTCTTTACTATCTCTGGTGTTTCTCCTCTGATGCCAAACAAAATCGGGTCTGGACCTCGGGGGGTAATAATAACGCGTTTCTTTTCGTAGTCTACATTGTTAAATGTGTACGGCTGCAATGCTTGGTCCATTTGGAAAATTGAAGGGATGTCGACTTGCCGTTTGGTGCCGCGGTTCTCTGAAACGCGATATGTGATCAACTCATAAGTGTAGTCCCCAAGGAAAGTTTCGCCTATGGCTGCAAGTGCTCCAATGATGCCGCGTTGCGTATTGTAGCCTAGGGCTTCCGCGTGGAATTTACGGATAAGTCGCAGAGTTTCTTTGAGCGTGACTATGCTTGTGGTTGCTCGTTTGGCAAATGTGGTGAGTTCGGGTGGCACGTTAACGCGTTTTAGGAAAACGATGCCTGGGTCTGTACCTTTCCAGTTGAGATCAGAGTTTTCCTCGATTAAATCAATAATTTTTTCTTTTAGTTGCTCCTCTGTGTGTTTAGGGTAGGCGATGCGTAGACATAAAGCGCCGTTACCCCGTGTTTTCCAAGGGACGTTAGGATTCAACCGAACCAAGCTAGGGTAATCTAGAAAATGCACTTTAAACTTCTCTAACTCGGCGACGAGAAGCGCCGCTATATAGGTAGTGCATCCTTGGCGTGTGGAGTCGGTGTCGTCAAAGCCTATATGCATTCTGTCATAGTTGGTTAGTGACAATAATGTTCCCTTTAGTTTAGATTCTGCGTTAGGTGGGGTAAAAAGCTTGTTAGGAAAAACTATGGTAAAGTATTTTACTGGTAAAATTCGATTGCTGATTGTTCAAAGGATGAAAATAAGTTTGTAACTTTTTTGGCTTGCCACAATGTGGTTTTTCTTTTCAAAGTGTCGAGGTAGCCGTTGAGGCTTTCGATACAATGAATTTCGCGTCCAATTAATGCTGAAAGAGTTTGCCAATACCAGAGGTTAGGTTTGATTTTTGCGAATTCCAAGTTTTGCTTTAGACGTGCTGTTCCCTCTTTTCCGCGTCGGTCGAAATCCAAAAGGAGAATCGCTTCTGAAACGTGCGTTTTCTGAATTTCAGATATGGCGTCTATAAAGGATTTACCGCCTGTTTTAACGGTTATTATGGATCCATACGCGCCGAGGTTACGTAAAGTTTGGAGATCTTTTTGACCTTCTACAATTATAGGCGTACCCTTTGCTGATTCCTCTATGAGTGCTGCTAAAATTTGCTGGAGTTTCTCTTGTTTTTCCTTCAACTTACATGACAAGGCACAGTTACCTTGTGATTTTAGCTTTACGGATGGTTTCTAGGCAGTCAGCTGCTTCTTTGTTTGTCGCAAAATATTTTCGGACAGGCTCCAGTATAACAGAAAGTTGATCGGCAACGCTGTTTTTAAGATCCATTGGGTGCACTTTTCCTGATATGTACGCTTCTGCCAGTTCGTTGAAGCTTTCAAACTGTACTGTGCCTCCGAATTTAGCTGGGCGTTCAATAGTGAATATTGGGTTTTCTCGGAAAATAATGTACCTGCAAATGTCAAGTATAGGGTTAAAAGCCACAGTTTTCTCAGGGCAGAAAGCCTTCGACATTTTCTGTTTGATTTCAGCTGGTGTGTCATAGATGAAGATGCACGTGTCAGGTTTGCTTTTGCTCATTTTGGCAGAAGCAACCGCTTCTTTTTCTTGACCTGCAGGAATTGGCCAAATCTTTGGTTTTTCTAGTCCCTGCAGCAGATGATGATGAACGCACACGGGCTTCCAGTAGCCGATTTTTTCGCCTATTTCGCGTGCGACAACGTTGGCTTTACGTTGATCCATGCCTAGCTGACAGATTTTCACATTAAGATGGAAAATGTCTGCAACCTGCATAGGCGTGTAGAGGAAGTCGCTGACGTAGTGAGCTTCTGTTTCTTTTCTTCCCGCAATTTCCAGCGTGCGTGTGGTGCGGGCGATTGTTAAGTTTTTGGCGATTTTTACTGTTTTTGCCCAGAACTCAAGGTTATCGTAGAGCTCGTCAGAATATATGAATTCAACTTTGTCGGCTGGAACTCCCAAAGCGATCCATGAATGACGAAACAGATCTGCAGCTTTCCGGATTAATGCTAAGTCTCCGCCAAGCTTGTTGTTTAGCCAAGCATGCCACGTTGACAAATAAGCTTTAAAACGCACTCCTGCTTCGATGAAGTCCTTCATTTTGTAGGCGCATATGACGCCGGTTCCCAAATGAACTAGGCCTGATGGCTCAAAACCATTGTAAGCTATAGGGTGCTCTTCTTCTTCGAGAAGCTTCCTAAGACCCTCAGGAGTTAAAACTTCCTCTGCAGGAGACCTGCATATTAGTTCGATTCGTTTCTCGATATCCAAGCATTATCATTCCTATGATAGTTGGTAGTTAATGTAAATAGTTAGTTTAAAAAGTTAGTTACACATTTGGAGACGTTAAAACCTAATTTTTTATTGGTTATAATAGAAGTTCATCAGTGATAACTAGAATAAAAAAAATTAATATAAAACATCGTTATTTGGATAAAACAATAATTTAAAGTAATCCTGAAATAAGGCTTGAATTGAAAAGCACAGTGTTCTCTTTACGGAGAAGTAAAAAGTTTGGAGGGAGAGGCGTATATGGGTTACAATATACGTGTTTTACATGTAGATGACGAGCCAGACGCTTTAGCTGTAACTAAGAGCATCTTGGAAATGGAAGGCAACATCAACGTTGGAAGCGCCTCCTCGGTAGACGAGGCTTTAAAAAAGCTGAAGTCCAAGCCATATGACGTAATTATTTCGGATTACGAAATGCCTTATAAATCAGGCTTGGATTTTCTTGCGGAAATTAGAAAAAAAGCTGACCCACCACCTTTTATTGTTTTCACAGGAAAGGGACGTGAAGAAGTAGTTGTTAAAGCGCTGAACTTAGGTGCTTTTAGATACATTAACAAGCACGGTGACCCTGAAACTGTATATAAAGAACTTATTGCGAGCATAAAACAAGCCTACGAGTTTATTACTGCCCGTAGAGAATTTCTGAGAAGTGAAGAACAGTTTAGACAGTTATTTTCTAGAATGCCTAGTGGCGTTGCAGTCTACAAGGCGGTGGAAAATGGGAAAGACTTTGTCTTTGTTGATCTAAATGAAGCGGCAGAAAGAATCGAAAAGATTCACAAAAAAGATGTAATTGGAAGAAGAGTCACTGAGGCATTTCCAGGAGTTAGAGATCTTGGGCTTCTACAAATTTTTCAAGAAGTATGGCGCACAGGGAAAGCGGCATATCACCCATGTGCACTTTACCGCGATAAGCGTTGTGCAGGGTCATGGCGCGAGAATTGGGTGTATAAACTCCCAAATGGAAACATTGTTGCGATTTATAACGATATAACTGAACTAAAACGCATGGAAATACTTTTAAAAGAAAGTGAAATTCGCTTTCGCGAATTAACAGATTCTTTGCCAGAGGTTATTTTTGAAGTAGACTTGCAGGGTAAACTGACGTATGTGAACAAGAGAGGTTTTGAACTTACAGGATATACTAAAGAAGATTTTGAAAAGGGTATCTGTGTATTTGATCTGGTAGTTCCTGAGGAGGTGGAACGACTCAAAAGAGATACCATTTCAGTAATGAGGGGTACTGGTCCAAACCGTGGTGAATTTACAATTCGGAAGAAAGATGGAACAGTTTTTTCTGTTGCAATTGAAAGTATTCCAATTGTTTCAGAGGGAAAGGTAACTGGAATTAGAGGTATCGCCATTGATTTAACCGAAAGTCGTGTAAAAGAAAAAGAATCTAAAAGGCAAATGCAAGAAATTCGCAGCATTATAGATGGTATTGGAGATTTATTGATTGTGATGGACAGCAGCCGGCGTGTTATTCTTGTGAACAAGAAAACCTGTGACTTCTTCAAAAAGAAACCTGAGGAACTATTGGGTAAATATTGTTACGAGATTTTCCATGGTACAGATAAACCATGGCCAAGTTGCCACGCAACAACAACATTTAGTGAAAAAACCACTATCACAGGCGAAATAGTGGATTCTATATTGGGCATAACTTTTCTTGTAACAACTTCACCGATCCTAAACGAAAAAGGCGAACTAATTAAGTGTATACATATCGCGAAAGATATAACTGAACAGAAGAAAAATGAAGCGAAAATTGCAGCACTACTAGAATGCACCAGCTCAATCTTAAAAACACATGAATTCGCACAGGTAGCTAGATCGATATTTAACTCATGTAAAAACCTCATAGGTGCCACGGCAGGTTATGTTGCGCTTTTGTCTGCTGACGGAAAAGAAAACGAGGTTCTCTTTTTAGATTCAGGAGGATACAGATGCACAGTTGACCCCAACTTGCCTATGCCTATTCGTGGTTTTCGAGAAAAAGCCTACCAAACGCAGAAGGTAGTTTATGAAAATAATTTTGCTATAGGCAAATGGACACAGTTTTTACCCAGAGGGCATGTAAACTTGGATAACGTTATGTTTGTACCGTTAATTGGTGACGGCAAAACAGTTGGATTAATCGGTTTAGCTAATAAGCAGGCAGGTTTCACCGATGAAGACGCATCCATTGCAATGGCCTTCGGCAATTACGCCGTCATAGCTCTAAATAACAGTCGGACATGGAGCATTCTACAGAACAAAGAAGCACAGTTGAGGGCCATTACCAACTCTGCCATTGATGGAATAATAATGATTGACGATGAAGGCAAAATTGTCTTTTGGAACCCAGCGGCTGAAAAAATATTCGGGTACACTTCAAACGACGTTACAGGAAAAAATCTTCATCTGCTTTTATCTCCAGCTTTTTATCCTGTTTTCGAAAAAAGTTTTGTCAAATTCAGAGAAAGCGGAGTTGGTGAAGTTATCGGGAAAATCGTCGAATTGGAAGGTTTAAGAAAGGATGGCTCAAAGGTTCCAATAGAACTTTCCCTCTCGGCGCTAAAGCTTGATAACAAATTTCACGTCGTTGGCATTATAAGAGATATCTCTGAACGCAAAAGAGTAGAAAAAGAACTACAGGAAGAACATGACAAAGTAAAAATGATAAATGAGAAACTGCGAGTAGTTGGCAATTTAACCCGCCATGACGTACGTAACAAATTATGCACCGTCACTGGAAACGCCTACTTGATTAAGAACAAGCACCCAGACCAAAAAGATATTGTAGATGGACTAACTCGGATTGAGCAAGCAATTAAAAAAATCGAGGATATTCTTGATTTCTCAAGAATGTATGAACAGCTTGGTGTGGAAAAGTTAAGTTTAATTGACGTGGGACAAAAAATCGAAGAAGCCCTAACGCTTTTCCCTCAGATAAACAAATTAAAGGTTATAAACAAATGTAATGGATTACGCGTGCTTGCCGACTCGTTCTTAAGGCAACTATTTTACAATCTCATAGACAACTCTATAAAACATGGCGGGTACGTTACAAAAATCAGAGTCTACTTTGAAAGACCAAATGCTGAGACACTAAATTTAATTTATGAAGACAACGGAAAAGGAATCACGGATGTAAACAGACAAAAACTGTTCACTGAAGGGTTCAGCACCACAGGCTCATCAGGTTACGGCTTATACTTGATAAAGAAGATGATTGAAGTTTACGGGTGGGACATACAAGAGAAAGGCAAAGAAGGCGAAGGCGCAAAAATTGTAATTACAATCCCCAGAATTAACCATAAAGGACAAGAAAACTTTCAGTTACCATCAATTCATTGAATACTCTATGTTCAGCATTGGGTTTTTTATTTAAACAAAAACGCCTTTAACCTTTGTAAGGTGCAATAATATGTAATTTTTGGATAACGTATTTATCAGTAAGTGTTATTTTTGTTGGCAGCAACTATGACTTAGAGCAGGGGTCGCCGAGCATGGTCAAAGGCGTAGGCTTCAGGAGCCTATCCTGTAGAGGTTCGTGGGTTCAAATCCCACCCCCTGCACCAGTTATAAATAAAGTCTTATTTACTTCAACCTCCTCACTATCCAGCTAGATCAGCATGCAAACTGAAACAGAAAACAAGATAAAGCAAGATCTCCTAGTTGAAATTCACAACCTGGAGAACTACTATGCTCTATTGAACAACTACTTATCAGGAAAAGAATATGAGGCAACACAGATCAGGAGCATCTTGCAACTGTTTAAAGCCAGTCTTAGCCGCACCAGTGCCTATCTGCTAACGCTCTATAACTTGAAAGGGCAACGTATCAAAATCCCTTGGGAACAACTTTTTACAAATTTAGACCACACATTGGCAACTATGGAGCTTGCACCTTCAGCAAAGCTTAGAACGGCAGTTCAACTTGCATTGAATATGGCGGAGCCTAAAATTGATCAGGTAATGTCTTACTTGACAAACTTGAAAGAATTTCTAAAATAGCTGTCTTAAATATTCCAGTTTTGTTTCACCACCCTTTTTTGCCTGTTTTGGGAAAAACCATAAAAGTCAAGGTCAACCATTAGGGGTGACCACATATGAATAGGAAATTGACTCTATCCCTAACCGCTTTAGCCTTAGTGTGCACTGGTTTATTTGGGCAGGTTTTCGCGCAAACTGAAGCACCTCTTGCAGGGGTTAATGTTGGAGATTACTTTACGTTCAGCTTAACGAGCCAATGGAGCACCACCAATGCTAGTGCTACGGCGCCTCCTTACCTTTTGGAGATTAACAAAACCGCATACTACAAAGTCATGATTTCCTCGGTAATAGGCCCTAACATTTCAGCCACAAATATTTGGCACTTCAACAATGACACCGAAGTTAACTCTCTTGTTGTTATGGATATTGAAACACGCCAAATGTACTTTATGAACGGCTACCAAGGCTTTTGTAAAGCTAATCTAACAGCGGGCGAACCACTGTACGCAGGTATCTCTGATTCACCGATTATAAACGAGACGATAACCCGTAATTATGCCAGTGGACCAAGAGAAACAAACTTTGTCAGTTTTAGTTATCCTGTTATCGACTTCTACAACACCACAGAAGGCACAGAAACATTAACGCTCTACATCGACAAAATAACAGGCGTCTTCGTAGAACGCATTATCCACACAGAATTCCCTGATCAAACAGGCACCGAAACATGGAAGCTAACAGAAACAAACCGCTGGACAGTGACCGCTTCTACTGAACCATTGTCCTCTTTACTTCTGCCAATTGCCGGCATAGTAGCAGTCATCATAATAGGCGTCGTTGCCGCTGTCTTTTTGACTAAAAAAAGAAAGAAAAAGAAAAAGCGCCTCTAAACTAAAACTCACTTCTCCTTTACATTTTTTAAGCCACGTTCGCACAAATTTTATTTTGCTATCGCGCTGAAAAATTGCTGTGTTACATATCAAAAGAATAGCAATGTTACCCTTTTTAATTGTACCAAAATATTGCGGTTACGTAATAAAAAACCTTAAGCACAAACTTTGTAGACAGAGAAAACCAAAGAAAGATTCAAAGGCAAAAGTCAAAAATACAAACAAAAAAGGAAAAAGAAAGGAGGTTAATATTCTTCCATTTGATAGAGGTCAACACCTAAATCTATGTGTGAAGGCTTTTCAGAGGGGCTAGGCACTTCGAGGTCATACAGTTTGGACAAGGTCTTCTCCAACTCAGACACGCCATCGAGTTTGGTCTCAGCTACTGTAACTTTGAGTTTTCCTTTTGAATCAGACACAACTATGTTAAGGTGTTCACCACAGAGATCAAGGGCGTCATTAGGCACAACTTCGCTTACCACGGGGCTTACTTGACCAGCTTCTGTCACGGTTACATGACACTTCAACAGAGCGTCTTCTACAGTAGGAGCAGGTTTAGTCAACGCCCTTCCGCCTCCAGACTTCGGTGCTTATCAAATCACGAATCGCAACCCGGATTGCTTCAGCTCTATTGGGATAGAAGCATTCATCCACAAGTTGATCTAAAGCTTTAATATACGTCTCAGGTAGGTACAAGGTAATTAACTTCATCCTGACTTATCCCTCAGTAAACTACACAGAACCCTGTTGTCGGTTATACTTCTATATATTATGATGTAAATATGTTTATAACATGTTTGTTCCTAAGCTTATAAACTTTGCAAGAAGCTCGTTGCATATTCCTGTATAAAACAACTGCAAGGAACCTGCAAGTTTTTATTGGTTGCTTTATGTTTCTAATTTACGCAGGAGATGTTGAAGTGAAAGTTTTTCTGCGCAACTTTGGATGTAGCTCTAACTTGGCGGACGGCGAAGTCTTAGCAGGTTGCTTAGCATCTGCAGGCTTTACGCTTGTAAACTCCGAGAATGATGCAGAAGTTGTGATCTACAATAGTTGTGCAGTTAAGGGTCCGACAGAAAACCGCATTATTGACGCGTTAAAACGGGTTCCGAAGGAACGAAAACTTGTAGTTACAGGCTGTTTACCCCTGATCAGTTTTGAAAGGCTCTTACAAGAAGTTCATTTTGACGGTGTTGCGGGACCGGCTATAGGTAAAGGCATTGTAGAAGTTGTAACGCGTGTTGCAAAGGGTGAAAAAGTAGTAGCTCTAGAGAATGCCTTAACCACTCAACCTCCGTTAGATTTACCGCGAATTCAAACAAATCCCGTGGTTAGCGTAATTCCTGTGAATTACGGTTGCTTGGGTTCTTGTGCTTACTGCTGCGTTATTCATGCAAGAGGCCGTTTACGAAGTTACCCAATAAAGGATATTGCAGAAAGGGTAAAAACGGATTTAGCTTTGGGAAGCAAAGAGTTCTGGATTACCAGCCAGGACACGGCTTGCTACGGCAGAGATATAGGCACGAACCTTGCAGAGCTTCTAAACACATTAAGCCACCTGGAAGGAGATTTCAGAATTCGAGTAGGAATGATGACGCCTAATATTGTTGCACCAATTTTGCCTCAGGTTATTGAGGCGTTTGGAAGCAAAAAAGTTTACAAGTTTGTGCATTTGCCTGTGCAATCTGGCGACGATGCTGTTCTCAAAAAGATGCGTCGATTTTACACAGCAAAAGAGTTCAAAGATATTGTTGCACAGTTTAAGAAGGCATTTCCGCAGATAACATTAAGTACGGATGTCATTTGTGGGTTTCCAAGCGAAAATACTGACGCATTTGAGAAAACTCTGAAGCTTCTGGAGGAAGTGAAACCTGACGTTGTGAACGTCTCCAAGTTTTTTGCTAGACCTAAAACAGCCGCGCTAAAAATGAAGGAGGAGTTTGTTGAACGTAGTGAAATTAAACGGCGAAGTGTTACTGTGACACAACTCGCTAAAAAAATCGCGTTAGAGAAAAATCAACAATGGCTCGGTTGGAAAGGCGAAATTCTTGTGAATGAGAAAGGAAAAGTGCCAGCTTCATGGATTGGCCGAAACTTTGCCTACAAACCGATAACGGTTGTTTCAGAAAAAGAGTTGTTGGGCAAGACTGTGCAAGTGAAAATTGTAAAGGCGTTGTCAACGCATCTTTCAGCAATAATCATCTAAAAGCGTCTTTTTTCTGGTAATCACTCAAGTCAGTTGAAGGCATAGTTTCACAAATCAAAAAAGAAAAGAAGATCATCCTTTAGTGTTGGCATATTTTATCAGGGAGAAAATTTCGTATTTGTCACCAAGGGTTTTTCTACCTGCAAGATACTCCAGCTCAATTAAAAAGCCCAAACCCACAATTTTTCCACCAAGCTTCTCAACGAGGTCTATATTAGCTTTGACAGTACCACCTGTAGCGAGCAAATCGTCGATAATCAAAACTTTTTGAC
>JAOAIX010000030.1 GCA_026414485.1 Candidatus Bathyarchaeota archaeon
ACGCGACAGGGTCCTAAGCCCTGCTCCTTTGACCAGACTTGGAGACCCCCGCCCGCTTAGCATTCGGAAAATGAAAATACGTTGCCCATTAATATTTATTTAACCCTTAGCGCGCACCGTAAGCATTTTATTTCATACCGCACGTTTTGTTCACGAAGATACAAAGCAGCGCCTCGGTAGCCTAGCCCGGTGGGGCGTTACCTTGGTAAGGTAATGGTCGCGGGTTCAAATCCCGCCCGAGGCTTTTATTACTTTTGATATGAACGCCTTCTTCGTCTATTGCAATGGTGCAATTGGTATGATGTAGGGTATATTGTTGGTTTGGTTTACTATTACCTCAACGCCGTAAACGCTACGTAGAATTTCGGGCGATAAAACCGAGCTTGCACTGCCGGCTGCATAAACTTTTCCATTTTTTAGCATAACAATTTTGTCGCAGTATCTGAAAGCTAGGTTGAGGTCGTGGATTGCAACTGCAGCGGCGATGTTTTCTTTTGTAACTAGTTTTCTTGTTAAATTCATCACTTCCAGCTGATGTTTTATGTCCAAGTT
>JAOAIX010000031.1 GCA_026414485.1 Candidatus Bathyarchaeota archaeon
CCAAGAGTAGTCTTCAGCACCTCGCCGATTACACGGGCAGCCATGATGTTACTTCGCTGTGCTTCCCTGCCTCTGCTTCTGGAAGTGCCTTCTTTGAGAATAAGAACTGGTTGGCCTGAACCTGTTGTTGTTAAATACGCCATATAGTTTCAACCTCACTTTTTACAGCCAGAACGTTTACCAATCGGAAATAAGCAAAAACCAGCGGAAAATATAAACTTTTACCCTTGCAACATAAAGTGGCATATTGATTATCTGAAAAAAAATTATAACTGCAATACTTAATCATTGTATTGGGAAAATAAAAGTTAAAGAACTGCACGAAAACTGTAGAGCTTAAAATTTAAGCCATAGAGGCTGGCACTCGTTAAGCATATAGTTTTCCATAGGGTCTTTTGGAAACAGGAACTATTTTGTAGAACGTAGACTTCATTATCGCCTCGTAATCTGCGCCGAAGTGCTTGCAGAACTCCTGCGTCAAAGCTTCGATAATGCGCAAATCGCGTTTGCCAACTTGCATTACTTGAGTTTCTTTGGTCGGCTTGAGGATGT
>JAOAIX010000032.1 GCA_026414485.1 Candidatus Bathyarchaeota archaeon
CTTCAAGGTCCTTTACACCTTCTTTATTATTGGTAGCTACCTGAAGTAGTTTAGAGTTAAGCCCGAGAGTTGCCCCATCTGCTAAGCCTAACGCAAACGCCGTAGATTTATCTTTCTTCATTTCTTCGATGTTTTGTTTTTTCTCTGTTTCTGTAGGCTTAAAATTACGCCTTAAGCCTTCTTTTATATCTGCCCTATCATCTTTACTCAAAGGAGATTTTAAAAGGCTAGAAGGTTCAAATTTGCGTTTCGGCGTGTAGTCTTTGTATTGTTGCATTTCTTCATCAGTAACACGGTTTAATTCTGCCAGGTTGGGCTTGTTTGGTTCAGCAGAAACAAAGCCTTCCGTTTTATTGGAAGGCTTATAATTTTTAAACACGCTGCCAGATTTTCGCTGATTGTTTTTATTTTGATTGCTAAACACTCCAGCCATTTAATCACCTCTTTTTAGCTTGGTCTTTTTGTATCGCATCATAAAGGACTTCGTTCCAAAGTCTTGCCGCACCCTCTGGTCCATACTTTGCTATAAGT
>JAOAIX010000033.1 GCA_026414485.1 Candidatus Bathyarchaeota archaeon
GTCCTTCTCCAGCATCGCCTTAATCGCCGACAACTTCGGGTCAGTAAGAATATGCCTAACCTTCTCCTCATCTCCAACTTTCTTCATCATCACCAACTCACACCACACATTAACCTTTATCTGGTAAGGCATAACTCCCTTTTAAAATTTAACCTATATTACGAAACATGAAACATTACAGAAGACAAACCCCTTCAGACAACAAAATAACACAACCAAAAAGCACCCAAACCACCATGGTGCGGGGGGTGGGACTTGAACCCACGAAGGCCTGCGCCAGAGGATCTTAAGTCCTCCCCCGTATCCTAGGCACTAAAGCATCTGGCCGCCTATTTAGACCTGGCTCGGGTACCCCCGCACCAGCCACTAAACTTCACGGTTCAACACGTTTAAGTTTTTTGCATCCAGTAAGCGGCAAGTTAAAATCTGAAGCCAACAAATATTTCTCGCTGCCAACGCAGCGCATGGGCGGGTAGCTCAGGACGGATAGAGCATCACCCTCCTAAGG
>JAOAIX010000003.1 GCA_026414485.1 Candidatus Bathyarchaeota archaeon
TTGCATTTCTTAGCCAAAGCTGGTGTACTTGCAGTTAAAAGCGTGAGCAGCAGCGACATGGAAAAACTTGCTCGTGCCACAGGCGGAAAAATCTTAGCCAGTATTGAAGACCTCACTCCAGAAGCATTAGGTAACGCTAAAAAAGTTGAAGAAGTTAAGATTGGCGACGACAAACTTCTCTATGTGCGTGAGTGCAAGAACCCCAAGGCCGTAACAATAGTCATACGAGGTGGCTCAGATCACGTTATAGACGAAGCAGAACGTTCACTACATGATGCGCTGTGCGTCATCCGCAATGCTATAGAGGATGGCAAAATTATTGCAGGCGGAGGAGCACCTGAAGCGGAAGTTGCCAAAAACTTGCGTGCTTACGCAGTTAAAGTTGGCGGACGTGAACAACTTGCAGTTGAAGCGTTTGCTGAAGCGGTTGAGGGCATCCCGCTAACGCTAGCTGAAAACGCAGGTCTAGACCCCATAGACATCATGGTAAACCTAAGAGCAAAACATGAAAATGCAGACAACAAAAACTTTGGCATCGATGTTACTACAGGCAAAATTGTGAACATGATTGAGCAAGCAGTCCTTGAACCCTTACGGGTAAAGCAGCAAGTTATTAAGTCAGCAACTGAAGCTGCGAACATGATTCTGAAAATCGACGACCTCATCAGCATAAAAGGCACAGCCGGGAAAACTCCGCCGATGCCCTCAGGAGCAGGTGGAATGGGCGGCATGGGTGGTATGGGCGACATGCCCTACTGAGAGCACGCCCCTTCTCTTTCTTTGTGCAGACTCAAAAATTTGCTATTTTATTTTTTACACCAATTTTATATTGTTGTAAACCTCACTATTTTCTACCCTTAAATTCTGGGGCGGAAACATGTGAAACACGTGAAAATCTCAGCGTTTGACTGCCCTGATGCGTGGTTTAAAGCACTAAGTCGTATCTGGGAAGAAGGGGACACATTCAAAGTTGGTTTCGGTTCAGAGGAAACTGAAACAAAGAAACTGAACATAACAATCGAAATTGCTCATCCAGAAAACAGACCGCTAGTCAGCGATAAAGCGCCCTGCGACATAAGGTACGTTCAAGGATATGCCTTGGAGTATTTGTGGTGTGGTGAAAAACAAGATGAAGAAACTTACACCTATGGCAGCAGGTTAAACGCGCCTATTAACCAGATAGAAGAAGCTGTGCAAAGGTATGTGCAAGAGCAACATGACAGACAAGTAACTATGGTAATTAGGTTACCTGAGGATATCAAAAAATATGTACGAGACAAAAAACACGAACCACCCTGCCTCAGCCTTATTGATACAGAAATCCTTGAGGGCAAAATGCACTTAACATGTTACTTTCGAAGCTGGGATGCCTACGCAGGATTACCCGCTAACATCGCAGGGTTGCAGCTTTTTAACGAGGCATTCGTTAAGGAAATTAACAGCCGCGGCGACCTTGAACTAGAAACAGGGAAACTTGTTTTCCACAGCAAAAACTGCCACATATACCAAAGACAATACAAACTTGTCGAGGAGTTGCTATCTCCTAAAAGCAACTCAAAAACTCAACGGTTGGCTCAAACAATGAAAGACAGTTCGCACCAAAAAATATAGAACTCCCACTGCTCTACTGCAAGACACAAAAATGGGAAGCTGCATACAGCAAGACATATGGTCAATGTGTGTAAGTTCACCAAAAACATTGGATATAATCTCTAACTCTAAATGCCACGCCTAATGTGGCAGCTAAAGCTTTAACTTTTTCTATATCTACCTCAGGCATCCTAACTGCAGAAATCTCTACTTCTAATCCGGCGGCTTTGGCTTTATTTACAAAATCCAACACAGCTTCAAAGGCTCCTTCGAAATCAGGTCTACAATTTTCACTGTACGTTGTTGCATCATGTCCATTCAAACTAACACTGATTTTGCTAACTCCTGCGGCTTTTAATTCAGCTGCTACATTTCTGCCGATGTTCAAAGCGTAACCATGACCGTTTGTGTCTAACCGAATAATCAGAGAACTTCCACAATTATGTTTGATCCAATCGGCAATCTCTAACAGCACATCCAACCTTGCTGTAGGTTCGCCAAACCCTGTAAAAACTACTTCACGCCAACGTCTCATTGTTAAAACTTGCTTCAATTCAGTTATCACTTCAGCAGTAGTTGGTTCAGTTTTCAGTTTAAGATTAAAGCCGCCAACGCCTTGTTTGAAATTACGTAGACAGAACCAGCAACGGTTAGAACACTGGTTAGTGATGTTTAGGTAAAGGCTACTGCCTAGCCAGTAAACAATAGCGGCTTCTCCGTCGCCAACCAAGGACAGATTCACTCTTCATTTCAACAGATTGCTATATAAGGCTACATAGTTTATGTTCATAAATGTTATAACCAAGACACTTGCCTGAGAAGTTAAGGAGTAGTACATGAAAAAAGTGCCACTGTTTGAATACGAGATCCCCCGTTACAGGAAAACCTCCGTAAAATGGTTTGATTCGTATCCAGAAAAATAATGCCAAAAAGGAAAGCAGTTATCCTGTTTTCGTTAAGGCAGCTAGTTTCTTGACGAATATTTTGATATTTTCAGGTGACCCATAAACAGTTAATTGCCCATTTGGCTCTTCTCGGAAGCTTAGGTTTGTTTGAGTTACAAGCTCCTCCAACTTATATAACGGCAAAGTTGGCATCGGTTCAATACGGATCCACTTCTGGTCGCGTGGTACACCTGTCATGAAACGGGTTTCTTCTTTAGGTTTGTCTAATTCAACTTGGGTGCAACCACATTCGTCGATAGTTGCTTGTTCTAGCAATCTGAGCCATTCTTCAACTTTTTCTGCCGCAAAATTCTTTTGAGCTTCAGTTATTAAGTAAGCCTCTACACTTCCAAGGTATTCTTCAATTTTTTGGGCAGTCTCGCCAAGGTCTTTTTGGCTTGCACTCATGACTTTTAATAAAACACGCGCAGCCTTCAAATCCCCCAAAACAGTTTCTGGTATAGTAACGCCTTTCTTTCGTAGCGCAATAATTATTGTCTCAAGAATTTGAGACCTAGCATTGTAACCCATGTCTTTTTCCTCTATAAAACTTTACATGTTGCAGTAATAAACAGTTTCCGCCACTTAATAAAAACTTGTAAAACTTAAGTTAGCTTTAACAGATACCACTTTCTTTAAAATAGTAGTCATCTTCTTTTTTTGAGCCGAAACTACGTACCCCTTTTGTTTTGAGTTGAGTTTTTAATTCACAAGCCTTGGTTTCAGTTAATTCTCCACGCTTTTCCATATAAGCGATTATTTCCTCCGCTTGCTTCTCTGTGTCGCATCTACGAATAAAATCAATTACATCTGGGTTATAGTGCCGGAATTTGTCAGGGTCGGGCAAAATTTCCTCCCCATTGGCCAGGGCTTCCTCAGCCGCAACTGCGTCTTTACGCACGGCGTCTATAGAAATTTTGTTTTGACCGCCTTCGAGCTCCTCGAATAGATGGGGAAACATTTTTTTAAGATCTTTTTTGTCAGTTTCCAAATAGTACCCGCAACTATACCTGTTATGTAGAACAGCTTTAAGTCCTTTTTTGCACAAAAACAGCCACTACACAGGGGTTTTCAAAAAGGAACAAAACGCTGACGAGGGTTAGTTTTAAGGATCTTTTCGAGTAGGGCGATGTTGAGTCCCCTGATTTCGTCGCCGAAGGTTTCACAAAAACGTTTTTTGCCGACTTCTTCGATTCCTCGTACAACAACTTCAGCGTTGTACTTCTTCCAAGTTACAAGGTGAATATGAACCGAAGACAAAGATTTTCCCTGCTCTTCCGCAACCATATGCTCAAGGCGAAAAACAATTAGATTTTTTTGCGCTCGAAGAATTGATGTAACTTCAACGTCGTCTCCATAAACAGCTATATCTATGTCGCTTCCGCGCCTTATAGTGCCACGCCAAACACTCCCCAACAGCACAGGACGATAAGTTTTGAGAATCTTCATCAACTTTAATGCTTCCATTCGCATTTCAACAAGCCGCTCAAGTCGACTTATACCCTCGTTTTCCTCAGCAATATTGTCTAGTTCTATGGCGATTTCGATGTTCTTGGGGAGAACATGAACACCTAGATTAGCGGCAGCCTTCAACTTTGCCTGTTTGTACTCTTTTTCTAAACCAGAATACAGTAACGTTGCCGCTTCCCGTGCAACTTTCCCACGTAAAATAGAAGAATTAGAGTTCATGTTTCACCATTTCACTGAATATTTAGCGTTTAAGTACACCCTCATATAACTCTAAGGTTTTCTCGGCAATTCGGCTCCAAGTAAATTCAGCAAGAACCCGTTTCCGACCGTTTTTACCGAGCCACCTACGGCGTTCAGGACTTTCCAACGCACTCATAATACCCCAAGCAATATCTGATGGGTTGTTGGGGTCAACATGGTAACCACACTGATCTTCTCCACAACAGATCACAATTTCGCGCATACCACTGACACCTGCTGCTCCCACAACGACGGGCTTCTCCATTGCCATAGCCTCAAGAGCCACGATGCCGAAGGGTTCGTAGAGACTGGGAAACACTGCAAGGTCACACGCGGCGTAATGGAGAATGCGTTCTTCTTCAGAAATAAAGTCGAAGCGGAACCGCACATACTCATCCATACGAATTGTTCGAACAAGGTTCTGCAGATATTCCTGAAGTTCCCCCACGCCCACAATGACTAAACGAACCTTGGGAAACTTAGGTAAAATATGAGGCAATGCCATTATGAGTTTGTCAACGCCTTTCACACCCACTAGTCTACCAAGGAAAAGAATCATAAAATCGTCATCTTTCAAACCATAGTATTCCCTAATTTTCTTTGCTTGCTCTTCAGATACGCTGCTAGGGTCATATTTTTGTGGGTCAACACCGTTATAGCTCACGTGAATTTTGTCCCTAGGAAAACCAAGCTGGATTAGCTCATCTTTCATTGCATACGAAACCGTAACAACTATATCAGCAAATTTTCCTCCGCGTAACTCAATGTTACTAACTACACTTGAACCGTTTCCCAAGGTACGACCTTGCTCGGTGGAGTGCACGTGAAAAGCTAAAGGCAAACCGCTTTCCTTTTTGACAGTAATACCACCCATAACTGAAAGCCAATCATGAGCTACCACAAGGTCGTAGTTCATTGCTTCTTTTCGGATGAGGTCATTAACCAGTTTAGCTGCGGTCAAGTAGTTGTAAACTAAAAGTTTACCAAAAAAATGAATACCTCGACCCCATTTCCGTATGTCCTCTGCGATTACATCAGGTAAAGAATCAGAGATATCCAGATGAAGAGGACGATGAATTTCAATGCCACGCCAAATTTCCCTAGTAGGCATCGAGCCTTCATCGTCATTCATGGTGAAAACTGTAACATCGTGGTCTGTAAGAACAAATTTCCTTGTGATTTCAGCCGCGTAAGTTCCTAACCCACCCACTATTTTTGGTGGATACTCATAAACCAGAACTGCAATCTTCATGGTTGCACCGTTTAACTTTAGAAGTGTTGTTGATTCTACTAAAGCTTTGCTAAGCAAGGTTCAAATTTGGAAATTGTGGGATTTAACATATGGTGGCTGTTAATAGCCATTTGTAGTTTCAGCATCTTGTCGTAAATCGGAGCTTTAAACATTAAAAGTTCGGTTGAGTTCAAAGAAAAATAGTATTAATTGGCAAAAGAAAAGGAGGAGGAAATCCTAATTATAGATGTACTTTTTCCCTGATTGGGCGCATGAGTTACACTACTTCCTGAAAAGGCATAAAGCGTTTACCTAGTTTATCTAAAATTTGCGACATAGAAGTGTATTCTAACTCTTCAGAGCCCAAACGGGCAGGCTCGAATTCTCCCATTCGCCGTAGTGCCGTGCCGCTTAAAACAGCCTCCCGCCGCGCTTCGTCAAAGGCAGGGTCATCAAATAAATCAGCAATCATTGGGTTACCCTCATCATCGCTGGCTATTTTGCCGTTTGCCACTTGGAAACCTAGCGCCACAATCCTTGGTGGACCGTCAAAAGCGGTGCACTTAGAATCTTTAAGTCCAACAGGCATGAGAGGCCCCCAGTGGCTACCGCGCATCCAGCCCTGCACAAAGTACGTGTGCATGAATGGTGCCAGAAGTTCTCCTACTGCAGGTAGCCCATGTTGGGCGCGTGTTATCATAACAGGATCGTCTTTTCCAACGTATTTTCCTGCAATTAAGGAGAGTTTGGAAACACTGCTTGCTGCACATATGAGGTTATCGTCGGCGCGGTATATGCGCGAGATTACGTATCGACCAACTGTACCTATCAAAGCAAGAAGCTCGTACATCTCCTCTGGACATTTAAGCATAATAGCCTTGTTTTCTAGGGTGTCTACTACTTCAAATTTGAAGCCGCAGAGCATATGTGGGTCAATTATGAGACCTGCAGTGTTCATGGGGTCGGCAAACATACGAAACAGGGGATAGTTGAAACTGCCTGCGCTAGTTTTGTCCGCTGCAAAAACGACGATCGGATCGGCCCCGCGCTCCTCAAACTCCATCTCTGCTACGCCTGGACCCATGCCACAGACGTTGCCACTGAACGCGGTTTTTAAAAGGTCTTGCCCTGCGCCGTACAGCTTTAGTGTTAAAGCTTTGTCGGCGGCTTCGCGGAAGGTGTTCCATGCTAGCTCGTGTATCATATGGTTACGTTCGCCTTTCTCATGAGCTAACAGAAGTTCCAAGTCGTCTCCGGCGTTAAATATATAAAAATTGTTGATTAAGCCGTTTTCTACTGCTTCCCTGAGTTTTTTTTGGGCAATCTTAAAAAGAGGTCGGGGGACAACATGGTGGCCGGCTAATGAGCCGACGTCACATTTTATGAGAGAGATTGTTGTTTTTTTGGGCACAAGCAACCCATCCATATGTCCGGCTGAAATAACATTTAAGGTTTATTCCATTGATCAGTGCTGAAGAAATTAAGAAATAGTAAAAGCGCATACATCTTAGTAAGGTGGTTGCGGTGGTTGATCTACATGTAGTTACAGCCAAAGTTCCTGAAGAAGTCTACAAAGAGATGCTGTTGCGTGTTCCTGAAGGAGATCGAAGCGATTTTATACGGGAAGCCATAATGGAGAAACTACAAAAAACTCCAAAGGCAGACAAAATTTTACAATTAGAGGAGCGGATGAGCAAACTTGAAGAGCAACTTGCAGATATCCGTAAATGCCTCGCTGACTTAGAGCTCCTCACGTTTTTGCACCAAAAAGTCAACCCTTATAAGTTTTGCAGCGACGAACTGGACCACAAAATCATGGATTACCTCATACATTACAAGGGTGGCACCACGCCTGAATTGGCAAGCTACCTAAAAATCAATCGTTGGCTCGTACTAAATCGACTACAGAAGATTCAGAAAAACTCCAAGAAGCAATGCGGTAAATCTATCATAGACTACTACGGCGGCGTAAAAGCCGGCAAGAAAAAAGCATGGTGGATAAACGAAGAACTCATACAAGATATGTAGCGATTAACTTAAATTGAGAAAAAGAGTTGTTTGAGCGTTGGGCCTGTAGCCGAGCACGGATTAAGGCGTCGGCCTCCGGAGCCGAAGAACCTGGGTTCAAATCCCAGCGGGCCCGCCATACATAGGAGAAGAACATGGCAATGGAGAAAGTTGTTGTTGGTTGGAGTGGAGGTAAGGACAGCGCTTTTGCGTTGTATGAAATTTTGAAGTCTCAAACTTATGAGGTTGTAGCTTTATTGACGACTGTTACGCGGGATTATGACCGTGTCAGCATCCACGGAGTGCGACGCGTGCTACTTGAAGCGCAGGCCGAAGCTCTAGGGTTGCCTCTGGAAGTGATGCTTCTCAATAAAGGCGCCTCTGACATTGATTATGAATCAAACTTAGTTGAGGAGCTAAAGAAGTTCAAAAGCAGAGGGGTTGAAAAAGTGGTTTATGGAGACATTTTCTTAGAGGACGTAAAGAGGTACCGTGACAACCTGCTTGCCAAGGTAAATATGATAGGTGTATACCCGCTTTGGAAAAAAGATACGGGTCAACTCGCGCACACCTTTGTGGATTTAGGCTTCAAAGCCATAATAACAGTGGTTGACTCAAAAGTGCTTGGCAGTGAATATTCTGGTAGGAAATATAACAGACAGTTCCTTGAGGATTTACCGACCACCGTGGATCCCTGTGGAGAAAACGGCGAATTTCATTCTTTCGTCTACGATGGACCAATATTCAAAAAGCCTGTAATGTTCAAAAAGGGCGATATTTTGTTGAGGGAAAATCGTTTCTGGTACTGCGACCTCCTTCCCCTACAGATTGATTGAAAATAAAGGAGTGGGCCGAGCCGGACTTGAACCGGCGACCTTTGGCTCGTAAAGCCAATGTCCTAACCAAGCTAGACGACCGGCCCCTGTGTTTTTCCTTTTTCATTAAGGGCTTGTGATTTTTAAGTTTGTTTGATTGCGAATAAATATAAATCCGTTCCGTTCCATATCAAGCACATTACACAAATGTTTCGTTAAACATGGAGTCTTAATTATGGAAAGACAAAAACGTATTCTCTGTACAGGCGCAGGAGGCCCAGCTGGTATAAACTTTACACAATCCTTGAGGGTGGCGCCAGAAGAAATATACATCGTCGGCACCGAAGCTAACTCGCTATTTGTGCATCTGTCAGTTGCAGATAAAACCTATGTGGTGCCACGGGCAAAAGACCCCGCTTATATTGACGAACTAAATGACATTATAGCAAAAGAGAAAATTGGATTTCTCCATGCTCAACCCGATGTGGAAGTAGAAGCAGTTTCAGAAAACCGTGAAAAATTAAACGCTCCTGTCTTTTTGCCCTCCAAGAGGGCAGTGAAAGCTTGCCAAGATAAACTTGAATCAGCGAAAATCTGGCATAAGAAAAATATCCCTGTTGCCCGCACCTTGGAGGTAAAAAAAGAAACAGATATTGAAAAGGCATTTGAAGAGTTCGGGAGCCCAATTTGGATTCGGGCTCGGACAGGGGCTGGTGGGAAGGGCAGCACTCCTGCGGACAATAAAGAAACTGCTGTAGCATGGATAAATTATTGGAAAGCTCGAAAAGTTGACTGGGAGTTCATAGCGCAAGAGCATCTGCCAGGCAGGAACATAGCATTTCACAGTATATGGAAAGAGGGTGAACTAGTGACGTCGATGGCACGGGAGCGCTTAGAGTACATTTACGCGTATTTGGCACCCTCAGGGATAACAGGCACTCCTGCGGTGCAGAAAACTGTCCACGACGCTGAAGTCAACAAAATTGGAACAGAGGCCGTGCTCTCAATTGACCCTAATTTTACAGGGATAGCGTCTGTGGATCTGAAGGGAAACGCGCAGGGGGTTCCATGTGTTACAGAGATTAACCCAGGCCGCATGTTCACGACAAGCTTCTTTTTCTCTTTTGCCAGCAAGGTTTTGCGAAAAGACTACGGAGCAAATATTCCGTATTTATGTGTTAAACTGGCATTCAAAGAAAAAATTCCTAAAATTCCACAGTATAACATTTTACCAGCCGATGTTTATTGGGTTAGGCATATGGATGCTCCAGGCAGACTAGTTAAAGACGGTAAAGTTCTAGGAGCCATGTATCGTTGATTGAGGCAGTCATCTTCGACCTTGATGGAACCCTCATCCAGTTGCCCATTGACTACCAAAAAATGTATGCAACATTTTCCAAGATAATGGAGAAGGAACAAATTCGCCCGTTACTTGAAACGGTAGCGAAACTCGATAAAAAAACCAAAGAGCAAATTTTTAGAGCATGGGACAACGCGGAATTGGAAGTTGCAGAGAAAATCACCCTCAACAAAGAAGGAATAAGTCTATACTACGAGTATGCTGATAAACCTAAAGCGCTAGTAACCATGCAGGGCAAAGCAATAGTGAAAATCGTCATTGATCAATACAGGTTGTGCTTTGATTTTGTTGCTACCAGAGAAGATTCACTAAACAGGGCAGAACAACTCAGGATTGCTGCGAAAAAACTAGAAACGCCTATAGACTCGGTTCTGTTTGTCGGAAACACCGAGGGGGATGCTATGGCAGCAGAAAAAGTTGGTTGCCAGTTTCAGAAAATAAGTTAGGTCAGGCAAGAGTTAAAAAAAGCGTATATTTTTCTTGGATTGAAAACAGTAAAAGTTGCCGCTCTGATTCTTCTGCCAAGTCGCGGTATCAACCCTGCAGCGTCGGTACCCAGTTTACAAACCAGCGCATGCTCAAACATACCTAAATATTCTATGTCAATTATGTCACGGTTGAGCAGTGCTTGGGTTACGGCAAGTTTAATCTGCGACAGAGAAGCACCAAAAACAAGTAATCTATCCAGCAGAGAGTCGCGCCAAAAAAGGTATTTCTCTATCTGCTCCGTGGCCAATTCAGCTTTTATACGGCGGTTTAGAATATCAACGTTAACCACTTTTATTTTGAGGGGCAAATTTTCGCATATACCCCAAAGGTCAGCAATTTCATCAAGAGCAAACCTGTTTGCTTCTGCAAGTTTAGCCTGCAGATTTTCCAGTGGCACATTTGCCAGTACAGGCTTTGGCTGGTAAACGCCAACATCCACAAGTAAGTCCTTGCTGCTGTTTTTTAGATCAGTAACAAAGCCTTTCAACGTGGAAGATGGCATAATGTTTTCTATTATTGAGGGGCAGAAACCAATGTCACGTGCCAAAATGTTCTTGGCTATTGCTTCATCTTCTCCTGTCAGAGACACAGTAACCCAAAAACTATTTTTATCTACTTCAACTGCAACTTTTACATCTAAACCTTCGAAGAGGACTTGCAACGTTTCATCAATGAGACATCGCTGATTAGAACTGTAAAGTTTTGTTAACAAAGTAACTCTGGTCATGGCTCTTCACTAATCAATTTGGTTACTTCATCATGAATAAGTTGAACTCTTTCCGCAGCAGCTTCTAATTTTTCTGCTCGCAACTTGTTAATCGTAGCTTCTATAGGAATACGCTCAGAAGTTTCAACCAGTTTATCAGCGTAAGAAACAATTTTCTCTTCTAACGTCGTTGGAACATAACTGCCTGCAGGCCAGCCTAATTCTGCGGCTTCAGAGGCAGTTATACCACCGCCAACGTGGCACTTGATAATTGAAATTACAGGGTCAGGCAAACCTGCTTTTTTTGCGATTTCCACTCCTGCAACAACATGATGAATGCTATGTGTCTTTGATCTGCCTACATCGTGTAAAAGAGCCCCAATTTCCACGAGGTCTACGTCAACTTTCAAACCTTTCTTTTTACAGATCTCCGCCGTTTCCCGAGCAAGCTTTGCTACCGCTTCACAATGCGCGATTACATTTTTTGAACAGCCATTTTTGCGGAGAAGTTCCAGGGCTTCCTTTCGCGTAGGAAGCAGGTTACTCACCTAGTTCCTTGCGGAGCTGCTCAACTTTCTCGGCTAGTTTCTTGGTCATTTTCCCGTTTTCAAAATGAACTAAGGGTTTACCACATGCACTACAGTGAAAAACGGCTTCTACTGCTTCTTCAAAGGTAACTCTGCGGCAACCCTGCGTGTTACAATAGTAAAAATCATGAGTGCTCTCGTATTCCAGCCTGACGCAGAGTTTCTCGAGAACTCTTCTTTTTTGACTTAAAATGAAACCTTCTAGTTGATCAGGTTGGAGTTTCCAGTGAAAGATGAACCAACCAGTTTTCGGGTCGCGGGTTCGCCTTAAACTCACAAGCGAGTGGTCATAAAGTTTGTATAGAATTTTACGAACTGAGTTAAGCCTGATACCGGTTTTGTTAGCTATTTCATCATCTGTAATTTCATCTATGTTCTTGAGAAACTCGATAAGTTTTACAGCCTCTTCTTCGCCAAGAGAAACTGCGACTTTCATCAAAGTTGCATCGTCAATGGTTGATAACATATTCCAGTTCCTTGAGCAGTATAAATAATGTATAGTAGTTGCATAAAACTCTTCTGCGCCGCCCATCAAAATTATTATGTTACTCCACTTGTTTACCTCGCTTTTTTGGGACTATACGCTTTTTGGCGTTCTCAAATGGCGCCGCCAAGGTTTTTCCCTCAAAAAGCCTATCCAAAAAGATGGCTAACGCAGCACACTCAGAATGGGGTTGGTTGCCTACGGCAACGTTGAAGTCAGAAATATCCACGGAATAGAAAGCAGCAGGAACTTTTTGGCTACCCACTAAAATTAGGATGTCTTTTTTGAGAGCACGGATTTCATTGAGGACATTGCTTGATTGTATGTTTTCTCCGTAGGCAGTCAGATGTACAACTATTCCGCCTTTCTGTTTCCAGTCTTTGACAACTTTTTTCCATGGTGTGCCCATTTCAAAAGAGAAATTTCCACCCCAGTTCTCTTTAACCTGTTCCATTGTCTTTTTGAGGGAGTTGTCCACTATATCTGACAGGACAAATCCTGTAGCGCCTAAAGCACGTGCCGCCAGAGCTACATGGGTAGTAAGCCTAGCATCCCTTTGGGGACGGTGTCCCCAACGTAAAACGACCACTTGTGTTTGCATTATTCTGCCTTCTAGTTTTTGAGCTGGTGGTTTGTTTCGAATTTTCCTTTAAGTTCATTTATGCGTTTTTTAATTTTTTCAGCGAATTCAGGAGTAGCTTCGAAAACAATTTGGATGTTGTTATTGCTGTAGTCAGTTTTTTTCACATCTGCTTCGGTGTGAACCCATGAAATGAGGGGCATGGCTTCGTTTGTAAGTGGGAGAGAAAAAGAAGCTTGAATGTAGCCTTCAAGTTTTTTCAATATTTCTTTTCGTAAATTGTCTATGTTTGTTCTGGTTAAAGCTGAAATTAAAATAGGGTTTTTTGTTGTCTCTTTGAGGGTGGCAAATTTTTGTTTTAGTTCGTCTTCTCTTAGTTTGTCAATTTTGTTGAACACGGTTATTACTGGCACGTTTGATGCGCCGATGTGTTCTATAGTTTTGTGGCAAGTTTTGATTTTTTTCTCTATAATTTGCAGTGGTTCACTTATATCTACAACTAAGAGTATAAGGTCAGAGTATATTGTCTCTTCCAGCGTGGAGTGGAACGCTTCAATTAAAGATAGAGGCAACCGATCAATGAAACCTACGGTATCAGTCAGCAAGAATCTCCGTTTGGAGAATTCTACGAGTCTTGTAGTAGTTGAAAGTGTGGTAAAGAGAGCGTTGTCTACACGTGTAGTTTGTTCAGCTAAAGCGTTAAACAACGAGCTTTTACCCGCGTTTGTGTATCCTGCGAGGGCTATGGAAGAAAAGCCTAGTTCAGCTCTTCGGTCACGGTGAAGAACACGTTTTTCTCGAACCCGTTTGAGTTTTTTCTGGATGGTGTGAATTTGCCGTTTGATGGCGTCAATGTAAACCTCAGCTTCGTAAACACCTAGACCCATGAATCCTGGCTGTTCACCCATTTTTGTTAAGCGAACTTTTTCTTTGGCGTGTTTAAGTTCATTTTTCTGCATTGCCAGTTGGATTTGTAGTTTGGCCTCGGTTGTCGTGGCTCTCCTTGTAAAAATTTCCAGTATTAGTTGAAAACGGTCTATTACTTCAACTTTTGTGGCTTTAGCCAGGTTATAAGCTTGCAGCGGTTTTAGGTTGTTGTCGAAAATTATTTTTTTTGCGTCTTTCTCATTTACTAAGTTGACAAGTTCTTCAACTTTGCCTGCGCCGATTTGATAGCGGGGATCAGGGCGCCGTGTTTGTTCAATTTGTCCTACAACCGTGTACCCTGCGGATTCAGCCAGATGTTTGAGTTCAGGCAGAGTTGATTCTTCACGGTTTAGTCGTCTTTGGACTATTATTGCTTTCGTTACGAGGTGTCAGCTCCCTTTGTTTTTCTTGTCGAACTGTATAATGTCTCCAAGTGTCAACTCGTTTGCCACCTTTGTAGTTTTAGGCGGAGTTTTTTCCTCGGATACTGGAACGAGCAGCTTAATTTTTAGGATATGTTCAAGTTTTGACACAAGCAGATCGTTAGGTGCAACTTTACCGGTTTCAATTTTCCTAAGCAAAGATTCTTTTTCATTTATTTTTTTACCCAGTTCTTCGTGGCTCAACCCAGCTTTTTCTCTTGCTTGCCGTATTACTTCACCGTAGTCTTCCACAATTTCTTGTGTTGTATCCACTTTGGGTTGGAAAACTTTCTTTTTAATTGGGATCGAACCCATATTAGAAGTTAGGACGACTGAGGGAAGATTTGGTTTTTGGAGTTCAACTTTAGGTTTTGGCGCTTCTGACCAAGTGGTTGTCCCATGTTTGGCGCATTCGCGGCATACAGTCATTTTTGCGCCTTCAATTATTACTTTGTTTGGGTTTTCGTGGATTTTACGTCCGCATACTTCGCATCGCATTGGTAGACCTACCCATTTTGTTTTTATTGCGTACGCTATGTTTATAGTTGTCGAATAGAAAAATCAAATTAAATGGTGAAGCAAGTGGATAGCACCCTGAATCAAATCCGAAGCATAGCCGATTACCAGTTTGGGCGAGGAATAGGAGAAAAACTTTTTCCTGAAGACGTTGAGGTGGCTTACTCGCCTACCACTAAACGGATACGCTATGTTAATTTAGGCGGCAAAAGGTTGGCTACACTTCGTCCTACGGACAGTTTATTTTCTTTAAGCATCTTTGCCGCGGAGCGATTAGTTGAGGAAAAGGCTCCTTTGCGCTGTTTTGTTGTGGTACGTGACGAGGTGAAGAAATTTATCGCGGAGGGTAGCGATGTTTTCGCTGCGCATGTAGTCAGGGTCGATGATGTTCGATCAAAAGATGAGGTCTTGGTTATTGACGAAAATAATCACGTGCTTGCAGTAGGACGCGCGTTGCTGTGTGGTGCAGAAATGCAGTTTTTTAAGGTCGGGGTCGCCGTAAAGGTTCGTCACGGATGCGACAACAACGGGTAAGTTAAGTATATTTGTCTCTTGTGTAGAAATATTTTTGGAAGTGAAACAATATGCAAAGACGGTTAAATCCTCGTGATGCAAAGCGCATGATGCAACGTATGGGCATGAACATGGCGGCTGTAGACGATGTCGAAGAGGTGATTATAAGAACACCGATCAAAGAAATTGTAATTACAGAGCCTGAGGTAGCCATTGTTCAGGTACAAGGTCAGAAAATCTTCCAAGTTGCAGGCGGCAACATAAATGAGAGGGTACCTCAACCCAAGGCTTCAGCTTCGCCGGCGGCATCAATTTCTGAGGAGGATGTACAGTTAGTAGCAGGACAAACGGGCAAAAGTGCTGAGGCTGCGCGAAAAGCGTTGATGGAATGTGAGGGGGATTTAGCAAAAGCAATTTTACTACTTCAGTCTTAGTAAAGTTGTTTAGAAGTCAACTTAATAGCCCTATTTTTAAATTGAACTTTTGAAGGGATTTGATATTATCTAAGTGCAATTTACAGCGAATAGTTTTTGTTTGCCTTTATATCTGATATTTGGCAGTGAAATTTAGTGCCTCTGATTTCCAGTTTTGATCCGTGGCACAGTGCTATGTGCACGTGTCCGCCTAAACTTACATTTAACCCTTACAGTGGATGCGACCATCGCTGCGTGTATTGTTACGCATCAAGCTACATTCCCAATTTTGGGGATTGCCGACCAAAAAAGGATATAATCTCAACTTTAAAGAAGGAAGCTGAGAAGCTCAAAGGTGAATTAATTTCTATTTCTAATTCTTCTGACCCCTATCCGCGTATTGAAGCTACTACAGGCTTGACACGCAGATGTCTAGAAGTTCTTGTGGAGAGTAACTGTAAAATTCAGCTAATTACAAAATCAAACATTGTCTTACGAGACGATGACTTGCTCAGCAGAACTCAAGCGACAGTAGCATTGACTATAACAACCGATGAAGAAAACACTGCTAAGCTTCTTGAAATAGCCGCGCCACCTGTAAATGAACGCTTGAGTGCAGTACAAGAGTTAATCCACAAAGGCATTCCTGTTTCCGTCCGCGTCGATCCCATTGTGCCTTTAATTAATGACCACCAAGAAAAACTCATTAAAACTCTTGCAGCCATTGGTGTTAAACACATAACAAGTTCAACATACAAAGTCAAACCTGACAACTGGCGCCGATTCTGTCAAACCTTCCCAGCCATTTCAGAAAAATTGAAACCACTATATTTTCAAGAGGGAGAAAAAATTGGTGGAAATATTCTGTTACCCCGCGAACTACGTTATAAACTTATGAAAAACATGCGGGATCTAGCCACAGCAAACGGCATTAAATTTGGAGTTTGCAGAGAAAACCTCGCTCAACTCAACACTGGGACGTGTGATGGTTCATGGTTACTTAATACTCCACAGAGGGGATAAATGTTGCCTGTCCAACAAAGAGTAGTGATGCTCGTTGATTTAGATTACTTTTTTGCGCAATGTGAAGAACTCCGTAATCCCACCTTAAAAGACAAGCCTGTAGTTATAGGAATGTACTCAGGTCGCACTGAAGACAGCGGGGCTGTTAGCACCAGCAACTACGTCGCCCGCAAATATGGCGTTAAATCAGGTATGCCATTGTTCTTGGCAAAAAAGAGATTGGAAGGTGTAGACTCAGTTTTTTTGCCTGTTGATCACGATTTTTATCAGCAGCTTAGTGACAAAATTATGAACATACTCCGGGGATATGCTGATGCCTTCGAGCAAGTAGGTATAGATGAAGCGTATTTAGATGTTACACAAAAATTACACGGCAACTTTGAAGAAGCCATCGCATTGATTCATGAGATGAAAAATGACGTGAAAAAACAAGTGGGGATCACATTTTCTGTGGGTGTTGGACCCAACAAACTTGTAGCTAAAATTGCGTCTAACCAAAACAAGCCAGATGGTATAACTGTGATCCGCCCAGAACAGGTTAACGATTTTTTGGCTCCTCTACCCGTTGATAAACTGTTAGGTGTTGGACGAAAAACTGCTCTGAAGATGGAAGAGTTAGGCATAAAGACTATCGGTGACTTGGCAACTTATGATGCACAAAGGTTAATTGAAATATTTGGTAGAGCGTTGGGAGTGTACTTTCACAGCGCAGCAAATGGTATAGACAACGAAGCTGTTGTAGAAGCAGGCGAAGCTGAATCAATCAGCAGAATAGCAACTTTGAAAGAAGATACACGTGACTTTGAGGTTATTATTCAGAAAATAAACCAGCTTACCGAAGAAATTTACAAGGAACTTGATCAAAAAAAGTTAACCTACAAGCAGATTACCATAATAGCTGTCAGAATTGACCTAACAACCCGCAGTCGGTCTCTGACTCTGGAAAAGTCAACTAAAGGAATAGAGGCTTTAAGAAGACACACAAGAGAGCTGTTGGAGAAGTATCTCAACGAATCGGATCTACCGGTTCGTAGGATAGGCGTTAAAGTTGCACAACTAAGAAAAGAAGAAAAAAAACAACAACAACTAACAAGTTTTTTACAAACAAATAAAGTTTAGAAGCTTCAGCTAAAACTCTGACTTTAAAATATTGAAAAAGTTACAGAAAACTTATTAATACGTTTGACAAGTGCTTTTGCTCCCAAACAAAAATAGAGGTCAAAAAATTGGCATCTGATTCAGAAGCTAAACGTCACGCCTTGGCAGTTGTGCCGTTTCCACTAACTCCTGAGCTGAGGGTCTCTTTGAAAGGCGACGTAATCGCATATAGAAATGAAGGAAAGAAAGAAGCAGAAGATCCCATTTATCTGAAACGAATCTAAAAGCCAGCTCTTTACATTCTTTACAATTTAATGCTAAACTCTGTTTTTATATTTCAACCTGTTTCTTTTTGTAATAAAGAAAAGGGGAAAATGATGAAGTACACCCAAGCAAAGATGGGCAGAATTTTCATATTAAGGCTTCACGATAATGACCACTTACCAGATGTAATTGAGGAGTTTGCCTTAAAAGAAAGGGTTTCGAGCGCTCTCTGCTTTTTAGTCGGCGGCGTGAAAGACAAAGGGCGGGTTGTGGTTGGCCCAAAAAACGGGGAGGTTTTACCCGTGGAACCCATGGTCAGGTTTTTAAGTGGAGTTCACGAAATTTGCGGTGTAGGCACTATCTTCTTAAATGAAGAAAAAAAACCAAAGCTGCATATGCATGCAAGTTTTGGGAGAGATAAAGAAACCCTCACCGGTTGCTTACGCATGGGTATGGATATATGGCGTATAGGGGAAGCAATAATCTTGGAGTTGACAGAAACTACAGCTAAAAGAGTCATAGATAAAGAAACAAGCTTTGAGTTTTTGGAGGTTTAGAAGCTTTACCTTAGGAAGGTAAAAGAGAAAACACGTTTTGGTGGATAAAGCCCAAATTCTCGGCTTCCTTCACGGTCAAAAGCTGAGAAACTGCCTGTTTCTGACATCAGGATGTACACATCCCTGAAGGTCAGGGTTGAGTTAAAATAGGTTAAGCTGTCACCGAACGCATCGGAAAATTCATAGAGAAGCACATATTTTGCATTACGCTCTCGACAAAGGTTCACTAATTCAGTGGCGTTAAAGTGAGGCGTGTAGGTGTCTACAGGTTCTTGAGGGTATTGCCACACGTAGACGCTTTTGCCTTGTGCTTCTATGTAAAACCGCACAATATCTTGGCTGAACATATCTTGCGGACAAAGTACGGCAACTGATTCTCCCTCACCAATGTTGGAAGCAACGTAATTGGACGCTTCTTGGATGGGGATTCGCACTTGAGAGCGTCGTACCCACGCATAAGATTGTTCAACACTGAACCCAACTCCCACCAACGTAAATGCTATAAGGAAAACTGCTGGAATCAATGCGAAGCGTTTCTCTTTGGCGCTGAGATGTTTGTTTTTGAAGATGCTTTTCCCTATGTTTAAGCCGTAGGTGAGGAAGCAGGCAGCTGATATGGCAAGGACAGGAAAAAGGGGTACAACATAGCGCCAGTGTCTATTTGGAATAATCGTAAAGAACACATAGACGATAAAGAACCAAAGAAGCAAATATTTATCGAGCGGCTTCCGCCGCCACGCAAACATTGCTAGACCACCTAGACCTATCAGATATGGAAAAAGCGATATAGGATGAACGTTAAAGTATGGCTCGGTCATTTCCAAAAAATAAAATATGGGCAGTTGGAGCCAACTGGGAATTTCTATGTAAAAATGAGGTAGACGGTTGCCGCCGGCGCTATTTAAGCCTAGACTGTAGAGAGATTTGTCAGGGTTACCTATAGTCGCGGCATAAAGCCACGTATCAAGCATACCTGAAGCGTAAAGTTGATATGAAGCCAGAATCCAAGGCAAAACCACTGCAACCGTTGTTAAAATTAGAAGTGGGAAACGTTTCAATTTATGTTTTAGATGATCTCTGCCCAAAACAACCAGGCCTGTCAGCATGATAGCTAGCCCAATTATCACCTGATACTTTGTCAGGATACCAACGCCCAAAGTTAGACCACTTAAAATCAAAGTTTTGGTTTGTCCATTTCTAAGCCACATAAAAAAGAACAGGACCGATAAGGTGAAAAAGAAAATCAACATGGTTTCAATCATAGCTAGGCGAGAAAGCCAAACGAAACCAGGCATGATTCCTAGAAAAATGCTGGCAAGCAACCCAATTTTAGGCTCATACATCCTGTAGGTAAACTCGAAGACAGCATACAATGACAAAAGCGAAAAAACCACAGACACCAATCGTCCAGAAAAAACGGTTATGCCACCAATACTAAAGAAAGCGGCGGTGAATAAATCAAACATGGGTGGATAGAACGCGTTAAAAGCAAAGTAACTAGAAAAGTCTCCTCGTAGAAGATACATACCGCCTGTCAAATGGGTAACTTCGTCCCACATTATAGAGTTGTAAGAGATGTTCACCAGTAAAAGAGCACCATAAAATAAAGCAAACACTAAAAAAGCTACGCGCCACTTATCTAAGCTCCATCTAATCCACTGGAACAGCGAACACCGATTCAACATACTTTGAATAACCAACTAATTCCAGATTTTAGAAATTAATAATGCAGAAAACACCATATAAAAGCATCTAAAGACAACGGAACTTGGTCTCACTCTGTTTGCTCAGTTACAGTTTCTTCTTAACTATAAATGCAAGAAAGGCTGCAATCAAAACTGAAACTACGAATAAAACGCCTAATGCGGAGAGCAACCCCCGAAAGAGGGGCTCTGAATGATAGACCACATCACGTGGAACATCTCGTAGACCCAACAAATAAACAAAAAGAAAAAGCCCAACAAACCCTGTACCAACGCATTCGACGGTAAAAAGGAAACTGTGCAGTTGCCTCTTACTCAGATTCATCTGGAACTTCCACCTAGTCTATATATTAACAGGTTCATTTATAAGATTACCCGCTTCGTCGGTAAGAAGAGGGTATTAGAGCAAAAATAATATACTCAAACATTGCAAAGCAGTAAACAGGGATTGGAGAGAAAATGGCTGATTACCCATATGGTTCATTGAAGATTGGTTTGTTTGTTGTCACGATAAGTTGGTTTTTGTTTACAGCCTATGAATTTCTAAAAGGCGCATTCAACATCGGCAAAGAATATGGTTTTTGGATTTCTTTAACAGACACGGCAGGCGCGTTTGGGCTAGGTTTCCGGACAGCAGCTGCCCTAATAGCTGTAGTTACCACGCTTTTTTTTGTTTTAAAAAGAGACCTGACCAAACCTGAACTATACATGTCCATCAGATGGATGCTACTTGGAGAGATAGTATGTTTCTTGGCTTTGTTTCCATGCGTGATTTGGGGGTTACTTATCCTCGCAGGGACAAACATATCCATGCTGGGCTTAGGATTTTTCACAGAAAGCACTTTGCCGGTTATGATTGAATCTATTGGAATCCCTATAGTTCTAGCTAAACTATTTTTCGAGTTAAACCCCAACAAGCCGGCAAAGGGCGCCATAAAGTGGGCGCTCATCGGCGGTACATTTTACCTTTTTGTTCACTGGATAAATAATACAGGCAACTGGGTAGGCGCCATAACACGTAGGGGGATAGAATATGTCACAGCTTATCCTGACCACATACTCAGTGCAGGATTGACGACCGTTGGATTGCTTGTACTAGCGATTTACAGCGCGTACTTTTCCAAAAAATCTATAGGCGCCAACTCTTTAGCCGAACTTGACCTACGCAAAGTGGGTGTAATAATTACTGCACTGGGTTTGTACTTCCTAATCATATATGTCATGTGGCTTTTTTTGGGAACCAATGAGAAATGGAGCACCTGGTACGCGTGGTTCCTAGGTCACAACATGGATCTTTGGCTGATGTCTCTGCCGCTGGTAGGGGTACCACTACTTTTTAAAGAAAAATAACAACTAAAGGCTAGCTTTCGGGCGCAGGGTTTATTTCCATTGTGCCTGCAACACGAAGTTTTCCACCTTCCAGATATGTCAACACTGCTTGGTCTCCAAGATGATAAACCAATTCTTTCTCTAAAGTCAAAGTCAAAGTGGGTTTGCGCCAGTCGCCTTCATCGCTGACAGTTTCGACTTTGCTGTTGAGAAACTGCATCCAGTGCCCCACATGGAGAACCATACCCGTCTTTATTGGCGTGTTCCAGTACTTAACCAATGATACTTGTACCTTCAGAACTTTGGAGGTCTTAACTGATGGATCAGTTGTCAAAACAACGCCACGGTCTAAATCATCTACTTCTACATTTTTCAAGGCGAGCCCTACTCGTTCACCTTCATGTGCGGCGTCGAAGTCGTCGTCGTGTTTTTGTATAGATCGAAGTTGAGCTACTTTACCGCCTGGCAGAACCCTGAGGGCATCATGCTTTTTTATTATACCAGCCATGACTACACCCAACACTACTGTACCTACACCTTTCACGTTGAATGCGTGATCGACAGGAACACTTCCGGCGGTTACTGCTTCATTTGTGGTTTTTTGTTGTCTAGCTTCAGCTAAAAGTTGTTCGCGAATAAATGCAGAATTATCCTCGACGAACTGAAAATTTTCCAGCGGCGTACCTTTTATTAGGGAAACAATCTTTTCTTTAGGGGTATAGTTTCTAAGTATAAAGTAGCCGCTATTTATTCCTGTACATTGCAACATCACAAGGCTTTCTCCTAAGGCGGCGTTTAACTCGTCAATAACCACTATGGCTTTTTTGGCCATGGAGCATGCGTAAAAGAGAGGAGCAAGCCTTTCAGGGTACCGTGATGGTTCGATTAATGTTACAGTATCTTCGCCTCTTTTGAAGTCATAAAGTGTAATATCAGTAGAGGTGCTTTTTTTGCCGATACTGGCAGCGTAACCCAGTGATCCTATAACTGCAACAACTAAATTGCCCATGAGTAGATCCCCAGTAGATTACCGCACGATGACACATGTCTCAAATAAGGTTTATGGAATTTTCAATTCAGACTTCACATGTAACTATTTTACTTGAAATGTCACAATAAAGCATAGGGAGATCTTTTAATGCAACTTAAAGACACTTAAATATGTCGATTTACCAGCCCCTCAAATTACTTACAGAGCAACTTGGAGAAATGGTGGTAGCCCGGAAGAGATTCGAACTCTTGTCAATGGCTCCAAAGGCCACTATGCTTGACCACTACACCACCGGGCTTTTTGCGCCTTCAAAGTTAAACGTCAGAGTTTTAAGAATGCATCTTTTTCTTAATAAGCATTCTTACTGAGACTATTCTCACCTTAGGAAGGCAAGCAGAAACTAAAAAGTTTTTAAGGGCGAATTGTAATAGATGCAGTTAAGTTATTTACCAAACTTCACCTCCCAGACCGCAAGATTTATATAGTTAATCTTCGACTCTGCTAAGAATGCGCGGGCCGAATGTACTGTTTTCTCAAGCCCAAAACGAAAAATGGTGACGGTTTTGCGCATGTGTGGAATGGAGTTGAAAAAATGAGTAAAGATGTCCCCCGACCCCACCAAAGATTAGTTGACAAATGCCCCGAATGCGCAGGTCAAAATCTTATTCATGATTATGACACGGGCGAAACGGTATGTGGTGATTGTGGTCTTGTTCTATACGAACAAATGCTAGATAAAGGTCCAGAGTGGCGCGCGTTCACTCAGGAGGAGAAAGCGTCTCGAAGCCGCGTAGGCGTGCCCACCTCATATTCAGTCCACGATAAAGGCTTGTCTACCGCTATCAGTCAAGTAGACAGAGACGCATTTGGCAGAAAACTACCGCTTTCAACAAGACTACAGATGTGGCGGCTCAGAAAGTGGCAAATACGCTCCCGCGTACATTCCTCGATAGACCGCAACCTCGCTCAAGCCATGGCAGAGTTGGATAGACTTTCAGACAAGGTATACATCCCACCGCCAATTAAAGAAAAATCCGCAGTCATTTACCGTAAAGCCCTTGACAAAGGGCTAGTCAGAGGCAGATCCATCGCTGCAATTGCTGCAGCTGCACTTTACGCTGCATGCAGAGGCAGCGGAACACCGAGAACTCTGCGGGAAATTGCTGAAGCGAGCCTTGTAGACAAAAAAGACGTAGCTAGGTGCTACAGGCTACTTCTACGGGAGCTTGAAGTGCACATGCCGATCGCTGACCCCCTAACTTATGTTTCCAAGATCGCGGAAAAAACAGGAATATCAGGCAAAACACAAGGTGCAGCTATTGCCATTTTGCGCGATGCACGACGCAGGCGCGCCGCAGCTGGAAAAGACCCAATGGGGTTGGCTGCTGCCGCACTCTACATTGCTTGTCTGCAGAACAATGAAAAGAAAACTCAGAAGGACATCGCTGAAGCAGCCGGTGTAACTGAGGTCACTGTTAGGAACCGCTACAAGACATTAAAAAAACAGCTGAATTTAGAACTGCCTGATTAGACATTTCTTCCTTTTTTATTCTTAATTGGCTTTTTCAAGTTCCATGTAAACTGGACCGACGTAACCACATTTAGTGCAAACGTATTGTTGAGGAGTCAGCCAAAGGGCTAGCACACTGTAAAGTTGCAGTTTTGGATGGGCACATCTCGGGCAGAAAAAGATTTGGGGCTTTTTATGTTTCAGACTTTTGAATACATCACGGATGTTGTCTAAGATTTTCATGTTCAGGACTTTTTGTTTGTTGGTTAACTATTGGGTTTGGATGTTTTCTTCAGGATAGCCAATTTTTATGAGGAATTCTTTGGCACGGTCACGGTGGTCTCCTTGAAGCATAATTTGCCCGTTCTTTGAGGTCCCGCCACAAGCGCAATACGCTTTAAGTTTATGTGCAACTTCCTGCAAGTTAGAGCTGTCGTCTATACCATCGACAATTGTTGTTGGCCGCCCAAATTTCCTAGTTTCAAGCCTTATACGAATTCGCTGCTGCTCTTTTTCGATTTCACCACAAACACATAAGTCCTTGGGGAGTCCACATGTTGTACAAACTTCAGCCATGACACTCAACCTATGGATTGGAGTTAGCAGTATATAAGAGTTTCAAGAAGATGTGGCGTTATTTTGATTAGCCGCTATGATAAATATATGCCAGAGTAAACGTTAAATGTGCAAAAAGTTACTTCGTGATTGCTTAAATTTCCAGGTTGACTTAAAAAATCAAAGCTACTACAGAAACACTATTTTTCCGAACTACCTTGTTTACCTTAAACCCTCTTGCAAACCACACATTAAACCTGTTGAACCATAGGATGATAATTTTAGCAGATTCCAAAAGAGAAGACAAACTTCTGGAAAAGGTTTAATTTAATTCTCCAGCAGATTGTTCTGCATGAAAAAATTTCTATCTTTCCAGAACGAAGAAAACATGGCGCTGTTCACTGACCTTTATGAACTGACAATGTGCGCCAGCTATTTTGATAACAAGAAATTTGAGCAGGCCACTTTTGACTTGTTCATCAGACGTATGCCCCCTGAGCGCAGTTATTTTTTATTTGCAGGACTTGAGCAAGCACTGCTTTTTTTGGAAAAAATTTGCTTCACTGATGAACACCTTGCATACCTCGAAAAACAAGGTTTTGAGGATTCTTTTCTAGAATACCTTAAAAACTTCAAGTTTACAGGCGATGTATATGCCGTCCCCGAAGGCACAGTAGCTTTTCCCTGTGAACCACTAATTCGGGTAACTGCTCCAATAATTGAAGCCCAAATAGTTGAAACTTTTTTGCTCAACACCATCAATCTTCAGACTACGATAGCCACCAAAGCCTCTCGTGTAGTGCAAGCGGCCAAGGGTAAACCCGTAGTTGAATTTGGTTTAAGACGGGAGCATGGAATAGATGCGGGTATGAAAGTTGCCCGCTGCAGCTACCTAGCAGGTTGCCAGGGCACCTCAAATGTTCTTGCAGGTATGGCTTACGGTATTCCAGTTTTTGGCACTATGGCACACTCGTTTATCTTGGCGTTTGAAAAGGAAATTGATGCGTTTCGCGCCTTCACAAAAACCTTTCCTGATAGAGCCACCCTGTTGATTGACACCTACAATGATGTAGCAGGAGCGGAAAAAGCAATTACTATAGCCAAAGAACTCGAAGCTAGAGGCTACAAGATCAACGGAGTGCGTCTAGACAGCGGAGATTTAGCGGAAACCAGTAAAAAAATCCGTGCCCTCTTAGATGAGAAGGGTTTGGATTACGTGAAGATCTTTGCCAGTGGCGACCTTGACGAATACAAGATAAATGAACTCTTAAACAAAGACGCAAAAATTGACGCTTTTGGCGTAGGCACCAAAATGGGAACTTCAGCAGATCGACCCTACTTAGATGTTATCTACAAACTTTCTGAAACGGCAAACAGACAAGGCATATTTTCGCCTGTTATGAAGCTAAGCGAGGGCAAAATCACTTTGCCAGGAAGAAAACAGATCTACCGCTGCAAAGACTCTGCAGGCTACTACACGAAAGATGTAATCACATTGGCGGATGAAAAAACAGAAGGAGAGCCGCTGTTAGTTAAGTTAATGGAAAAAGGGAAACTAATTAAAAAACTTCCAGAGCTGAAGGATGTGAGAATTGCCGCTGCAGAAAACCTCAAAAAACTACCAGAAAAATACAAGAAACTAACACATGCTCCAGCATACCCAGTTGAATTGAGTCCAAAACTGAAAACATTAATTAGAGAACTTAAAGTTAAACTGAGAAAAAAAGAGAACAGCAACCCAAATTGACTCAAAAACCCTCTGCAGCTCAATGGGGAACAAAAGATAAATGGCAAACACTTAAAAGCCTTTTTGAAAAAGGGTAATTGCTACTAGAAGAGAGAACCTTATGCAGAATTGTCCAGCTATAGTTGCCGTCGGCAGAACCAAATTTGGAGAACACTACGGCAAAGAACCCGAAAAGTTAATTGAAGAGGCATGGCTTGGCGCCTCTCGTGAATGTGGAATAGAACGAAAAGACCTGCAAGCATGTTACATCTCAGACTATTTTCTCCCAATCACCAATAAACTTGGTCTAGAAGAAGGCTTCCTCTCAGAACTTACAGAACTCCATGTACCAATGGAAGTCACTCGCTCCTTCAGTGCAGCTCTCAAAACGGCATGTCACGCCATACAAGCAGGCATTTACGACACAGTACTTGTCGGCGGTATCGAAAAAATGACTGACCGATGGGACAAAATCCGCGATGACTTAATGCTTCTTGAAGATCCATGGAGCTACTATGCAGGAGGCACTCCCGAAGTTAATCACGAACTTATGCTACGGGCGTACATCAAAAAATATGGGATAAAAGGAGAAAACCTCGAGAAACTTAACGTAGCTCTTGCCCAGATTGCCGTAAAGAACCATGTTAACGCCACTAAAAACCCAAACGCACAGTATCAGAGAAGCATCACAGTGGAACAGGTGATTAAAGCCCGCAAAAGTAGCCGTAAATCTCTAGGGCTCTTTGATTTTGCACCCATATCAGACGGCGCCTCTGCGCTTATTCTCACCAGTTCAAAGAAAGCAAAAAAAACAGTTAATAATCCAATCTACGTTTTGAGCATCACTTCTGCAACAGACTACTTGGATTACCCGGCACGAGAAGACCTAACTCATTTTACGGCAACCAAACTCGCTATGAAAAAAGCCCTGCAGACTTCTATGGTGAACCCTGCAGGACTACAATTGCTAGAACTCTATGACCAATCCACCGTCATGGAGATGATCTCTCTTGAAGATTTGGGTTTGTGCCAAGAAGGAACTGCTTGGAAGCACATTTACGAAAGTTGCCAGAACTTACAAGGCTATTACGAGATTAACGGCAAGAAAATTTTCACAAACACGAACGGCGGCTTAAAAGCCGATGGCAACCCTCTTGGAGCTACAGGCGGCGCCCAAATTTTTGAAGTGGTAAAACAACTCCAAGGCAACGCAGGTGAGCGCCAACTCCCTTCTGACATCCAACCACAGTATGGTTGCTCTCTTGAAATCGAAGGGTTTGGCACCAAAAGCTATGTCAGCATACTAGGGAGAAATCATTCATGAGTAGTGAACCAATCGAACGCAGAGTCTCCTACTTAGGAGACAGACTGAAAATCAGTCGATGCACCATATGTGGAAAAGAATACTTTGAAGTAAGAGATTACTGTAGCAACTGCGGCAGAAAAAGCTATGAAAAAATGGCTCTTGCTGACCTCTTCTTTGACAAAGGCACACTAGAACTTTGCACGCTTGTAAATGAACCCACCAATAAATTCACAAAACTGGAAAGCTACGTTTATGGCGTCATCTCTTTCCACAATGGCAAAATCCGAGTACCAGGCAGACTCACAGACCAAATCATAAAAGACGACAAACCCTTGGATCTGACAAGCTTAGAAGGGAAAGAGGTTGTGCCTAGATTCCGTAGACGTTATATGGTAAATAAAAGCGACGTAATTCCAACTATTTCTCTGGCGTTTACTTTTGCAGATGAATATTATCCTCATCAAGAGTACAAAGTAATTCACCCCACTAAAGAATACAAGTTGCCGGGAATCGTGGGTTACGGAGTTTATTCTTCAAGTTTTCGAATACAAGAGGGTGGAATTGAACGTGCGGTGCCCTACATCGACGAAGATTCAATGACCGCTGCTGTTGAATCAGGAAAGCTTGCGTTAATTCACGCCGGCGTGGACAGCGCTTGTGTGGGCAAAGTCTACGTGGGTTCAGAATCTAATCCTTACGCGGTTAAACCCATAGCCTCTAAAGTGGCGCAAGTTCTCAAACTCGGGAAAGAAGACGAAGATACGCAAAGCGTCGACGCTGTAGATACTGAGTTTGCATGCAAAGCAGCTACAAGCATGTTCAAAGACGCGGCGGCACTCGTGAATTATCCAAACACAGACGTCGAATACACTATGGTTATAGGTTCAGACAACAGTCAAGCTGCACCAAGAGGATGCCCAGGTGGCGAGTTAGATCTGTTTGTCGGTTACGGTGGAGCCGCGTTTCTTTTTGGCAAAAAAGATGTTATAGCGGAAATTGAAGGATGGTACTCCTGCACTTCAGACACGCCTGATTTCTGGCGCCGTGACGGTGAACCTTTTCCTATGCATGGAGGCAGGTTCACAGGAGACCCAGCATATTTCAAACATGTCCGTAAAGCCGCGGTCAAACTCATGGATAAACTTCATTTGAAGCCAAGTGACATTAACTATTTTGTTCCGCATCAACCTAATCCTGCGTTTCCCACTAAAGTTGCCAAAGACATAGGTTTCAAAGAAGAACAGTACAAAAGTGCCCTTATTGTTAACAAATTCGGTAACACTTACTCTGGCTGTTCACCTATGGGTTTAGCTGCTGTACTTGACGTAGCCAAACCTGAGGAACTCATACTTGTTGTCAGTTATGGTTCTGGTGCAGGAAGCGACTCCTATGTACTCAGAACTACAAGTCAACTTCTTGAAAAACGGGAACGTCAAAAAATGACGGTGCGATATCAAGCAGAAAACCCACATATAAAGTACGTGGACTACACGACATACCGCCGTCTAAAATTAGGGATGTAACAGCTAGACCACGACGTCTATTTGGAAATACTTAATAAACGCCCTTGCAAAGTGGTAGACGGAGTTCATACAATTGTTTGCTACAGACATAATTAAGATGGTTTATTCTCCACGCAGCACTTTCAAAAAAATAATTGAGAACCCAAAATATTGGGGAGCTCTTTTAGTTCTACTCTTGTTTGTAGGTTTGCAAGTAGCCTTTGATTATGCACAACAGTCAAAAACCTATTTTGAACAGACCGCCCCAAATGTAGGTTTAATCTATAATTGGAATTCAAACACAACTCTCTGGAGTGCCAACTCAGGAGTTACTGTGAGTAACAATTATGAGGATTTTATCAACCAAACTATCTATGTAGGTCCCCCATACTACGTTTATTACAGTGTTTTTGGCAACAGTAGCCTCCAGTTCGACGCAGCAAACAGCAATTTAGTATCCGTTACCTTAGAAACCTCAAACGTGGATTGCGGACCAACAGGGTTCCAAAATTTAACGTTATTAATCAAAATTGTCCAGCCTCAAAGCAACCCACAAAAGTTAACCTTGACCCTCTTCACATTAAATAATTCTGACAGCTATTTCCAGCAGGACTTAACTTCTGCTTTTTTGGGCACAAGCGGCATATGGAATAACTTAACCATCCCCGTAGGCACTAACACACAAATGTGGCAAAGCATCGGCAACCCCAGTTGGAGCAATATAACGAGGGTAAAATTAGATTTTGAATTCTCCACAAACACCAGCGTAACCATAAATGTTGGGGGACTGTTTTTCCGAAGCAAGTATATAACTTCGCCTCAGATTGACGGCGGCACAGTCATCTTGAATGCTGCCTACACTTACGGCACGCAGTTCATCTTTGAATGGATTATCTTGACCGCCATTGTTTACATACTTATCAAATTGTTTAAAGGCAGCTTGATTTGGAAACCCCTCTTTATAGCTATTGGCTCTGCCTTAGCAGTTCTCTTAATTCGTTCTCTGATTTTCCTTGCAGCCACACCGCTCTTGCCAAACGTCTACTACCCCTACGAACTCGCTTATGGCGTTTCCTACTCACTTTTTGGAACTATGGCTTACCCCGCAACCCAGGTGTCCATTTTGTCGTCACCAAATTTGGCCGTTTACAACCACATAGTGGAAACGACTTTGGCTTTTCAAGCGATAACCGAGTTCGCTGCAATAGCAATCTACGCGTGGCTAAGCGGTTTAATTATGATAATTATAAGTTCAATGTTGCCAGAGTTTTCACTTGTCAAAAGGATGGCAGTTGCAGTTATAGGCATAGTCATCACTATGCTGCTCCTGATTATACTAATCGGTGTCGTCTAACTTCCTCACAGAAGTGACAGTACTTCAACCGAATTGGGTCGATATTCATTTACAACAAATCAGGATTTTCAAGGTTAGCAAAATTTATATTGACGCAAGGCCTTTCTGCAAATAAACTGACAATAATCAGTTCTCAGATAACGCTAAAGGTGGAATACTCACTTTGAAAATTAGTGAACTGCGTGACGGAATGAAAAGGGTGGAAGTGGAAGCTGAAGTTGTAGAGAAAGGCCCCCCCAGACAAGTCATGTCTAGATACAAAGACGAAGCTTACACAGTTGCTGACGCCATAGTGCAAGATGAAACAGGAACCATAAAGTTGACTCTGTGGAATGAACAGATTGATCAGGTGAATCAAGGCGACAGAATAAAAGTTGAAAATGGATATATAACTAGTTTTAAAGGTGAAATTCAGCTTAACGTAGGCAAATACGGCAAGCTAACCGTCAATCCCTAAACGAAAATACGAAAGTTACTTGTCCAATTGTTGAGAAAAGAGGCAAATAAAGGGAAGGTTCCGTTTTCAGTTAGTTTTTAAGTCGTCGAGGAACGCGTCCAAGTTAACGTAGCTATTGCCGTTTTCGTCGCAGAGTTTCTGTTCAGCGGGTGGCGAAGTTAAGTAAAAAGGTATTCGCTGGGAGAGGCGTTCTTGGAAAGTAGGTTCTAATTGGTTTTTGTAAAAGATGCCAATCGGGATTCTATCACCCCACTCTTGGGCTTTTTCAATTGCCGCAGTTTTTTTCTTCCAGTCCTCATTCCAGTCGTGAACCACAGGATCGAAATTTTCTTCTTCGAGCTTGTAAAGACGGCTCTGTGGGTTTCCCGAATGGTCTTTACGGTCTTCTCCAGCATACCACTCTTTGGTGTTAATGTTGTTGTATGTTGGACACGGCTGCAAGCAATCTATGAAAGCTAAGCCTTTGTGTTGTATGGCGGATTTTATTGTTTCTTTTAGATGTCTCACATCATAAGCATAAGAACGGGCAACAAAAGTATAGCCGGCAATTAGGGCTAGCGCAATTGGATTTACGGCTTCATTGATGTTTGGCCGTGGCAGCGATTTCGTTTTTAGACCAAACTTCAATGTAGGGGAAGCTTGCCCTTTCGTTAAACCGTAGACACCATTATTATGTAGGATATACGTAATGTCTAAGTTACGGCGACCCGCGTTAACAAAGTGCCCTGCACCTATGCCTAAACCGTCACCATCGCCACCTACAGCAACAACTTCTAGGTTGGGATTAGCAACTTTTATGCCCATTGCAAAGGGTAAGGTTCTACCGTGTAACGTGTGAACACCGAAACATTTGACGTTGTGCGCTTCTTTACCTGAACAGCCGATACCTGAAACGAGAACTATCTGATGCGGCTCTAGCCCAAGTTCTGCAAAAGCCATCTGTAGTCCATTCATTATGCCAAAATTGCCGCAAGCTGGACACCAGTCGGCGTAGACGTCAGTTTTGAAGTCAGATGCTTTAAGACCCATACATCAACACCTGCCTCTTTGGAGCATGATCAGTCAGGATCAATTTCAGCGCCTCATAAACTTCGGTTGTTGTCATAGGTCGCCCTGTATATTTTAAAATAAAATAATTAGGGGCAATACCTGTTTTTTCTTTAATTAAGTCGCCTAGTTGACCACAGTAGTTGTCTTCCACGTCGATTATGCGTTTTTTATCTGTAAGCGCACTTCTTACAATTTCAACTGGGAAAGGACTGAGCATACGTAACTGTATAAAGCCTACGTTTAAGCTGTCATCTTTGAGAAGATGAAGAGATTCTATTATAGCGCCTTTCGGCGACCCCCAACTGACCACAATGTTTTCAGCATCTTGATTGCCAAAAAAAGCCAATTTATCTTCAATAGACATTTCTTTGTCAATTAGCTCTAGCTTTTTCATGCGTTTCTCCACCATAAGCCTTCTTGTTAAAGGTTCTTCACTGATGTGACCACTCTCGTTGTGTTCGTCTCCTGTGTACCAGTGGACACCACGCCTTGTACCTAGCGCAACACGTGGAGATACACCAGTTTCGGTGAAGACGAACCGTTTGTAATCTTTTCCTTCCAAGTTTTTCTCGTTGAGGAGTTGCCCACGATCAATTTTGAAGCCGTGATAGGGGAAAACAGGATAGGTTTGGCTGCAGTTAGCCATAGCTTTATCCAGCAGATGTATGACGGGTAATTGGTATTTTTCAGCTAAGTTGAAAGCTTTTGCTGCATCATAAAAACACTCGCGTATGTCGCCTGAAGCAAGTACGATACGGGGAAATTCACCGTGACCTGCATGTAAAACAAACTGTAAGTCAGCCTGTCCATTCCTAGTGGGTAACCCAGTTGCAGGAGCACCTCTCTGATAATAGGTTATCACAAGGGGAATCTCGCTGTTGCCTGCCCAACTTAGCCCTTCAGCCATAAGAGAGAATCCTGGTCCAGAAGTTGATGTTGCCGCCCGGGCGCCTGCAAGGGCTGCGCCTGAGGCGGCGTTTACAGCGGCAATTTCGTCTTCCGTTTGTACTACAATTATAGCTTCGTTTTCTTCTGAGGTTTTCAAAATTTCGTGGGCTTCAAGGTATTCGCTTTCGTCTGCTGCTGGTGTAATTGGGTAGTAAGTTTGAACCCTGCATCCGCCTAAAACTTTGCCCATTGCGACTGCTTGGTTACCTGTTATAAAAATGCGCTCTTCTTTGACTGCCGTTGTTTCAAGGCGGTGTTTGAATTCGTCTTTGAACATAGACTCAGCATAGTCATAGGCTTGGTTTAAAGCGATCACATTCATATCGGCAATCTTTGCTTTTTCAGCAAAAACTGCACGCACTGCCTTCTCTGCTAGTGCACGGTCATACCTAAAGAGCGCAAAAGACACACCAACCGTCAAAACGTTTATCATACGTGTGATTTTGCTGATTTGGGTTACACCAAGTTTTTGCCCGATTTGGTTCAGTAAACTCATATAAGGAACGGAAAAAACTTGGATGTTTAGTTTTTTGGCGTGTTCTAGCCAGTCAGCTAGTGTTTCGCCTACGTTATTCTCTTGCATGAACTTTTGCAGTTGGGCTCTGAATTCAGGTGGAAGTGTAGGGATACCCAAAACTTTAGTGTTCAAATGCTGAGAGTCAATTATAATTCCGCCTTCAGAAACTACCTCGCCTATGTGTCTAACCACGGTTTCAGCGTCAAATGCTGCTAATAAGTCTACATCATTTATGTTAGCAAGGATCTCTTTTTTGGATAAGCGCAAATGGAAGTAGCTATGCAACCCTTTGATGTTTGAGTGGTATTCTCTTCTGCCAAAAACGTGGAGTCCGCCATACCCACAAGCTTTGCCGAAGACGTTTGCTGCCGTGTCAACACCACTTCCTTGCGGACCACCTGCCATCCAGTTTATACTATCTTTTGCCATTTTGGGCTTCATCCGTTAAAGTAGTGAAGAGAGATGCGCGGTTCATCCGCCCGTTGCTTTGCCGTAGCCTGTGCAACATTCACAACCTGAACTTTCGCCACAATATGGGCAAACACATTTGCAGTCGTCTATGGAATTGCCACATCGATCACAACGAGGCAACGCTTCTTTTTCGGACAAACCACACGCCTTCAAGTTTGATGTTTCAAAGTAAAAAAATAATTTAAGTAGAGTTTTTTACTTTAAGAAGTCGTCGAAGTTCCAGTAGTGCTCTTCTTCTTGCATTACAATGTCTTCAAACATACGTCTTGTGGCTGTGTCGCCTCGTTTCATGGCTTCTTCTATGATTTTGCGGTATAAGACGATGGCGTTATTTTCGGCTTCATGATCTAGTTTTAAGAAGGCATCTGCATCTTCTCCGACCTGAGGTAAGGGGTCGGGTGTGAAGACTGCTTCGCCTTCCAGTAGATAGATGCGCTCACTGATTTTTTCAAGATGCTCCATCTCGGCCATAAAGATTTTTTTTAGCAGCTCACTGACGACTTTGGCTTTGTTACTTTCTGTAATAACCTCTAATGGCGTGTTTTTGACGCGTAAAGCAAGATAACTAGCTTTCTCATGCTGGTTTGTGTACTGAATTATAGCGGAGATCTCAGAGGCAACTGCCTTGTTGAGAAGAGCGAAGTAATCTGAGGTGAAGATTTTTCGCCACTCCGACATCGGAACAGCCTCAGATGTTTCAACTTCATCTCTCATACCGGTATATTCTTGAAACTTGAAAAAGTGCTGTTCCTCCTCGCTGTAGATTTTCTCGAAAATTTCCCGCGTTTCCCAGTCGCCGATTTTTCCTGCAGCCTCTATTATTTTGCGGTATAAAATCAACGCTTCCTCTTCGGCTTTAACGCCGTTTTTTGCAAACTCGCTTAAATTATCGCCAATTTTTGGCTTGTCCGCTTTGGTTGTTGCTGAGCCGCCGAGATAATAAATACGCTCCATGATGGCAGCCGCATGTTTCATCTCCTGTATAGCAAATTCTTTGAGAAACTTGCCCACTGCATCGTAGGTGGTTTTATCTAACAGTATATTTTCCGGGATTATTCTGCGCAGCAGTTTCTCCATTTTTGCATGCTGAAGTATATACTGTATCGAAACCTGAATTTCTCGGGAAACAGCTTGATTTAAAAGGTTGACATATTCGGCTGTCGTTTTAACTGACATAACAAATCACGCTTGGTTATAAGTATGGGATATAAAATATAAAAAGACTTCTGGGCTAACCATAAAAGTAGTTTTTGAAAAATAGTATAGACTCACGATAGTAGATAAAAACAACTTTATAAAAAGATAAAAATGAAGAAGAGGATTCTGCCTTTTTGAGGCTTACTTCTTCTTTTCTTCTTTCTTTGCTGGTTTCTTTGCTTTTTTAGCCACGAGTTTTACCTCGGAATTCTACATATGAGGTTAATTTGTATTTAAAATTTGCTAAAGTCTCTGCTTTACGTCGGCAAAAGTTAACCCGCGTGTAAAAGTGGCTGAAAAGAAAAAATAAAATAAATTTTACTCAGATAAATCACGGAAATGGGTATTCACTCATAATAATTGTGAAACTGACCAAAAATGTGTTGCTTAACAAAAAAGTGGGAACCAAACAAAAGTGTTAACCAAAGACTACAACATTTTAGCACCGTAAAAGTGCGAAGAAACCAAGAAAATAAAAGAAAGTTTCGCCAAATTGATTTAAAATGGTTCAGTGAAAATGTCCCCACGCAACTTCAGAAATCAATTTGTAGTACTTAGAGAAGTTACGAAAAAGTACGGCGGTTTAACCGCCTTAAAAAAGATTTCGTTTGAAATTGGCGAAGGCGAAATCTTTGGCTACATTGGCCCGAATGGCGCAGGGAAAACAACCACGATGAAAATTTTAGTAGGATTACTCACTGACTTCGAAGGCGAGGTCTACATCGGCGGCTTTCAAGTTCCCAAACAAAAAAGCGAAGTGCATAAATTACTGGGTTATCTGCCTCAGAGCGTAGGGTTCCAAGAATGGCGCACTGTAGACCACGCCTTGAAAACTTTTGGAAAACTCTCAGGTTTAACTGAAACAGAAATAGAAAAACGTATAACTGAAGTTTTGGATTTGCTTGCACTTTCCGAGGTACGTCACAAAAAAATTGCTCAGTTGTCAGGCGGTATGACGCAGAAAGTAGGCTTAGGGCAAGCGATTCTTCATAATCCAAAGCTACTAATTTTAGATGAACCTCTAAACGGTTTAGATCCCCTTAGTCGATACCAGTTCAAAGAGGTTCTATTGAAACTCAGCAAAGGAGGCACAACCATATTGTTTTCATCTCATATCCTCAGCGATGTCCAAGATGTTGCTGACCGTATAGGCATCATAAATCGTGGACAGATCAAACAAGTGGGCACTTTAAATGAACTTAAAGAACACTTAGCTGAACAGAGAACAGTGGAGGTTTTGCTAACTTATGCGACAGATAAATGGCGAGAATTCCAAAACATTAAACATGTCAAAAGTGTGGAGCAGCCCTCTGTGGGCAGGATTCTGGTCAACATTGAAAAAGGCTCTGACCCAGACGATGTAATGAACGATCTAGCACAATTGATAGTAAAGCAGAAAATCAGGATCCGCGGCATAAACTTGTTGTCTCCTTCACTGGACGACATATATCAAAAATATGTACAGGAAGGAGAGAGCATATGAAACTGCCATTACTTTTTACTGATGAATTAAGAGGGTTTTATAAATCAAAACTAATGTTGATCCTCTGGATAGGTTTACCTATTATTGCGCTATTGTTTCGTTTTGCGCAGACTACCTCCACAGGACAAGACATACCCTTCACGGTAATTTCCACAATAGTAATTTCTAGTTTAGCGGGAACACTTTCTTCAGTTATGTTAGCTGTATCGATAATCAACGAAAAAAACCGAAATGTTTACACATTATTCCTCATTAGACCCCTGAAACGACGAGAACTACTTCTTGCCAAGTTTCTTTCTGTCTATATCTGCGTAACTATAGCTAGCCTCCTTGCCGTTTTCGTGGGCATGACAACAGATTACATCACCACAGGTATGTTGTCTACTAAGTTAATTGATAATACAGCACAGTCACTTGTTACAAGTTTGTCTATGCTGGCAGTTTCTTGTGCTGCGGGAGTACTCATAGGTGTAGCGTCGCCAAGTGTGATGGTGGGAGCAATATTAGTCATTTATGGAGGAAACCAAATTTCAGTCATTCCATTAATGCCAACAATACTGAACATAACATATGCCACCCTTTTTACAACGACGACAACACTACTAACGTGTAGTTTACTTTTGATAGCCGCTATTGGTTTATTCGAAAGGAAACAGTTCTAAGCAGAAATTACAATTAGATAGAATGAGTGCGCTACAGGGTGATACTATGTTTTCTTCCAGCGTTTGAGCATGTTTTCGAGAGTTGGTTTAAGCTTTGCGTTTTCTTCTTTTATTTTTTCTTTACCCAATGCTTTCATGTCTGCGTCGATTTCTTTGATGACTTCAGCGTAGTGGATGCCTTCTGCGGCTGATACGTACTCGACTCTGAATCTTTGAGGACTCATACCTAGCTTGGTTAACATGCCTTTTAATGCATCAGTTCGTGCTTTCATCTTGTAGTTACCGCTGATATAGTGGCAGTCGTAGGGCAAGTGACAAGCTCCAACCAAAACCATACCAGCACCTAACCGGAACGCTTCTAGTATGAATTCACGGTCAACCCTGCCTGAACACATGACACGAATGGCACGTACACTTGGTGGATATTCAAATCTGCTTGTACCTGCTAAGTCTGCACCTGCGTAGCTACACCAGTTGCACAGAATAGCCAAGATTTTATCTTCAGGATCCCTTTCGAGCGCTGCTCGAATCTGCGCCATGATTTGGGCGTCTGTGAAGTGCATCTGTGTAATAGCGTGTTGTGGGCATTCAGCAACACATGTTCCACAACCGTGACAGCTAGCGGTGATTATTGTTGCAGCTTTATTTGGTTCGGCTTTTATAGCACCGTAGGGGCATTTGTCAACGCAGACTCCACATTTGGCGGTTTTGTTTCTGCACTTTGTTTCATCAACAATAGAGATAATAGGTTCAATTTTCCACTTTGGTTTGGAGATTACGGTTGCGGCTCGTGCCGCTGCGCCGCTTCCTTGTGAAACACTAGCTGGAATATCTTTGAGACCCTGACAGGCTCCTGCAAAGAACACGCCATCTGTTGGAGCATCGAGAGGTTTTAGTTTGGGGTGACTTTCCATAAAGAAGCCGTCAGCGCCACGGGATAAGTTGAGAATGCGTGCGATCTCATCTGATCCCTTCTTGGGTATCGAAGCGGTGGCTAGCACCACCATTTCTACATTGACTTCTATGGGGTGCCCAAGATTAGCGTCCTCTGAATATAACGTCAAATTGTTAGTTTTGGGGTCTTCTTCGATGCGGCTTACACGACCACGTATGAAGTTAACACCCCGTTCACGTGCTCGATCATAGAACTCTTCGTAACCTTTACCTGGAGTTCGCATATCCATGTAAAACACGTAAACCTCAACATCTTCTTTGTATTTCTCTTTGAGTTGCACTACGTGCTTGAGGGTGTACATGCAGCAATAGTTAGAGCAGTATGGATACTTGTTTTTGTCTCTAGAGCCAACGCACTGAATGAAAGCCACGGAATGGGGTTTTTGACCGTCGGACTGGCGGAGAACTTTGCCACCGGTTGGACCCGCGGCCAAAATTAGTCTTTCAAACTCCATTGAGGTAATAACGTTGGGATATTTACCGTAGCCTAAGAGAGGCATGTCATAAGGCAAATAAACGTCAAACCCTGTGCTGACGATAATAGCACCAACTTCTATGTCAACCTCTTCGGCTTTCTGCTCAAAATCTATAGCTTGCCTTTCACCACATACATCTACACATTTGAAGCATTCTATACAGTAATCTTTGTTGATGGCATAAATCAATGGCACTGCTTGATCAAAAGGAACAGAGATTGCTTTGCGGGTGCCAAGGTTCATATCCCACTCGTTGGGATATTCGATGGGGCAAACATCTTTACATTCACCACAACCCGTACACCGTTGAGGTATGACGTAACGTGGATTCTTGCGAATTTTAACTTTGAAGTTGCCTATGTACCCTTCAACTTTGACGAGGTCAGAGTAGGCAAAAATCTGGATGTTAGGATGGCGGCCACAGTCCACCATTTTTGGACCTTCAATACAGATGCTACAGTCAAGCGTCGGGAAAGTTTTATCCAACGCCGCCATGTGCCCACCAATGCTCTGCGTGTTTTCAAGCATATACACCTTAAAGCCCATCTCTGCAAGATCCAACGCAGCGTTCATGCCCGCAATGCCACCGCCGATTATTAGAGCTTTATTAGTTACTGGAACCTCGATTGTTTGCAGAGGCATAAGTAAACGTGCCTTTGCCACTGCCATACGCACAGCGTCTTTAGCGCGTTCAGTAGCTTCCTGCGGCGTACTGGGGTGACACCATGACGCAAATTCACGGATATTAGCCATCTCATACAAAAAGGGATTCAAACCGGCTTCGGAAACAGTGCGCCTGAAAGTTGCCTCATGCATACGGGGCGAACAGGCCGCAATGACGACGCGGTTTAGTTTTTGCTCTTTTATCGCGTTACGTATTTCTTCTTGACCTGGATCAGCGCATGTGTAGCGGTTTTCTTTTACGAAAACTACGTCGGGGATTGTTTTGGCGTATTCAACTACTTGCTTTATATCAACAGTACCTGCGATGTTTAAACCACAGTGACAAACGAAAACACCTATACGCAGGTCTTCCGTTTGAGGTTTTGTACTCAGATTTGAAGGAGTTTCAGGTTGGCTCATCTTATAACCTCTTCAGTAACGGCTCGTTTTTTAACCATTTCTTGAGCTTTTTTGTTACCGATGGACTTAAGTTCTTTAACCGCGTCCATTGGCGAAGTCAAGCGTTCTAATGCTTTGTTCCATGTTCCTGAATGTACAGGAGTATGAAGCACTCTTGTCCGTTTAACAGTTAAAGCCTCATCAATTGGGCAGACAACCTTGCAGGCTCCACAGTAAACACAAGTTGCCTCGTTAACCTGAACTTTACCGTCAACAAAAGTTAAAGTGTCGGTTATAGGACATACATCAACACAGTCATGGCAACCCGCAGGGCACTTGGACTGGTCAATGGCAATTTTTCCTTCAAAAATTTTGCCCATTTTGATCACGCCTGCAGGGCACTTGTATTCGCATGCTTTGCAGGTGGGGCATTTCTCTTTAGGGATATTTACACTCACAACTACATGGCGCCTCTGGCTGGGAGATAAAGCCGCTAAGTTTTCCACAGGTTTACCGTCAAAGGTTACTCGTGAGATAGTAAGTTGATCTAGTGGACATGCTTCAACACAAACTTCGCAGTCTTTGGGGCAGTTGCGGGTATCAATCTTTATGTTGCGTACGAGTTCAGGGAAGCTTTCTTTTTCAACTATGTTAATGTTGCGAGAATCGTTCAACGTAACTTTCACTGCACCATAAGGGCAAGTTATGTCACAGATACCACAGAAAATGCATTTAGCCAAGTCAACGTCAACCGTGGCCTTCTTGACTTTTTCACCCTGAACTTTGGGTTGCTTCTGAATTTTAATTGCCTCTTTTGGGCAAGCTAAACTGCAAATTTGGCAACCTACACATTGCTTTTTGTCAAGAGTTAATTTATAGTGTTTATTCTGTAAAATCCACTCTAACGTGAGGGCTTCTGCCGTGTCGAGTTTTTGGGTTTTAAACGGCATTGATCATGTCCACCATATAGACGTAGATGCGCCGAAATAGACTGTTCAACGCCCTATAACCGTCTATTGCATTTTTGAGTACAGTTTTATTGATATAAATATTGCTTGAGAACAGTACGTATTCACACGGTTCAACATGATAGAAGCTAGGGGTGATTTCAGACCACAGAAAGATCGTATTTATGCTTTAACAGCGACGACTACATTACACTTAAGTAACTCGTCATCCCGTAGAGAAATTGCACATAAGCCTGAATGCCTCAGCCATACGCTAAGAGTCTCCAAATCTACCGCCCGTTTCAATGCTGTTACTACAAAACACGCGTGATGGTTTCCAATCTGCGCGATTTCCTTGAGAGTCACTGAGGGAGCAGGCATATTCTGAATCAGGGTAAAAGCAAAAATAAAACTGAATAAACCCTGCCTGAGGGGAAGATGATCAGCGTCAGCACATACCACAAAAATATTACTGAAAGATCTAGCACGGTTTTTAGCTTGAATTAGCAACTGTCGAGAAATGTCGACACCCACCAATGCCTCAGCATTATCGGCCACGTGAGGAAAAAATAGGCCTGAGCCACAACCGACATCAAGTATTAAACCGGTGGGAGCTACCGCTAACACTTCGAGCCCTGCTTTGTATTTGGCTTCCTGCTCTTCAGCATAACGCTGGTCATACATATGAGCAGTTAAATCGTAGCGCATCATAATACTGCGTTTTCGTCTCCACTTGTTCATATAATACCTCTGTTATACAGAGCGTTTATTCGTAGAACGCAGCTATAGCCATTACTCAAAAAATTAAAAGAACAGGGAGCACAAAAAGAATCAACTCATGTTCAGTTGCTTTGTTTTGAGATTTGTTCTTCAGCGTAAGTGTTTTTTCGCTCTTACTGCACATTGTGGCACCGCTGAGTATCACAAGAAAATTGGCAAAGACTAACTGAAGAGAGTAATTCACAGATTACAGTGTTTAGGTATCTCAAACACTGTAAGCGCCCTCAGCTGCAGGACAACAGGCATAACCTACAATAGCGTAAAGACTACTTGCTCTACACATAGCAGTTCTCTGCCTATTCAGTTCTCTTCTCGAACAGAAGTTCTAATCAAAGGTGTCTATATCCTAGTGATTTTCATGTACCGAGCATTCAACATTTTTGTTAATTGAGCTATAGTGGAACACAGGTTTAATGGTTGCAAAAACTGTTTAATACATGTAAACAAGCAAAGGAGACGTTTACACTAAATCTTATTTACAGAAGAAACTGTTAGTGTGTGTGAAACAAATTGCTCGACGACAAAATAGTAGTTCTTAAAAATCCAACTTTGACAGAAGCAAAAGAGATCATTGAAAAGGCATTGATACAAAAGAGAACACTCATAGCAGTTGGCAAGTGCCACGTGCATTATTCCGGGCGTGCACGATCCACTCTTGAAGCAGGAGAACGACTATTAATTGTAAAAGAAGACGGGGCACTTTTGGTACATCGACCTGTAGGTTACGAACCTGTGAATTGGCAACCTGCGGGCACTGTTTTTCACGTTCGAACCAAGGACAATGAACTTGAAGTTCACGGCGTCAGACAGAAACCTCGCGAAAACGTTCAAGTTAATTTCACTGAGATTTACATGGTGTCGGCTTTGTGGCTCAGCGATTCAGGAGAGTTTCTGTTGCATGCCACTGAAGACGATATGCATCGTGCAATTCTCCTCAAGCCAGATCTTTTAGAGGAGGGGTTCAGACCCATCAGCTGGGAAAAAAAGGTAGATCCTGGATTTGTGGACATCTATGGCGAAGACAAAGATGGAAAACTAGTGGTTGTTGAGGTAAAAAGGAAAGCCGCCACCAAAGAAGCAGCATTGCAACTTGCAAAGTACATTGAACCAATAAAAGCTAAGATAAATCGTGAACTTCGAGGAGTACTTGTAGCACCAAGTTTAGGTAAAGATGCACAAAGGATACTACTTACGCTAGGCTTAGAGTTTAAGAAGCTAGACCCCAAGAAATGTGCTGAAGTATTAAAAAAGCAAAAAAATGCCAAATTAGAAAAATTCTTTGAAGAAAACAGCTAATAGCATCAGACTTTAAACTGATAAAGTGAAGAACACTTAAATTTAACTGCAACGTTGTGGTTTTGAAGGTGTATAGAATTGGTAAATTTTTGGAAAAACCTTCCAGCGGGAGATAAACCTCCAGAACTGTTGAACATGGTTATCGAAGTTACAAGTGGCTCCCGAGACAAATATGAGTACAACAAAACATGGGAAGCATTAGTTTTAGATAGAATAATCCCTTCATCAGTTGTTTTCCCTGTTGAGTACGGATTTGTTCCCCAAACTTGGTATGACGACGGCGACCCACTTGACATTATGGTGTTGAGTTTTGCCAAGTTAACTGTGGGGTGCGTGGTTAAAGTAAGAGTGATAGGTGCCTTAATAATTGAGGATGAAGCCGGAATGGATGCCAAGATACTTGCTGTGCTTACGAGTGATGCACGGTTTGAAGGTTACCATGACATAAGCGATGTGCACAAACACCGATTAATTGAGATACAAGAATTCTTTGAAACCTACAAAAGACTTGAACCACACAAGTGGGCAAAAGCAAAAGAGTGGAAAAACGCCAAGGAAGCCATGGATATAGTGAAATACTCCATGGAGAAATATAGTATACTAGAGAAGCAAAAAGCCATATGAACTTTGTTAAGCGACTTCTGATTTGATTGAAAAGAAATCTGTGAGGCGTCTCTGGAAAAGCAGTTGTCTCAACAGTTTACTCTGGATGACCCAATTTGCCAGTGGAATTTCGAATCTGCGGCTGACAAATTTAAGTGAGTCCTGTAAGGTTTTGAACAAACAGGGTTTTTGGCGCATAGCGTTCCGCACATTCTCCCGAACTTGCCAAACACCAACTGGCATTATGTATCCTGGACGAGCTTCGCGCAGCACAATAACTGTGGCTTGCCGCCTTTCTTTGACAAGTTGTTCGCATACAGCTAACCGCGCAGAATAGTAACAACCACCAATTTGGGCATATGTGGTTCTACCATTATATCCCTCCCAGTCAGAGTATATGGCGACGCTAGGACCGTTGGGGTTCCATGTAGTACCAGGATACCAAGCTTCCATCGACTCGTAGCTCCAAGCCGCAGGAATCATCAAAATTTCGAAAACATTATCTAGATAGTTACTTTCATAGACGCGGTACTCGCTTATTTCTGGAAACGTCTTCACTTGCTCGATTAGGCTTTTGCTTATTATATCGTCTACAGCAGTGATGCTCCACCGCGTGGGAACTAGACGCCGTTTTTTCTCTAAACCAAAAGCTCCTACGCTGAAAGCTTTTTGTATTTTCGTGACCAGTACACCGCGGTTATAGAGATCTATAACAGCCTGTGTAGATTTCAAGTCAGTGTCATAGTAAGCTTTTTCTACACGGTGGTCAAAGCGTGTGTTCCCGACATAAAGGTAACGTATGGGAGCACTAGGACCGAAAGGTTGAACGTCATCGCTTAAAAAGAGGGAGCCCCTCGGCTTTTTGGTGAGACCCAACTCCATGTCTACGCTGTCGTCTGCCAGAGCTAACTCTACGGTTTTGTCCATAATTTTTCCTGCTTGTGCAAACTTCTGCACATGCACACGATATTTGCCACGGACAAGTAAACTGCGGAACCCTACAATTTCATCAATTGACTTGCCAAACCACTGCTCAGGTAAATCATAAACACTAGTGTCCTCTTGAACAGGAGGCACAAGTGGACCCACATAAACATATGGGTGACCAATTCTCCCAACAAAAACGCTAGGAGGAGAAACTCCTGTGATGTCTTCACTTGAAATCAAAGGCACACTTCTAAGGAAACAGTTAAGTTTAACCAAAAGGGGACAACGCGTTTTACCACAGAGATTCCTAGTGCCCTTGCATAAGACGCAAAAACTGTTTTGGCTCGGTCGAGCTGCAAACTGATTATCAATGGTCACACCATCTTTAACTTGCTTTATGACCTCAACTAACCAATTATCAGAAGAAGATTCAAGCGGCTTAGCTTTTGATTGCAAATGCATACAGACCTGAAAATAGCATGGTTTTTCTCATATGCTTTCTGCAACCAAAACAAGCAAAACACGCTCAGACATTACACAGATATTTACATCACGTTGTTCACTAAACCAACCACGCATAACAAATAAAGGAGGTTGGAGGTTATAAAACACAAAATTCAACTCATGAGTAGAACTGGACGTATAAGGTGTGGCGCCCAGGCCGGGATTCGGACCCGGGTCCTGCGGGCGACAGCCGCATATACTAGACCGGACTATACTACCTGGGCTTAAGTGCCTCTTGAATACTTGCTATTTTAGCTAATTAACTTTTCTCGGAGAAACATCAGGGTTTTGGGTAACGGTGCTGCTTTCCCGTCATGTAAACGATGTCGATTCGGCCCATGGTTGTTTTTGCAAGTTTCTCAGGTTTAATTTTGGTAAGTTTCTCCTCTGGTTTAGTGGAAAGTTGCCTCACTATAACTTCCATGCCGTGCTGCTTCTCGACCAAGTTATCAATTAGGGATATTGTACCTGCAAAGTGGACACAAGTGTAAGCGTAGTCACATTCATCCGTAACTCCGTAGTCTAACACGGCTTGACCCCAAATTTTGGGGTTAGCTTTTAAATAAACTAGTTTTTTGCCTTCAGAAGCACAGTGGAAATAGAGACAGTGTTTGGTTTCGTCATAACCGTGGCTTAAAGCAACAAGGTAGGGTTCGTTATTCATAGCGAGGGCTATTGTTATGTAAGTTGTGGATTTGAGAACTTGTTTCAGAGTAGCAGCATCAGTTATTTCTCGATCTTTGCGCCTAACATGAAACGACATAAAGAAATAGTTGACTCTTTGAGGACATATTTAACTTTTGGAAGTGAGATTTCTTTGCAATCTATTATACACACCGATCAGTTTCTGTCTAACAAAGTAAACAACATCGGGGGTAAATATAGACAGACACCCTAAAGAAAAGTTGAAAGGAAACACATACCAAGGTTCGAATATGTTCCCGCCAAACGGTCCTATCCACATTAAGGAATAACCAAAATATTGAATAGCTGACCAAAATGCAGTTTGTGCCAAGGCACCTGCCAGCCGCGCTTCATATTTTGTTTTTCCTTGAAGTTGCGATCCATAGTAGTTACTCACAAAAACTTCCCCTGCGACAGCGCCTGCTCCACCAGGGAAAAAGGCGTTTATGAGAAATTTTTCGACGAGATTTCCAGGGATTAAGTGATAAACCCAAAAGCCTGGCCAACTTAAGATAGGTATGTAATAGCTACCCGTCGTAAAACGTATGGCCACAGGAATACAATAGAGTATAATACCGCCTCCTTGCCAGATCCAGAAACGTTTGCTTTTTAAAGTGTAGGCTACGGCGTGATATAGATTCATATTAGTTCAGCGCAGATTAGAGTTAAAAGTTTTTTCGGAAAAACAGCTTATCATACGTTTAAGTTTGTATTTAGTTATAGCCATCAACACCTGAAGCACGCTTTATTTTTTGCTACCTAAAGGATATTATTTTTGTGCGGCAGCAACGAGGAGATCCATTAAAGATGTTTCGGTTATCAAACCGTATTTGCCGTTTTTCGCTGAAAACTCGTCAAATTTTTTTACACCGTCTGAAGCAAGCAATGGAGAACTTATAGTGAAAGGTACAGGATCTCGGGTGTGTGTTCCCACCGCAATAGGAGTAGGATGATCTGGAAGAACAGCTATAGTGCAGGGTTCTTTCAAACCGTCAAGTATTCTGCCAACAAGGCGATGGTCAAGGTCTTCGATTGTTTTAACTTTTAATTTAGGATCTCTCATATGCCCCGCTTCATCAGGCGCTTCAACATGAACAAAAACCAAGTCATTGGTTTCCAACGCTTTGAGAGCATGATCTGCTTTGCCTTCATAGTTAGTATTATGTAACCCTGTGGCGCCTGGAACGTTGATGACTTCCATGCTTGCGTGAGCTCCAATGCCCTTCACTAAGTCAACGGCAGATATTACGGCTGCTTTCAGTCCATATTTGAGTTTAAAGGATGGCATGGAGGGTTTTGGTCCGCCTCCCCACGGCCAAATCATGTTGGCGGGTCGCTTACCTGCTTTGATTCGCTCAACATTGATTGGGTGGGATCCCAAGATTTTTTTGGAATCAAGAATCAATTGCTTTAGGGTATTTGCAGCCTTTTCTGCTTTTTTAGAATTAGCTTTGGGAAGAATTTCAAAAATAGGAATTCCGACAGCATCGTGTGGAGGAAAACATTTTATTTCGCGAGAGCAAGGTTCATTACGCAAAATCAGAAAGTGACGATAATCAAGTCCAGAGAAGAATTCTACCTCACAGGTTTTGTTAATAACCTCTTTCTTCATTGCTGCTATCAGAGGCTCGGCTTCGCTGGTGGTTATGTGCCCAGCGGAGTAGTCAAGAATTTTGCCGTCGTACTCAGTTATAAGGTTACATCGGAAAGCAGCATCGGTTTTTCCGAGGTTTATTCCACGAGCAGGGGCTTCGAGAGGACCACGCCCAGTGCAGTAACGTTTAGGGTCGTAGCCTAAGAGTGAAAGAATAGCCGTTTCAGAGCCTGGACTTAGACCGTCAGGCACATTTTTAATTAAGCCGTTTTTGCCTTTTGCTGCTATTGAGTCTATGTTGGGTTTTTGTGCTGTTTGCAACGGGGTTTTGTTTCCTAGTTCAGGCACAGGATAATCAGCCATACCGTCGCCAACAATTAGCAAGTACTTCATGGGTTTAGGCCAGCCTTCACAGTAAACTTTAGAGATTTTTGAGGCTTTAGTAGAAAATAAGGTTTGCTTACCAAAAAGTCCAAGGTAGTTCATCCATGTAGTCGTTCAGGGAGCGGATAGTTGTACCGTTATTGTGTTTTAGAACTTTAACTAAAGTGGAAGCCAATTCTAAATTGACTATTACAGGTACGTTGAATTCAACTGCTTGCCGGCGTATAATATAGCCATCAGTTAACACTTCAGTGTAGTTTGTTCGCTTGTTGGGCATAGGCATATTGATTACAAGGTCGATTTTGTGTTCCTGTAGGTAATCGAGGATGTTGTTCGGGTTTACGTTTGCCTCTTTAACCTTTAACAACTCGGTAACTTTTACACCGTGGTTCCGTATAACTTCGGCGGTATGTTTAGTTGCATAAATTGTAAAGCCCATCTCTTCAAAAGCCCGAGCCAACTCCACGGCGCGTCGCTTAGGTTCATCTCCGCCAACAGTTATGAGAACCGCTCCATTCTTGGGGGGCATACGGAACTCGGCTGACTGCAGCGCCTTAGAAAAAGCGTCAGCGAAGTTTTCGCCTAGACATGCCACTTCACCCGTGCTGAGCATTTCTACACCCAATACAGGGTCAGCGCCGCTTAGCCTCATAAAACTAAACTGTGGAACTTTAACAGCCACATGACGGAATGGAGGTAACTCGCAAGTTTTGAGAACTTGGTTAAATTTCTTACCTAACATCGCCAAAGTGGCAAGCTCGATAAGGTTAACACCACGGGTTTTGCTTACAAACGGCATTGACCTAGAAGCACGCAAATTACATTCTATGACGTTAACTTCGCCATCCTTGACTAAGTATTGTATGTTGTACGGACCTTTGATATTAAGAGCTTTAACGATTTTCTGTGTGGCATCTTCAATCTTCTTTGTAACTTCAGGAGAAAGCGTCTGTGGTGGAATAGACATAGTTGCATCACCGCTGTGGACACCAGCGTTTTCAACGTGTTCTATTATTGCGCCAATAAGACAGGTTTCTCCATCTGAGACTCCGTCGGCTTCAACTTCTTTGGCACCCTCCACAAATTTGCTGATAACAACAGGGTGGTCACGGGAAACTTTGGCGGCTAACTTGAGAAAGTTATCTAATGCAGCTTCATCGTAGGCAACACGCATAGCTGAGCCTGAAAGCACATAACTTGGACGCACAATCACAGGATAACCTATTTTTTCCGCAAAAAGTTTGGCTCCTTCAATGGAAGCCAGTTTACTCCAAGGGGGTTGTGGAATTTCAAGTTTATCCAAGAGCTCACTAAATTTTGACCGGTCTTCCGCTGCATCTATATCTTCAGCAGCTGTACCCAGCAGTTTTATGCCTGAATGCGCCAATTTCATAGCGAGATTATTTGGAATTTGACCGCCGACGCTGGCTATGAGCCCTGTCGGATTTTCTTTCTCGTAAATGTCAAGGATCCTTTCAGGGGTTAATTCTTCAAAGTACAGCTTATCTGAAATGTCATAGTCGGTGGAAACGGTTTCAGGATTATAGTTCACCATTATAGCTTCTTGTACACCGTATTTCTTTAATGCCCAAATGGTGTTTACACCACACCAGTCGAATTCTACGCTAGAACCGATACGGAAAACTCCTGACCCTAAAACCAAAACCTTGTTGTTGCTTCTTTTAGGTTCTATATCGTCTTCGGTTCCACCATACGTTAAGTACAAATAGTTAGTCTTAGCAGGCCATTCTGCTGCCAGAGTGTCGATTTGTTTAATCACGGGGTTTATACCTGTGGTTTTTCGGAATTGCCTAACTTCAGGTTCACTAGTACCTGTGCAAATAGCGATTTGCTCGTCTGAGAAGCCTAAACGTTTCGCTTCGCGGATAATTTCTTTAGCAGTACTCTCTTTAAGTTGAAGAGCGCGAAGTTGAGCTTCCATGTCAATTATGTTTTGGATTTTGTGCAGAAAGAAGGGGTCAACACCGCTTAAAAGATAGATTTCTTCTATTGAGATGCCCATTTTAAGGGCTTTAACAATTTTAAATAACCGTTCATCTGTGGGGTTAGCGAGTACTTCTTTAATTTTTTCTGGTGGTTCTGGCTCAGAATCATCAGCATTACAAACCAAACCCACTTTGCCGATGTCTAACATTCGCACAGCTTTTTGTAAGGCTTCTTCTAGGCAACGCCCAATTGCCATGACTTCCCCGACAGAACGCATCTGGGGACCTATGTGCCGATCAGCATTTTTGAATTTCTGCAAATCCCACCGAGGAATTTTTACTGTGATATAGTCTAGCGCTGGTTCAAAACAGGCAGTTGTGACTTGAGTAACTTTGTTTATCAACTCAGGCAAAGTGTAGCCGATTGTTAATTTGGCAGCGATGTAAGCCAATGGGTAACCTGTGACCTTACTTGCAAGAGCCGAGCTTCTAGAAAGCCGCGAGTTAACTTCTATAACTCGAAATTCTTCAGATTTTGGATGCAGCGCCCATTGGATGTTGCACTCACCAATTATGCCCAAGCTGCGTATGGCTTTCAAAGCTGCAGACCGCATGAGATGGTATTCACGGTTAGTTAGCGTTTGAGATGGTGCCACGACAATTGAGTCGCCTGTATGGACACCCATTGGATCAATGTTTTCCATGTTACAAATGATAAGACAGTTATCGTTGTAGTCGCGCATGACCTCGTATTCGAGTTCTTTCCAGTGACCCACATACTCTTCTACTAGAACCTGGGTTATTCGACTCTGAACTAAGCCGCGAGTGACTATTGCTTTTAATTCGTTGTCGTTGTGAGCAACGCCTGCGCCTTTTCCACCGAGCGTGTAGGCTACCCGCACAATTACAGGATAACCAATTTCGGTTGCCGCTGCTAACGCGTCTTTTACTGTATGCGCTGATTTGCTCCTTAATGGAGGCACGCCTGCTTTAATCATGACCTGTCGGAAAAGCTCACGATCGCTAGTATTCTCTATTGATTCAATTGAAGTGCCTAAAACTTTGACACCGTATTTTTCTAAGATACCGTTTTTTGCAAGTTCAATGCCACAGTTAAGAGCAGTTTGCCCACCGAAACCTAGCAATATACCGTCAGGTTTCTCTTTCTGTATTACTTTTTCGACGTATTCAGGCGTCACAGGAAGGAGGTACACTTTCCCCGATAAACGTGGGTCAGTTTGAATAGTTGCTATGTTAGGGTTTACCAAGACAGTTTCGATGCCTTCTTCCCTGAGAGCTTTTATGCATTGGCTACCTGAATAGTCAAATTCGGCAGCTTCTCCAATTTTGATGGCGCCACTACCGAGAACCAGAACTTTCTTTATCCACTCAAACTTGGGCATCTCAGGCAGCCTCCAGATTTTTCAGGAACATGTCGAAAAGAAATTCAGTGTCGTATGGTCCAGGCGAGGCTTCAGGATGCCATTGTACAGCAAAAACGGGTTTACTTTTGTGACGAACACCCTCTATGGTTTTGTCGTTCGCATTCACAAACCATGCTTCCAGCGGTGTTCTACTGAAACATTCATTGGTTATTGCGTAGCCATGGTTTTGGGTAGTTATATAACAACGATTAGTAAACAAATCCAACGCAGGCTGGTTTTGACTACGGTGTCCATATTTGAGTTTGTATGTATCTCCACCTACCGCCAACGCCAATATCTGCGCGCCCAAGCAGATTCCCATGAGAGGCTTTTGTTCAACAATTTCTTTGATCGTTTCTATGGTGGCAGTACATTTTTTTGGGTCACCTGGACCATTACTTAGGAAAATACCTGCCGGGCGATAATCGAGGATTTCTTTAGCTGATAAATCGTGCGGTACTCGCGTAACGTTTATTCCGCGGTTCAACAGGTTACGTATAATGTTGTACTTGACGCCACAGTCTATGAGAACCACATTGTATTTGCCGCTGACGGCGTAGTGTACTGGTTCTTTTACAGAAACTGCGCTAACCAGATCTGTCTGGTTGGGGTCGGGAATAGCCTTAGCTTCTTTGATCAAACTCTCAAGGTTGAGGTCCTCGCCTTCCTCACAAACTTGCAGTATACCCAACATCACACCGTGTGTTCGAAGTTTCTTGGTTAAGGCACGAGTGTCAATGCCGCTTATGCCAGGGATATTTTCATCTCGCAACCACTGATCCAATGTACGAGTTGAGGCCCAATGGAAAGGGTCAGTACATAACTCGTGGATAATTAACCCTGATGTTTGGATGCGATCTGATTCAAAATAGAGGGGGATACCAAAGTTTAAATCGCAATAAGGAGGTACACCGTAATTTCCTACAAGTGGATAAGTCAAAGCCAAAAGTTGCCCTTTATAGGACGGGTCTGTTAGTGCTTCAGGATAACCTACCATGGAGGTGGAGAATACTACTTCACCAGTCGCTTTTCTGGCTGCCCCAAAACCCTTACCGAGATAGAAAGTGCCGTCTTCTAAAACTAAAGCCGCTTTTTTGCTTTTGCAGGAGTTAAGTTGTTGGACCAAAGCCCTATTCTACCTATCAGCTTGAATTTTTAAAGGTTACGTTTTCATCTTTTTTGGAAATATACAACTGAACTAGAGCGTTCAGCTTGCATTCTGCTTCTTCAAGTGCCTTGTCGAACTTTGATATATTAGATTTGGTGGCAAACAATTGTTTCTCTCGTGCTGCCAACGCACGTTTCACCTCAGCGGGTGCAGGTCCACCTTGAACGTTATGTGTCTGTACCAGTTCAAGCGGGTTCATAAGTGCTTGGATTTCTTCGTCTTTAACTGCAACGTTTATGTTTGCTACATCCTGCGCCACTTTCTGCAACAAATCAGGAGTTGCATCTGCGAAGGTCAACTTATCTTCAACCAGAGATTTGACGAGAGCCCCCACAATTTTGTGAGCAGTTCTAAAAGGAACAGTATATTTACGTACCAGTAAGTTAGCTAGTTCAGTAGCTGCAACAAAGCTTTTGGATGCTTTGTTTGAAACGTCTGCGGTGACTTTGAGTTTAGGGAGTAATTTGTGGATCATGTCTAAAGAGGTACGGGTAATTTCCACTGATTCCCACAGTTTGGGGGTTATTTCCTGAAAGTCAAGGTTGTACGTTGAAGGCAAACTTTTCACTGCTGCGGTAACTGCCACAAGGTTGCCTAGCACGTGGCTGGCTCGGGCACGTATAACTTCCAAGACTTCAGGGTTCTTTTTTTGGGGCATGATGCTGCTGGTGCTTGTGAATTCATCAGGGAGTTCAACTACACCAAAGTCAGGGGAACTCCAAATTATCAGGTCTTCAGATAGCCGGCTCAAGTTTAACGAAATCATGGCAAGCACCGCAACAGTTTCGGTTACAAAGTCTCGGCTACCCACTGCGTCTATCGAGTTTTCCAACAAACCATTAAAGCCTAAAAGCTCAGCGGTTCGGTCACGGTTTATTGCAAAACTAGTAGTTGCCAATGCTCCTGCCCCTAATGGAGAAAGATTAACACGACGATAGAGGTCTTGGAGTCTTTGTATGTCTCGCTCTAACATGTCAAAATAAGAGAGCAAGTAATGCGCAAAAGTTACAGGCTGTGCAGGCTGCAAATGGGTGTACTCCAAAATTACAGTCTCCAAATTTTCTCCCGCCACTTCAGCCAAGTGATCTTGCACGTGCGCCACTGTCCGCATCAGAGTAAGCAATTCGCTACGTAGAACCATACGAATGGCGGTGGCAACTTGGTCATTTCGACTTTTAGCTATATGAAGATTACCGCCGATTTCAGATCCAGCATCCTTGAGAACTACTTCTTCCACTGCCACGTGCACATCTTCTGCAAATTCATCCAATTGTATGTCTGAATGTTTGGTTAAGGCCGTTAGAAGTTTAGCCCCGTCCGTTGCGGGTATTATCTGCTGTTCAATCAACATGACAACATGGGCTTTGTTTATGGCTAACACTGCATCTATCAAGCGTAAATCATCTTTTATTGAAGAAGTGAACCGGACAACGTCTTCACGTGCTTTTGTTAAGCGTCCACCATGCAGAATTTTTGACGTTTCAGACACACCTCCTTTACTTGCACCAGTAGATACTGTCAACTGGCTCATTTTTTCTTGGCGGAAAACTTGAGAGCGTTGTACATTCTAGTTTGGAGACCCCATAGTTCAATGAAGCCCTTTGAATAAGACTGGTTAAACGACGTTTTTATATTGTAATTCGCCAAGTTTTTATCATAGAGAGACAGCGGTGAATTGCGTCCAACCACCCGAAGTCCGCCTTTGTAGAGTTTAACTCGAACCTCGCCGTTTACGTTTTCCTGTGACTTGTTTATGAAAGCGTCAAGATCCTCTTTTAGAGGGTCAACCCACAGCCCCGCATATGCTAAGAAGACCCATTCCGCATCTATGTATTGTTTAAAGAGAACCTCATGGCGGGTCATAACTAGTTTTTCTAAGTCTTTGTGGGCCTCCAAGATAACAGTTGCCGCAGGACACTCGTAAACCTCTCGCGATTTTATACCGACCAGACGGTCTTCGATGTGGTCGATACGTCCTACACCGTGTTTTCCCGCAATTTTGTTTAGGGTTTCAATGAGACTAAGGGGCTTCATTTTTTCTCCGTTAACTGCCACAGGTATACCTTGCTCAAATTTTATTGTGACGTACTCTGGAGTGTTGGGTGCCTTCTCAGCAGGAACTGTCCATTCATAGGCTTCCTCTGGCGGTTCATTATTTGCGTCTTCAAGTAAACCACATTCTATTGCTCTGCCCCAAACGCTGGCGTCTATGCTGAATTTTTTTGCAGCGTCAGAAACAGGGATTCCTTTGGCTTTGGCGTATTCAATTTCTTCTTCACGGGTCATACCCCATTCACGAACAGGGGCTATTATTTTTTTGTCAGGAGCTAACGAACCTAACGTTATATCAAATCGCACTTGATCGTTGCCTCTACCTGTGCAACCGTGAGCTAATCCGCTGGCCCCTTCTTTATCGGCAACCTCAACCATTTTTTTGGCAATTAAAGGTCTTGAAAGGCTGGTGCTGATGGGATATTTGCCTTCATACAGAGCATTGGCTTTTATGGCTGGGAAAATATAATCAGTTACAAATTCATGTTTTGCATCGATTGAGAAGTGCTTTAAAACCCCGAGTTTTTTGGCTTTAGCTTCGGCGGCTTTCAGGTCTTCCTGTTGTCCAACATCAACGGTAACCGTTATTACCTCTGCGGAATATTTTTCTTGTAAGTATTTGATCAATACAGATGTGTCTAGCCCACCACTGTAGGCGAGTACAAATTTTTCAGTTATTGTTTGCTCCCCCGTTTTTGGAATTCAAATTATTCCCCTAACCTTCCACACAGTGTTTTTAAACTTTACGACTTTTTTGTAACATAACAAGCTTTAAATGTCCTAAATAATACATCTGTGTCCCATGACAACAATAGCGCAAAACGTCCGCAATTACCTACGTAACAAGCCGTATCTTCTGGAAGCTTTAGAAAAAGGCATAGTGAACCTTAGCGAGCTGTCTCGTCAAATCCAAAAAGAACTCAAAACCAACAACATAACCGCTATTAAAGCGGCTCTACGCCGGTTCGGCGAAGAACTGCAGAAGCATAGGCAAAAAAGAGAAGAAAAAGTGTTGCAAATTCTCAAACGCAGCAGCATAGCAGTTTATGACCGAAAAGCCGTTATTATAACAACTAAGGAAGTTAACACAAAAAGCGGCATGAAAGTGGATTTGCCGGGCAAATTTGTATATCTTCTCGACCGCGCCGACCTACCTGAACGCATAAGCACGCTGGTCAAACATGACAACTGCACCATGATCGTCATAAATTCACCTGAAGAACTAGAAGCGACACCAGGAGTTGTAGCTTTCTTAACCACTTTGCTGGCGGAGCAAAACGTAAACATAGTAGAGTTCATTTCCTGCTGGACTGAAACGGTAATAGTTGTAGATAAACAGGACAGCCTCAAAGCATACGAAGCATTAACCAACATAGTGTAGCTGAAAAACAGCAAAAAGCCAATTAAAATAATATTAATAATCCCCAGAAACACTAATTCACCGTCACATGAGGAAAAAAGATGCCCCCTCGAGAAGTCACAGTTAAAGCACCGGCAACCAGCGCTAACCTTGGACCAGGATTTGACATTTTCGGTTTAGCATTAAATTATCCCACCGATAAAGTTACAATCACACTCACTGACGCGAAGCCCAGCATAAAAATTGAAGTTTTTGGAGTTGCAGCACAAACAATCTCGACAGCTCCTGAACGAAATACTGCCGGCGTCGTCGCAAACCAAATCCTTCGTGAATACGGGTTGAACTTGGGCATCAACATCAAAATTGAAAAAGGGATATGGCCAAGCCGAGGTTTAGGCAGCAGTGCAGCTTCAGCAGCTGCTACCGTTTTTGGATTAAACCATTTACTTAATCTTAAGCTTTCCAAAGAGCAGCTAGTGAGGTTTGCAGCTAAAGGAGAAGTAGCCAGCGCAGGTTCAGCGCATGCAGACAATGTTTCTGCCGCCATCTACGGCAATTTTGTCATTGTGAAAGCTTATAATCCTGTAGAAGTTATCGGTTTAAAGGCGCCTCCTGACATGGAAATCTGCATAGCGTTTCCTCAGATAGTCACACCAAAAGGTAAAACCGTGAAGGCGCGTTCTGTTTTACCAAAGGTGGCACACTTGGAAAAAGTTATTTATAATACAGGGAAAGTGGCAGCTATGGTGAGCGGATTTTACACTGAAAATGTAGAACTTATAGGGCAATCTATGTCGGACGCTATTGTTGAGCCTGCCCGCGCATTTCTGATTCCTAGTTATGTTCAGGTTAAAGAAAGCGCTTTGAAAGCAGGCGCATGCGGCTTTGGCATAAGCGGCGCAGGCCCTGCAGTGATAGCTATAGTTAACAGGAAAAAGGCACATTCTGAGAAAGTTGCTCAAGCCATGAAAGAAAGCTTTGAAGCTGCAGGTTTAGATGCAATTGCTTTCACCACCAGACCTGGTGAAGGAGTAAGTTTAATGGAGAAGTGAGATGAAGTGATGCATCAAGAATGTATCAACTGTGGAGCTAAGTATAACATAAACGAAATTGTGTATTTCTGCAAAAAATGCGGAGACCTACTCGAGGTTAAATATGACCTTAAAGAGTTATCAGAGAAAGTGGAGAAAAGCAACTGGCAGGATATTCCACTTTCTGTTTGGCGGTATAAAGACTTCATGCCTATTGAAGACAGGAGTAAAATAGTTTCCCTCAACGAAGGCGGTACCGGGCTACATTCCTGTCACAAGTTGGGGAAACAGTTGGGGCTCTTGCAGTTGTGGGTTAAAAATGAAGGAGAGAACCCCACAGGCTCTTTCAAAGACAGGGGAATGACGGTTGGCGTCTCCAAAGCCAACGAATTAGGCGCTAAAAATGTTATTTGTGCCTCTACAGGCAATACCTCAGCATCGTTGGCAGCTTACGCAGCAAAGGCAGGAATGCGGTGTACTGTCCTGATTCCTTCAGGCAAAATTGCCTATGGTAAACTGTCACAGGCAATGATTTACGGCGCTAAAGTTCTTCAAATCCGAGGCAACTTTGACCAATCGTTAGATATGGTGCTTAAGATTTCTGAGAGGCACCCAAGCATCTACCTACTCAATTCAATTAACCCTTTCAGAGTTGAGGGACAGAAGTCGCTGGCCTTTGAAATATGTGACCAACTGGATCAAAAAGCACCAGACAGAGTGGTAGTACCTGTTGGTAATGCAGGAAACATAAGCGCCATCTGGAAAGGCTTCACTGAATACAAGAGACTTGGGTTTATCAAAAAATTGCCAAAAATGACGGGGATCCAAGCCGCCGGATCCGCCCCAATAGCTCAAGCCATAAAAACCAACAGTGACAAGATTGTACCAGTTGAAAACCCTGAAACCATAGCCACAGCCATCAGAATTGGGTCGCCTGTCAGCTGGAAGAAAGCTGTTAACGCCATCCGCGACTCAGGTGGGACAGCGGAAACTGTCACTGACGAAGAAATTCTGGAAGCACAGAAAATGTTAGCTCGTGTGGAAGGGATATTTGTTGAACCTGCAAGCGCCTCCTCCATAGCAGGGTTAATTAAACTATTGAAGAACGGAATTATAGACAAAAACGAGCGGGTCGTCTGTGTAACAACTGGTCATGGACTCAAAGACCCAGATACAGCAGTGAAAATGAGTGAGAAACCTATGGAAGTCGACGCCGAAATGACCGCTATTGAAAATGCTCTTGGCTTGAAGCAAAGTGTGAGTGTCGGAGCAAGGTGAGAAAACATGAGGATAATTTTGGTCGGCTATGGCGTCGTCGGTAAAGGCGTCACCACCATTATTACACGCAAATATGCTAATAACACATCAGATTACGGCTTCAACCCGAAAATTGTTGCCATTGCAGATATAGACGGGGCGGTTATAAACCCGAGGGGGTTGAGCCCACAAAAGTTAGAAGAGATCAAGCAAAAGGGCTTCCCCATATCAAAAGATCCTGACTTTGGACAGCCTAACATAACGGCATTAGAGGTTATTAGAACAGTTGAGGCAGAAGTTGTAGTTGAAGTCACTCCTGTCAACATAAAAAATGGTGAGCCTGCCATTTCTCACATCACAGAAGCATTCAAGACAGGTAAACATGTTGTCACAACAAATAAAGGACCGTTAGCTTTAGCCATGCCTGCGCTTACTGAACTGGCTGAGTATAATAACGTCTATCTACGTTTCAGCGGTACTGTTGGTGGCGGAACACCTATGCTTGAATTCGCCAAAAGATGCTTGGCAGGAGATAAAATTCTTGCAATACGGGGTATATTGAACGGAACAACTAATTACATATTAACTGAGATGTCCCAGAATCGTATATCTTTCCAAGAAGCTTTGGCAACTGCACAGAAATTGGGTTACGCTGAAAGAGAGCCATCTATGGACATTGACGGTTTTGACACAGCCTGCAAGGTAGTCATTTTGGCTAATTGGATAATGAATAAAAAGGTGACCTTAAAAGACGTCGACCGAACAGGCATCCGTGATGTAACCTTGCAGATGCTTGATGAAGCCAGTAAAAGAGGCAACACTATTAAACTTATAGGCGCCATAGATGGCGATAAACCAACTGTGAAACCAACCGAAATAGCAAAAATTAATCCGTTATGTGTCAGCGGAGTACTCAATGCGGTAACCTTCTCCACCGAATATGCAGGAGAACAAACCCTCATCGGCAGAGGCGCAGGTGGAATAGAAACGGCCAGTGCAGTTTTAAGGGACCTCTTAGACATTAGACACAGATTAGCAAATAGACTATTATCATAGAGAAGGAATCCAAATGAAAAAAATAGTGATGAAGTTCGGTGGAACCAGTGTTGGCACAGGTGAAAACATTCGCCATGTAGCCGATTTAGTTACACAATACGCCAAAGACTGTAAAGTGGCCGTGGTGGTTTCGGCGTTGGCGGGAGTCACCAACAGTTTACTTGAGGTTGCTTGCCAAGCAAAAAAAAGTGATGTAAAACATATCGAAAACTTTACTAAAAAATTACTGCAAAAACACATAGAGGCAATTTCAACTGCTATTATTAGCAAGCAAATCCAAAAAGAAGTGAGCCAAATAACAGAAAAAACCATTTCAGAACTAGAGAAAGTTTTAACAGGCATTTGTTATGTGGGGGAGCTCACAGCTAAATCGAAAGACTATGTAGCATCATTTGGAGAGCGGTTATCTGCACCTATCGTGTGGGGAGCAATAAAAGACCACAAACTTGAAACCCAATGGTTTACCGGTAAAGATGCAGGGATAGTTACGGACTCCAACTTCGGTGAAGCAGAGCCACTAATGAATTACACTACACATCTTATTCGGGAAAGAGTAGATCCGCTACTTGAGAAAGGTGTTGTACCAATTGTTACTGGCTTCATTGCTGCGAACCAAGACGGCGTAGTAACTACAGTTGGACGAGGCGGCTCCGATTATACCGCAACGATACTCGGCGTAGCGTTGCAGGTTGACGAGGTCTGGATATGGACCGACGTCGACGGCATAATGACAACTGACCCAAAAATTGTTCCATCCGCCCGCATGCTCCCTCAACTCAGCTATCAAGAAGCCACTGAGATGGCCATTTTTGGGGCAAAAGCCATGCATCCTCGTGCCTTGGGGCCTGTAATTAAAGAAAACATACCAGTGCGGATACGCAGCGTTTTTCACCCTGAAAACGAGGGGACACTCATAACCAAAGAAGCGGACGCAAAATTCACTGAAGTAGTCAAGGCAGTAGCGTTAATCAAAGATGTAGCGATGATTAACGTTGGTGGCGCCGGCATGGTAGGTGCACCTGGTAGTTACGCTAAAGTTTTTGAAGTTCTAGGGAAGAGCGGCATCAACATAATGATGATTTCTACAGCTGTTTCTGAAGCAAATATATCTATGGTTATCCGTAGAAACCTTGTAGGCAGAGCAGTGAGCACCTTAGAAATAGCGCTGTTGGGGAAAGGCTTGGTCAGCGAGGTGACCGCTGAAGACGACGTGGCGGTGGTAGCTGTAATGGGAGCAAACATGAAAGGTACTTTGGGTGTGGCATCAAAAATCTTTTCCACAGTTGCTAAGGCAGGTATAAACATACGTATGATCGCTCAAGGCAGTTCCGAACTAAACATTTCGTTTGTTGTAAAAGAAAAGGATGGCCCTACTGTGGTTAGGGCTATTCACGAAGCTTTTGGACTAGACAAAATTTAACACTACTGCTTTTTTCTCTTTTATTTTTGCGGATTAATTCAAAACGATTACTGGTACATAGTCACCGATAAAAGGTATTCACAGCGCCATTTCCGTTGGCGCTATTTTTCTTGTGGTAAAGCTGGCTTAGTTTTAAGAGGGTTTCCTTGTAGATTTGAATACTATCCAAGTACTCATTTATGACTATGTGTTCCTCTGGCGTATGATCTAGATGACCGTCTCCTGGTCCATAGGTTACTATAGGTAAATTCATGGCTTTACCGAGGATATTCATATCACCTGTACCGGTCTTGCGTAGTAGAGTCGCAGGTTTGTTGAGAACTTTGCGAATAGCCGCTGACAACGCATGCACCAGCGGCGAGCTTTTGTTTACTTCGAAGGGTTCTACAGAATCTTTCAGAGTGACTTTGATTGCAACTTTGGGATGAGCCTCTTTGTATTGTGATATTGCGTTTTGAACCTGCTCAAACACCTGTGTGGCGGTTAACTGGATTGGAACCCGAATATCAAGATGCATCTCGCATTCAAAAGGTATTACTGAATCTGCACGACCACCACCAATTTTTGTTATACACGAGGTTACTGCGTAAAAGGGACTTTCTTGTTGCTCCAACGGAGGAAAACTTTGCTTGATGTGCTCGGACAACTCGAAGGCTTTGTCGAGGGCATTGTCGTAAAGCCACGGTGTTGAAGAATGACCTGTGTGAGTCTTGACGACTATTTTGAGTTGGAGTTGTCCCTTGTAGCCTATTGTTATGTTTTCTACACCGCTGGGTTCCCCGAATATAGCATAGTCAGCAACGATGCCTTCATTTATAAGGTGACGGACGCCCCGGCTGGTAGCTTCTTCTTCAACTACAGCTGCCACTAGGACTTTTCCCTTGAAAGCAGGGTCTTTGGCAACTTCTGCCGCTGCCATAATCATAGCTGCTAAGGGTCCTTTTGCGTCGACTGCTCCTCGGGCATATATTTTACCTTCTTCCACCCGTAGAGGTAGATAGCCTTCAACTGTATCCATGTGTCCACACAAAAATATTGTTGGTTCACCTTCACCAATCACGCCTATGACGTTTCCTATGGCATCTACGCCAACTTGAAATCCAAGTTTCTTCATCTTTCCTGCTAGAAAGTTAGAGATGTCTTCTTCTTTGCCTGAAGGGCTGTAGATGCCCAGTAGGTTAATGAGAAACTGAACTGCCTGCTGTTCTTGCATTTTCCTCTTCCTTCAAAACGGTGTCAAGAACTGAGATTACTTTGTCAATTTGAGTTTTTGTTATTACAAGCGGAGGCAGAAAACGTAGCACGTTACGTCCAGCGTCTAATATGAGAACACCTTTTTCGGCAGCTCTCAATATAGCGCTAAAGACTTCGAAACGGAGCTCCACACCTATCATCAAGCCTTTTCCGCGAACTTCTTTAACGATACTGTGTTTGTTTTGGAGTTCTTCTAGTTGTTCTTTGAAGTATTTGCCAAGGGCAGCTGCGTTTTCGGTTAAGTTTTCTTCTATCAGCGCGTCTATGGCAGCGCATCCTGCGGCGCAGACTAAGGGGCTTCCACTGAAGGTTGTGGAGTGTTCACCAACTTTGAGTGAAGACATTATGTGTTCTTTTGCTACTGTAATTCCAATTGGCAGACCTCCTGCGAAAGGTTTGGCAAGACACATTACGTCAGGGGTGATACCCCAGTGTTCACAACCGAAAAGTTTGCCTGTTCTGCCAAAGCTAGTTTGCACTTCGTCTAAGATTAAGAGGACATTTTTTTCATTGCAAAGTTGACGTAGCCCCTCCAAGAAACCATCTGGCGGCACTCGGATGCCACCTTCGCCTCGGATGGGTTCAACAATAATGGCTGCGGTTTTGTCAGTTATTGCTTCTTTGATTTTGTCGAGGTTATCTGGGGGAGCATGTTTTATTTCAGGAACCAGCGGCAGGAAAGGTTCACGGTACTTTTTGTCCCATGTTGCAGATAGGGCACCCATGGTTTTGCCGTGGTAGCCGCCCATTACAGCGATTATCTCGGGTTTGCCTGTGTATTTGCGGGCAAGTTTGATGGCGCATTCCACTGATTCGGCGCCACTGTTTGAAAGAAAGGCTTTGTTCAAGCCTTGAGGTGTTATACTTGTAAGTTTTTCTAGGAATTCTGTGCGTTTGTCGTTGTAGAGACTGGCATGGCAAGAAATAAGAGATTGCGCCTGTTTGCAGATTGCGGCGACCACTTTAGGATGACAGTGACCAAGTAATGCTACACCATAGCTACCCATGCAGTCCACATACTCTTTTCCGTTTATGTCCCAAAGTGTGGCTCCTTGACCTTTAGTTATAACTATGGGGCGTTTGCTGAAGACGTTTGCCATCAATTTGTTTTCTTGGTCAATTATGTATTTTTCATTCACAAGTGATCACAGTGCCACTTTCATGTTTCAAAGCAGAAGAAATTGGGGTTTTTCCTGTACCTGAAGTTATTAAAACTTCGCTGACGCCTTGATTGAGGGCTTCTATTGCTGCGTGAACTTTGGTGCTCATACCTGCACCTACATTTTTGAGGACTTCTCTGACTTCTGAAGCACTGATTTTAGGTATACGTTGGCCTTTAAGCAGCAAGCCTTCAACATCAGTGAGGAGTATAAGGCGATCAGCCTTGAGGGCCCCTGCGATTATTGCGGCGGTTCGGTCACCGTCTACATTGAGGGGTTCATATTCTTGGCTCATAGCTATGGGCGTCACGATAGGTGTGTAGCCTTTTTCCATAAGGAGATTTAACAATTCTGTTTTTACTTGAGTTATTTTTCCTGTGTAGCCGCCGTCAACAACGCGCTTGCGACCCCTTTCGTCAACCGCTATGAGACGGGCTTTACGTTCTGCCTTCAGTATGGCGCCATCTAAACCTGATAAGCCGATGGTGGGAATACCTTGACTTTGCATTGCTATGGTGATTTGCTTGTTAATTTTGCCTGCCATTACCATTGTGTAGATTTCAATTGTTTCTTTGTCAGTATAGCGGCTTCTGAAGCCCTCAGGCGAGATTATGAATTTTTGTTCTTTGCCCAGCTTGGAGGCAATATCTGTGACTTCAACACCTCCGCCGTGAACTATAACTACCTTGTTTTCTTTGAGTACGTCCTTGAGGTCGGTAACGAGGCTGCCTGAGGCGCCTTCTTTGAGTATGCTTCCGCCCATTTTTACTACAAGCAACATGTTTTATCACATCGGATGAAAACCGGTACTTTTAAGCCCTGTTGCTTCGTCGATGCCCAACATGAGGTTTAGACATTGAACCCCTTGACCTGAGGCACCTTTAACCATGTTGTCGATTGCTGAGAACATCAACAGGTGGTCTGTGTGGGGGTCTATTTCAAAGCCTATATCGCAGTAGTTGGTGCCTTGCGTGATTTTGGGATCAGGAAGTTGATAGACGCCTTTCTGGTATTTGACGAAGCGTATAAAGGGTTCACCTTCGTAGGTGCCGCGAAGTGCCTTCCACAGGTCTTTATTTGCTATAGGTTGTTTTGGAAAAGCATGAATAGTGACGAGAATGCCGCGTATCATGTTAACCGCGTGAGGAGTAAAAGAAATTTTGACAGGCTCACTTGAGAAGGCGCTAATTTCCTGTTCAACTTCCCCTATGTGGCGGTGCATAATGACCTTATAGGGTCGGACACCACCGGCACGTTCAGGGTGATGAGAAGCCGCAGTAGGCTTGCTACCGCCTCCTGATGAGCCCACTTTGAGATCGGCAACTATGTATTTTTTGTCGATAAGATCCGCTTTTATTAAAGGAACCAAAGCGAGAATGGTGGCAGTTGCCATACAACCTGGACATGCTACGAGACGCGCTTTTTTGATTTCTTCACGGTGCAACTCGGGCAGACCATAGACAGCTTCCTTAAGAAGCAGTGGGTTGCTGTGTTTCCACCCATACCACATTTCGTAGTCGGCAGGGTTTTTGAGGCGAAAATCCGCGCTCATGTCGATGACTTTCAATCCTACTTCCAAAAGCTTGGGAACAAGATTGACGGAACCTCCGTGTGGAGTTGCAGTGAAAACTACATCGCAGCTCTTTTTCAGTTCAGCTATGTCTTGAGGAACAAATTTTAGTTGGGTTAACCCACGCAGGTTTGGATGAACATTAAAAACGTATTCACCTGCACTTTGGCGACTGGTAACCATAGTTACCTCTACTTGTGGATGGAGTAGGAGAAGACGGAGAAGTTCTCCTCCCACGTAGCCTGTTCCACCAATTATGCCTATGCGTACCACTTTGTTTTTCACCTTTAACTTGTCACTTTTAGAGCAGACTCTGGGCGCCCTTCAACAGAGGCACCGCGACGTTTATACCTGCCACAAGGCGAGTTTGCTCCCAAAATTCTGGGCAACTGTTGGCCTCGTGGAAGACTATATTGGCTTGGTTTATTTGCACATTTTCTTCAATTATACTTTTAATTTTAGCGTAGGGTTCAGTGCTCATGTAATTCTTAAATGCTGTCTCCAGCTTGCTGTTCCACACTTTAAAATCACGCAAACGAGTTTCGTCCTTTTTGATTTTTGTTACGACGGCAAATGTTTCTGCTGCTTTTTGAAGTTCCGCTTTCACAATTTCATCATCAACCTGCTTGTTTTCACCTACGTTCACCATAGCATCTAATGCGAAAACCCAAGCGTCATGGTTTTTGCTCAAGGTTTCGCCGCATTTAACTGCAAGCTTTTGGATGTGGAAAGGCAGTTTTGCGTCAAAAACGAGGTTGCCAAGGAAGGTATTTGTACGGAAGTCAGCAAAACCTGCCCGTGCCAACGCTATGGGGTGGCAGACAGGTTGCTTTCCTTTTTCTTTGAAGACTATTATACGGAGATCGTAGAACCATTTTTGGATTAGTTCTTGTGCAACTATACCAACAGGATTTATGATGGAGGGTTCTGTTTTTTGGATGTTGCCGAGCAGGGTTTGGCGGTTTTTGGATAGCACGATACCTTTGCCGTGGGTTCCCGCATCAGGTTTTATGACAACTTCTGTGCCTATTTCCTGTTGCAGCAGGTCAGCGATGTCGAGTTCATTGTGGATAACTCGACCATCTTTAGTTTTATCAAAAGGGTCGCATGGCACATAGGTGGTTTTTGGGATAGACAGCCCAAGCGCCCAAAGTTCTACGAGAGTGCGGAACTTACTGTAACATGTGAATTCTATTGTGGAAGAATTAATGACTTTTTTCCCAAGAACTTCTAGAGTGTGCGCAGCATAAACGCGGCGGTTTTTGCTTTGTGCGCGATTCAGAACAACTTTTATGTCTTTCAAAACCTCTGTGAAGTTTTTACCTTTACTGGCAACGTTGAGGAGGTTTTTTCCGATGGTTATGGCGATTTTGCGGAAAGGGATGAATGTTAAGTCGATGCCGAGTTGTTCTGCAGTAAGTTTGATGCCGTTTTCATCGTTCTCAGAGCGTTCATAAAGAAGACCAATGCTCATTTTTGATGCGCCCTATGTTAAAATTTTTAAGTAAAGAATAAGTTGGGAGATGAGTTAAATAAAATATCCGTTGTTAAGGATGGTGTTTTGGTGAATACTGCTTATTCGCCCCAGTCTTCTCCTTCCAATGTTAGTTCTTGAAGGTCGATACAGTCGCCGTTTACATCTTTCACTTCAAGTTCCAGTCCACAACCAGGACAACTGAGGATTTCTCCTTTTGTTGTGTCCGTTGGGACGTCTAGGTCCGCGTCGCAGTCGGGGCATTTTGCTTTCATCTGTTTCACCTCTTGGATATTCAGGATTGGTGTTTGTTTACTCATCTTGTTCTCACGTTTATTTTATAGGAAATATCTTGCTGATTTAGCCACGTGTCTTTTAAATGTTGTGACTTATTTGTAACATACTAGACTTTTGATGTCTCAAAAAGAACAACTTTGGCAAAGCTTGACTTTTGGTGGGAAAACGGAAGGAAAACACGCTAAATCAACGGAAAACGTAGCGGCATACAGAAATAAATGCGGAATAATTTAATTTTCATGAAACTAAAATTATGTGTGGCGTATGCATATGGACGAAAAAGATAAAGAAATTTTGAAAATTCTCAAAGAGGATGGACGAGCAGGCTACATTGATATCGGAAAAAAAATCGGTTTATCTGAAGGTGCTGTTAGGAAAAGGATCAAAGCTCTCTCTGACAACGGCGTCATTCGTAAATTTACAGTCAAAATCGGCGTAACAGAAGGGGCAGAAGCCATAGCTTTGCTTTCTACAAATCCAGCTTTACCTACGCAAGAGGTTTCCAAAAAGATTCAGGGAATTCCGAGTGTGGAAACCATCTACGAGGTAACGGGAGAATACGACATAGTTGCAGTAATAAGCGGCATGAATGTAGTTGAAGTTAATGAGTGCATAGAAAAAATCCGGCGTGTAGAGGGTATACAAAAAACTAACACAATGATAGTGTTGCGTAGTTGGTAGCCAACAATTATTCATTTTCAGGTTTAGTTTGCAGGTAGTACGCGGTGAAGATTCCGCCTTTTGTACAGTAGAGTCTCTCCAAATAGTCAAGCGCATCTCGGAGGGTTGCGGCGGTGGGAACTACAAGTCTGAAGTTGTCAGCGTGTATAACGTCGGTCAGATACCCCGTCTCTATTTTGATTATAGGCAATCTTAAGTGACTATTACCACACTGAATAACCGCAATGTCACCATGAGCAGGGTTGCCTTTGCGAACATCTATAGTCTTATAACCTGCTTTAATCCAATTGAAGACTTCCTTTTTTACAGGCAACAGAGGCATACTTTACATCGCACTCAAGGTTAGGGATAGAGAGCTAATAATCGCTTCTCTCGCCAAAATCAGAGCAAGAAGCCTTTTCTGCAAGTTGTAGCGTTATGTGCAACATCTCACTATGTGTGCACCCCTAAAGAATGGCTTTTTCTGTTTTAGCTCTTAACAGAGCGGCACCTAAACCTAAAAAGGGCAAAGTCCAAACATCTATCGTTAAAGCTAAATCTAAATTTCCACTGGATAGCGAATAGGTCAGATAAATCACATAGTGAGCACCAATGGTAAGCAGTGAAAAACCAAACCACTTGATAGATTCACCTTTATTTTCGGTCAAGAGGTAGGCTCCCGCAACCGCGAAAACCACCGCCACTGAGAGCGTTATCATAGACCCCAAAAACCCCCATGAAGTTACACCTTTAAATAAAAAAGTATCTCCTATAACCTCAATCATGTCAAACCAACGGAAAATTACATTAACCCATAAAGCGGCTACATAGCCCACCGCAGCCACGCCAACCCATTTCAATACTTTAACTTTGTTTTCAATACGAATCTTAAAGCTGAGTAGTATAAGCGGTACTCCCGCCAAAATAGCCTGTAACAAAAAGGCAACGCCCAAAAAATTTAAACCTAAACCCAGCCACCACAGACCAGAAGGAAACAGCAGAACATAATAGGTGCCTTCCAAGAAGAGGGCCACTTCAACTATTCGCTCCGCTAAACCAGAATTGGGTTTAACAGCGCCGCCAGCGCAAACCAGGAACCCTGCTGTCAAAGCTAAAACAACACTACCAAACCTTGCCCATAGCCCTGCTAGCCGCGACAAAAGCACCCCTAAATTACCGGCGTAAAAATCTTGTTTTCCAGAGAGCACATTAAACAAGTGTTGAAAGTTGGAAGGAAACATGTAGATAACCCACACAAGCAGGGAGCACAGGCTGGCGAATGCCCAAATTTTCACGCTACCACTAAGCTTGATCAAACTTTAACTCCTCAGAACAGTTGCAGATCCACAGGTGCTCTCTGTGCCACATATCAAAACTACATGTTCTTTAAAACTTTAACGCGGCTAGTCCTACTTCACACGGCGATATTTTTTACAGTAGTCGTCAGCACTAGGAAAAACTTCGCGCACTCGCTGGTGGCGTCGCTCTGTGTTTAAGCAGTTTGACAAAATCACTACATCGCGGATTTTGCCGAAATTTTCAGTTTTGCCGTTTTCTCTTTTGCGCGTTATTTTTATGCAGTCATCCACCATACAACTCAACACGCAAGCACTACAGTAAACGCATAAATCTTCGATTATTCCCACTTCGCCCGTTTTCCAGTATAACGCGTTTGTGGGGCACGCTTTGATGCAAAGTTTACATTGAACACCAACACAAGTGTATTTGTTGATGCTGATTTTACCTTCTTTAAAGAGATCTTGCACACCTGTTGGCTCCAAAAGTTCTTGGCGAGGGCTTTTTTCGTAAGTTTTTGATTTATGCGAAGTTTCAGAAAGCAAATTGAATATGTCTATACCTGCAATTTTTTTTTCATCCATTAAAATTGCTCCAAACGGGCAATTTACTGAATTTTTATTACCGGCATGAATTATAATTGCTTATCGTCCAACAAGACTTGAACTGCATGTAACACTTATAACTTTGAGCAAATAACAGTATTTTTGTGAACTACAATGTGCGAGTTTAACGTAATACTTAATGGCAAAACCATTTTCAAAGATGTCACCTACGCTAAAACGGACGAAAAAGGCAACGTCACAGTTAAAAACGTATTAGGTGAAACAAAGCAATTCCCAAACTGCAAAATCACAGAAGTAGACGTAAACTCAGCCCGACTAATTTTAATGTCTACAAAAGTATAACGATAACCATTTCAGTGGTTAAAACATACTAGTTGTTGGAAAGCTCATATTGGCAGAGCTTAGCAAAAATAATATGCAAATAAAGAATAGAGGAATTAGCAGCTCGTCTATGGCTGCCATTTTTCTATGAGATATTTGGGAATTTCGCTGCTATCGCGTGGTCCAACCTGAACTTTCCAGCCGCTGAGTTCCTCGATTTCGCCGCTGATGCGGGAAGCTTTGCCTGGGATGATTAGTTTGCGGTGTTTCACTTTGTTTTCTACGCCTGAAGCTTTGATGGCTTCTGCAACGCGTTCGGCGGTGAGTTTGCGTCCTGCAACGCCACTGTCGATGGCTGAACCTTCTGTTTCGACGACGATTAAGTAGGCGTTGATTTTGTTGCTTTCAATGTCTGAAGCTACAGTGTAGTAGGTTAACGCAAAGTTTGACGTGAACAATACCGGTGAATTCTCGTCGGGTGTGCCGAAAACTTTTAGTCCTGGGGCAACTGCAACGGGTTTGCGTGGATCGGTGTAAATGTTTTGTCGCAGCACTGTCGTTGGAAGTAATGCCCAACCGTCGAGACCATGCATCACGATTATGTCGGCGTATCGTACAATTAGCATGGAAGCTAGGTAGGCTTCTTTCCATTTGATAATTTCTTCAGCAGCATCGCCTTTGTCTACCCAAGCGACCATGGGTACACCTAAAATTGGGAACCCTGCCAGTTCTTCTCCACCTTTGCAGGCTGCTCGGCGTAGCATGGTGAAGTTGTTGATGGTATCGCTTAGGCCTTCGTTTGTGAAGGTTCCTGGGTCAAGCACTATATCTGTTATGCCGTAAGCTATCAGAGTTTTGACTAAAGAGACGAGTTTGTTTAGGTCGTTTGGCGCTGATGCTACAAGGGGACATTTGTACATGAGAGCAAGTTCGGCCATGTCTTTCCAGTTTTCTGTTGTAGCTGCATACAGCAAAGGATTAGCTGTTGGCGCCGCCATTAAGCCTGCTTCCGCCACGTCAGGATTCAATGCACAGAGCATTATAGGTAGTCTTGTGTTTTCAACTACTTTTTTGACGACTGACTTGAATTTTTCTGCGTTACCTGAAGTGCAACGGATCGCAATCATATCTAACTTTAATGTGTAACCTATGTATTCGTAGCTGAAGGCTTCGGTACGCTTGATACGTGAAACAATTTCATCCTCAGACATCTCGTCGGTTACATCTATCGCTATGGCAGTAGGGTTGAAGTAGGTGAATTCATGGCGGTACATAACAAGTTTGCCGCCGATTTTCTTGGCTTTTTCGCCTACGCCGATGGTAATTTCTTTAACGGCTGGTTTTAGCATTTCTTTAAGTTTAAGGTAGTTTTTCTCGTTCTCTTTTTTGCGCAACGGCGGACAGGCGTCAACATTTACTTCCCGGTTTACAATTTTTGTAGCAAATGCCATGCAGTTCTCTTGACCGCACTCTTTACAGTTAGTTTTTGGGAGAAGCTTGTAGATGTCTATGGGGCTGAGTTCTTTTAATCCAGCTTTTTTGCTCATACTTTGCATCTTCCTTTAAGCTTTAACTGAAACCCACTTTGCGTATTTGCTAGGGTCGGCTTTGGCTCCGCTTACAAGTTTGCTTGTTACGTCTTTAAGGGTCTTCACCGCTGCAGGATGCATCATCATGAATAAATCGACACCGGCTAGGAGCAATGTCAAAGCTGTCGTGACTTCCCATAGGGGACCTCGAAGTTCACGGGGTTCCCACTCGGCAGACATTTTTAGCCAGGCCTCACGTGCTGCCCAAGCGTTAGTGGTTCCGGAGGACATGGGGTGAGCAAGTTCGTTGTCGCCCATCAAGCCTGCCATTCTGGCGCGTTCCATGTTTGTGAAAGCATAGTCTAGACCGTAGNCTAAGGCTGCAGTGGTTAAATCCATAACAATGTCTTCTGGAGCCAAGAATTCGTAGAGTCTGCGGTTCAATTCGCGTGCTAAGTTCAAGGCCATTGGAGTAAAAGACAGCACTGCGTGACCGTTTTTCTTGGCGAATTTTGCGCAGCGCTCAACATCCATGTCACGGGTTATAGAACTCAGCAAGAAACGTTCGCCTTTGAAGGTTTCGGCGATTTCTGCGAATACATCTGCGTCTTTTACTGGGTCACCGCAACCTCCGATAACTAATGGCACGTCTACCGCTTGCAGAACTTCCTCCACTGTTTTAACCGCATCCTTTGGTGTGGCGTCTTTAAGCAAAGGATCAATGCTGATTAGGTGAATTGTAACCATGTCGGCGCCAAATTTTTCCACTGCAAGTTTCGCCCACGCTGCAGGATCACCTACGACGTCCTTAACATGCATCTTAACAGCTTTAGACAGAGGCACTTCCATATCGAAGACATCTAGGGTAATCGTTGGAGGGTGAACTGTAGGACGTTCGAACGTGTAGAAAGCAGGAGAGGTTTCACCGCCGATTATACGTGATTTTCCGCGGCTACCACCGTCAGCTTTGGTTCCACCAAGCTTAACTTCAACGATCTTGTTTGGGTATGTCTCCAAAGGAGGCACAAACGTCGTTTGCAACAACGCTGTGGGCTTTGCCGCCAAACTTGGAATTCTCAGTTTGGGCAAATAATGCCCAACTGCAGCTGGCTCCCAGATGAGCTCTAATTCTGGGGCAATTAGCTCGAAGTCTTCCAGCTCAATTTCCTGAAACTTAGCAAGAGCATCCAACAGCTCTTTGCTAAGGGTCAAGCCAGAATCTTCGTTTTTTTTGTCGTGGTGAGGCAAAGTTGTCACCGTTTTTCGGCTTTGTCATCTTTGAGGGTTTTTATGATGACTTTGTTGGCGTAGATTTTTGCGTCTTTAAGTATTATCTTGAACCCACCTGCAGTTATGGGGAGAGTGGATGCTGTAACAACGGGCACTGCACCTTCAGATACTGCTTCCGCTGGTGCTGCTGCTTCTTCAACTGTTGCTGCTGTTTCTTCTTTCCAGTTTTTAACGACGGGGTGGTTCTTTTCCTTTAAGAATGCTTTTAGTGACTCTACACTTTGCACGTTTTCTTCAGTTGCGATTTTGTCGACTATATCTGCTGGTATGAAGTCTTTGACACGTTCTTTGATTTCTTTAGGCAGCCAGACTACGCGGTTCCATCCGCCGTCTGCGGCGAAGAATTTTTTGCTGCGCATGTACTCTATAGACATGCCATGGAAGCCGTCGACTTGTCGTCCGCCTGCTGCTGAGTCTGCGATTGTTGAGAAGGGCAAGCCGTTTACTGTTGCTCCTTTAAAGCTGCGGTGGACTACGCCAAAGCCGTCGACTTCTGGGATGTAGAAGGTTACGGCTTCGAAGCAGCCGCATGAAGTGTGTGGGTGGTCAAATGCTGTGTATAGCCAGACTTTGGTTACTTCTCCCATGGTGCGTTTCTTTGCCATTTCGTTGACGCCTGAGAATTCACCTTTTTCAGCGTTGATTACTTCACCTCGAGGTATGGCAAAAACTGGACCTTTGGGGTCAATGCTTGCTGAGGCTTTGCCGTCAAACCAGCTGATAGCACCGCAGTTACTGTACCTCTGGGGGGTGATAACACAGACGTGGGTTGGAGCAAATGATTGGCAAAGAGCACAACCGTAGAAGGTGTCAACTTCTTCATCTTTGAGACCTCGGGCTTTTGCGTCTCGTGCTTCGTATTCGGCAAGCGCTGCTGGATACATTTCTTTAATTTTGACCGGGTCGGTTATGAATGTTATTTGGACTTTTTCGATTATTGGCAGTTCGCTCTTGAAAAGACGGTACAGAACTTTGCCGATTTGCTCGAAGCTGTTGAGACCCTTCTGGAAGGATTTTTTGCCCAAGCGCATCCAGATGTCGTAGCGTTGGTTAAGATGCATGAAGCCTTCGATGAAGTTTAGGTAGCCGTGAATGCGTCTTTCGATAACGCCTTCGAGACCTTGGTCGAGAGTTGCACCTGCCGCTTCAACAAGGATGCCAAGCGGGTATGCACCGCCCTCTTTGAGATCCTTGATGTCGGGACCGATGATGGTAACTTTGCCATCATCAACCTCGTTCATAGGTCGGACTTTTGCAAGTTCAAATTTTTCTTTAACTGTTGGGCCACCGAGCTCTATATGCATGTCGTTTCTGCGGATGCGTTCGCCTTCGTATATTACGCCTACATCTACGGGGATATCTTTAAACATTGACATTTCTTAATTTTCTCCTTCTTCAAATTTTGAAATCATTACTTTGAAAGTCTCAAACCAATCCTTCTCGTTTGAGCTAGGCAGAGACCAAGTTGCGTGTTGATTATACATGTTGTCCAAGTTTATAGATTTAAGTTTCGGAGCGAAGTTTTTCAATCCTGAAAGAAGCTCAACTGCTGTCGCCATGGGCAAACCCACAAACAAAACTAGGTCGTGTGGTCCTTCTGAATCAACACCCTTCCACTCTGGGTCAACTAGTCTACAGCCTGTTTCAGTTGCGGACATCGATGCTGCAGGTTTGTAGTCGCGTTTTAAGAACTCACCGATTGTTTGTGCCGTGGCAACTACAGGTATTGAAGCTTTGCGGGCTAAAGTGATAATTACGTCGATCAGCTGATTTCCCTCGTATTCTGCTGTAGTTGCATTGGAACCTACTACAAGAAGTGGGTGATTGGCTTTTTTAATTAAGTCAACAGCAACATCAGGATTTGAAATGATTAACGCTTTCTTGGTTGCCGAGATTTCAGCTAGTGCCCAGGGGCGTTTGATCCATCGGTGCTCTGCAGGAATGGATGGTGGAGCAGATTCTCCTGAAAGCTTTTGCACAGCGCCGTATTCAGGTGGGCACATGTCAAAGCATGTTCCACATTTTGTACATTTCTCTTGATTGATTACATGGATTTTATCCATTGCTCCCTCTATAGCATTTTCTGAGCAACTCATGGCGCAATATTGGCAGCCTGTGCATTTTTCAGGGTTTATGTAGAAAGTTAGTAGTTTTTTACACACTAACGCAGGACATTTCTTTTCTTCAATGTGGGCTATGTACTCATTTTTGAAGTGGCGGAGAGTTGTTAGCATTGGATTAGCTGCCGTTTGACCTAATGCGCAAAGAGAAGCGACACTCATGGTCTCTGCAATTTCCTGTAACTTCTCGAAGTCACCGTCTTTACCGTTGCCTGTAACTATGTCATCTAGGATTTTTCGTGCCTGTTTTAGACCTTCTCGACATGGAACACATTGACCACAAGATTCGTCACATAGGAAGTTAATGAAGTATCTTGCCACGTCAACCATACAGGTGTCCGAGTCGAGAACAATCATTCCACCTGAGCCCATCATGGAACCAAGTTTTGTCAGTTCATCAAAGTCTACTGGATAATCGAGGTATTGTTTGGGAATAACGCCGCCTGAAGGACCGCCTGTTTGAACAGCTTTGAATTTCTTGTTGTTTCTGATCCCGCCGCCTATCTTGAAGATTATATCTCTCAAAGTGACGCCTAGTGGTACTTCAACAAGCCCAGTATTGTTCACTTTACCTGCTAAAGCAAATATTTTTGTGCCTTTACTATTTTCAGTGCCTATTGACTGGAACCATTCTGCACCCTTGTTTATTATTAAAGGAACGTTGGCATAGGTCTCAACATTATTTAAAACAGTAGGTTTATCGTAAAGACCGCGATCAGAAGTATGGATATATTTTGGTCTTGGCTCGCCTACTTTACCTTCGATTGCATTCATAAGTGCTGTTGATTCACCTGAAACGAAAGCACCTGCGCCTCTGTGTATACAAACTGAAAAATCGAAACCCGAACCAAGTATATTTTTACCTAGCAGACCGTATTTTTCCGCTTCCTCGATGGCTATTTGCATATTCTCAACTGCAAGCGGGTATTCTTGGCGGACATAGACGAAGCCTTGACTTGCTCCTACGGCATAAGCGGCTATAATGAGACCTTCTAGTATACTGTGAGGGTTACCTTCCATGAGGGCCCTGTTCATAAAAGCTCCCGGGTCACCTTCATCACAGTTAACTATGACGTATTTCGGCTCACCTATTGCCTTTCTAGTTGATTCCCATTTGCGTCCAGTGGGAAAGCCTCCTCCTCCTCTACCTCGAAGTTTAGATTTTTTGACTTCCTCTAGGACTTGCTCAGGCGTCATCTGTGATAAAGCTTTAGCTAAAGCAGAGTATCCCCCTAACGCAAAGTAGTCCTCAATTTTTTTGGGATCAACTTTCGCGTTATTTTCCAGAAGAAGCCTATTTTGATATTTATAGAATGGAACATCTGACAGTTTTTGGATTGGCTTGCCTGTTACGCTGTCCTTGTAGAGGATACGCTCAACAATTTCGTTTTTCAGGATTGTTTTGGAAACTATGTCAGGGACGTCTTCAGCTTTAACTTTGAAGTAATAAACCTCTTGCGGGTAAATGACAAGACGCGGACCTTGTTCACAGAAACCTAAGCACCCGGTCTCACGAATTTTAACTCTATTTTCCAAGCCGTGTTTTTTTAGCTCTAACTTGAAAGCGTCAAGAACTTCTTGGGCACCTAAAGCCTCGCAACCAGTACTCGTACAGAGAGCTATGGTTAACTGGTTAGGATCTCTACTAGAGATTATTTCTCTTTGTATTTGCTCTAAATCAGCAGGAGTTTTCAGGATTTTCATTTTTAGGCACTCCTTTTTCGCTCAATTATTTGTTTCATTTGTTTAGGTGTAGCAGTGCCGAAGTATTTGCCGTTTATCTCTACCACGGGTCCAAGCGCACAACAACCTAGACAGTTTACTGTTTCTAGTGAAAATTTTAAATCGCTGGATGTTTCACCAGTTTTTATCCCAATTGCTTGTTCAGCAGCATCTAAAACTCTTTGTCCACCCCGCACGTAACAGGCGGTTCCTGCACAAACACGCACCAGATATTTGCCCCTCGGTTTGAGACTCAGCGCTGTGTAAAAACTTGCAACACGATAGATGTCGCTTACTGGGATACCTAGACGTTCGTTTATACGAGTAACCGCCTCTTTTGGTATCCAGTTTAATTCACGTTGTATATCGAGAAGGAGTTGTATTAGAACACCTTCTTTGCCTACATATTTGTCGATTATTTTGTCTAGTTGGGCGTTAACCATTTTTTTAGTTCACCTTCTTTTCTTTTGAACGCTGAGCATGAATCTCCCTCAGAATGGGGTCGATGTTGGCTTTTGCGCGGTTTTTCTTAAATTCTGAGAGCTTGACTATATCAGCTTTCATAACTGGAGTTTTTGTTAACTGCAGTTTCTCCAAGAGAGCAGCCCCTTTATCAGTTCGCACAATTACTGTATAATAAGAATGCCCGCTCCCAATCGTACCAATCGCTACATCAGCAAAATTTGCTACAAAATCGTTGCAGTATGAACAACCGTTTTCTATTGCAGAATCGAGCCTGTCGATGTCACAAGAGAAGTCTTGGCTGTCGACAGTAACTATAAACTTATTATCGCATATTTGAGTTCGTTCGGCTTTATCGATGTCAATATTCAAGATGCTCTTAATTTGTTCCCTCAGTTTCTTTGGATTAAAAGAGTTCCTACAGAATAAACCAATAGTAGTTATATCTAAATCAGGCATTTCTTGTTGTAGTGTTTGCTGTATTTTTCTTGCTGCGCGAACTTGACAGGGCAAACCAATAAAGGCGATTTTTCGTTTTCCCTGATCAATTGCTTCTTGAAGTGTAGAAATCATTTTTATTCGTAAAAGCGGCGTCTCTTTTTCATTCGCTATTTCTCCTGTGTTTTGAGCAACTTTTACCTCACCGCTGTAGCCATCGCCTCTTTTTGTGAAGATCGCGGTGTCAAACAAATTATTTTTGAATCCAGAAGTCAATAGAGCGTTAATCAAATTGTCTGTACCATTTTCAGGTTTTGCTGAGAACACATCAATGTGAACACCAAAGTTTTCGTCACGGACTCCTTTCAGGGGTGCAACTGTGGCGTATGTGTGTATTCGGATTTTCTTGGAACCTGTAGGACAGACGAGCGCGCAGGCACCACAGCCTATGCAGTCATCAGAAAATCTGTGATATGGAGCGGTTACCTCTCGTTCAACACCTCGTCGTGCAAAATTTATAGCAGAGACTCTGACCAGTTCCTTGCAGACGCGGACGCATAAACCGCAGAGAATACAGTCCTCGTCAGGATTAGATTCCCATAAACCGTGCTCATCTATTCCGTAGAGTTTTCCCAAGTTTTTGAGTTTAACTGATTTTGGACAACGAGCCATTAAAAGGGACAGAACCCCTCTTCGAACCTTTGAGACTTTGTCAGAATTTGTTACAACAACTAACCCTTCTTCTGCAGGATAATTGCAAGAAGTTACAATTTTGGTTCTACCATGTTTTGTGACTTCAACTGAACAGAGTCTGCAGGCACCAAAAGGTGAAACTTCAGCATGGTAACATAGAGTGGGAATATCTATACCAAGTTGCCTTGCGACGTTTAGTATTGTTGTACCTTCGGGAACTTTAACTTGTTGACCGTCAACTGTTATTGTTACTTCTTTGTTTTTTTGTTCCATAATTGTTCCTCCTTCTACTTCATTTTTCTGACGAGTCTCGGAAGCATAGTTGGGTCTGGAATTGTACCTTCCTTCCAGTTCTGTGTTTCCAAAAGTTTCATGATTTCGTCCTTCATCGTTATTGGTATATCTGCGGTGGTTCTCACGAACAAATGCAAATCTGCAGGCATAGAACCATAATGGCGTTTATGTAAGTCTATGTAATGAGAAAGTTTGCCTGCGCGACCTTTCCAAGTATCATTTGGCCTCATTGTCAATTTAGCGATGGCAACCATTGCTTCTTCTTTGGTCTCTACTGTCTGGAATAGGTGCTCTGGTGCAGGCCCAACGTAAACTTTTTCACCTGTACGGGCGTCAAGGTTATACCAATCGTCCTTTTTATCAGCTCGCCCTAGCAGCATACGCCTATATTTACTACCATGTGGACCAACAAGCACAGGAATGCCCAAGCGCCAGAAACCAGCGGCTATGGCCGCGGCTTTCTGTGAATATGCACCCCAAGCTAAACCTACTGCGCCAACACGATTGTAGATATAATCAGCAATCTCTTCGTAGTTACCTCTCAAAGGTCTTTTAGCGAAAATATTGGCGACCTTTATTGCTGCTCCTGCGATGTGTGAATTAGCCACACATGAACCCACGTTCACTACACCGCCGGCTGCGAATTCACCTGGGAACTCTTCGTAGAGAGTTTTGCCTTCTTCGTTTTTGTAAGAACCTGCAGACATTGCAGAACAACCAGAAGTAACAACGATAAAACGTCTACTAGCGAATTCTCTACAGATATCGTAGACGTCTTTACCACCCTTTGGATAGTTGGAACATCCGACAGCTGCGAGTATACCGGGTATTTCGCCGAGGACAATAGGGCTGCCTACATTGCGGATTTCGACGTCCTGAATTGCGCCGCGACCAGCACGACACAAGTTCTTCTCTTCACACATCTGCCGTTCTCCAGCTTTGACTATAAAGCTGTGAACTTGGAGTTTAACAGGACAGACTTCTTCGCATCTCCCGCAACCGATACATGACTCGTAAATTTCGCTAAGTTCAGCAAGGTTACCCTCCGCGGCAAGTTTCAAAGCGTGAGGAATCTTTAAGTCTTGAGGACAAGAACGCTGGCACAGGTTGCATTGTCTACACGTTGAGGCTAACTGAATTATCTCATCACTGGAAGGCAAAACTTTGTATTTTTTACGTAGGGGAGCAACAGCTTGAGCCACCTTAACCGCAACTTCACCGACTTTTTCAGGGTCTAATATTAGAACACCTGGAACCTTGCCACTTACAAGGTCTTTTACAATTTCATCGGCGGGATCGTTTGTCCTGTTGGCAAAACCTAAACAGTTCTTTTCAGAGGCGGCGATAACTGGTGCTTTAACCCGCTCCGCTTCAAGGTAGATATCAGTTCGAACGCATTGCTCATCTAAAACAACGACGTCGGCAAAACCACTACGTACAAAACGTAGTTGCCAAGAAATTGGACCCACAATTTTGCCCCGGTTATAATAACGTGTATTATCGAGTGCAGTGCAACATAACCCTACAACTTCCATATTTTCAGCTAAACCGTTAGCTTTCATGTAATCGATTATTCCTACAGAGGGCACAACATTGTGACCAATACACATTATGACGGGTTTTGAAACGTCCACACTTCCGATACCCATTTGTATCAGGGGCGCTTCGGGATCAGCTTTAGGGAAATTAAGGGCGGAAATTTGGGCTATATCACCAATTTCCAGCCCCAGATGGTCTATCATACCAGCGTGAAAAGCTTTAGATTCAAAATCAAGATAATGTCCCTCTTGACCTGTGTGGGCTGAGGCAAGACATTGAGCAATTTGTTGCTCAGCATAATCCAGAGCTTCCTCTAAATCACCTATGGTTTCAGGTTTAAAGCCACATACTAGCCGCGTAATTGGAGCTTCAACCTTAACATTTAAACCCCCAACATCTAATGGGTAGCGGCGACCGTATTTTTCTACTAAATGGTGAACCATGTGGCGTGCATGGGCAGTGTGAGTGGCGGCGCCAATACAACAGGCTAAAAGCACTATTCGTGACGACTGTGCTGCCATATCGATCCCGCAAGCGCCGCGCTTACCGCTAGACAAATCACATTTTCCATAAGTACAAAGACAACACAGATCACAAGCAGGCATATAGAAAGGCTTGTAGCGATTTAGAAGTTTAAAATCCCAGTCTCTTAACGCGGTAATTGAAGGAAAAGGAGTAGGCCCCATGGGTTCAGCCCATGAATCATCAACAACTTTTCCTATAGACAATTCGAGGTTCTTGATAAGACCAGACGTGGTCTTCATCTCGCCGATTTTTACACGTACGTTTTTAGTAGTCAAGGCCAAACCTCAGTGAAGGTTTTAGAATTATACCGAAACTACAGTGTTTTAAACCTTTCCGATATACCTATTGAAAAGTCATGGTAAACAGTTAAGAATGTCAGCAAAAAGAAGTTATTAGTATAGAAAATAAACGAGGGTTATTGATGTATGTAACCAGCCGCCTTCATTATGGACTTAACAGAAGCAAACGCAGTGTTGACAGAAGGAAGGTCAAGTAGCGACATTCCATTAAGAACATAGTCGTCAACTTGCTCATCAGCAACGATTTTGCCTAAGTACTTAAACTTCAAAGTCTCTTCGGCTTTACTGCCCAACTCTGCGGGGAAGCGGTAGCCGCCTACAAGATAAAAGTTGTCAAATTGCATGTCTACTTCTTTGGCTATTCGGTAAGCACGCTTTGCGTGGTCTAAGCTTTTTTTGGAGTGATCCAGCATCTCAAAGATGTCGTTAACTTTTGAGGCTATGCGACGGTTTAAATGTTCTAAACCTGCAGGGGAGTCGATAAGTACGTATTGGTAGGTTTTGGTTAAATGTTCTAGAGCGGCTTTTAAAGCTGAGTTTGGCATGCAGTAGCAGCCTTCAACCCATTTTGTTCCAACGGACATGAAGTCGAAATGTTCACCCTCATACAGTCCATTGGCTAAAAGGCGGCTTTCGATGCGTTCAGTGGGTGAAACCCCCACCATAGTTCCGCCTTTCTCGATGAAGGTATCTACGATAAGTTCTGCCATCGTTGCTTTACCGGCTTCTTTGAGGTCAACGCCAACCATCTCGGCAAGATTTTGGTCAGGATCAGCATCCACAAGCAAAATGGGGGCAGCACCAGCTTCTATTAGGCATTTGGCCATCAGAGCAGTAAAACTGGATTTGCCGGTTCCACCACGACCTATAGTTACAAGAGTTTTCATCTGCAAAACCTCAGGGAACTTTAAGCTTTTGAATTAGAGTCTCGCATATATTGTCTATGGTTTGCACCGATAAGATTTCCGTATGTAAAAGCGGAGTTTCGCCGCGCATATCAGCATCAATGACATGTTGGTCGAAGGGCACAAACTCCAACAGCGGTAAACCGTTTTTTTCTGCAAAGTTTTGTATTGCCTCTTTTTGGGTGTCGTTCATGACGCGGTTGCCAATGAGGTAGAGTTTCTTCATGCCTGCAACTGTTGCCATGTCGTAAATGTGTTTGGCGATTTCTAGAGATTTTAAGTTGGAATCAGCCACAATCAACAAGGCATCCACTTGTCGGGCAGTGGCTCTGCCTATGTGTTCTACACCTGCTTCCAAATCCATAACGACGGCTTCGTTAACTTCGACAATTAGATGACGAAGTAAGGCACGTACAACAGCGTTTGGAGCGCACATACAACCTGCGCCCATAGACTGGACTGTGCCCATAACAATTAAGTTCACCCCCAGAGGGGTAGGAACAGAATACTGCTTAACTATGTCATCAACTGTGAAAGATAATCGGTAAACTCCTGAGTACCCTGTGCTGGTTTTTGAGTCCACAAGCTCTTTGTTCTCGGTAATTGGCAAAATTTTTCGCGCCTCTTCTGCTTTCAAACCCAGCGTCATAGCCAAGTTGGGTGAAGAATCAGCGTCAATCGCTATCGTTTTTAAGCCGCGTGAAGCAAATCCCTTGGCTAAACCGCCTGCAATGAAGGTTTTGCCTACACCACCTTTACCAGAAACTGCAATCTTCATACACTGACACATTAAATTTGTGAGCTTTAATGTTAATTAAGTTTCCACAAAAAAATAATAAGTTGCATGGAAAACTGCTCAACTTGATGCAAAGAGGATGACAAAAATTAAAGCTGCAAAGTAGTCGCCGCGCTTCAAAAAGCCTTCGAGTTAAGCTCGTTTTGCATAGTTAATCTTAAATACCACTGAGAGGATATCGCCATTCGATTACTGGTGTCATATGGGTGTTGGTCGTCTCTAACATCGACCTAACAACAGAAAAAATAGAAGTGATAAAACCATCGAAGTTTTTAGGAACTGCAATCAAGGACTTCACGCTTAATTTAAGTGACGATTACCGATACTTGAAAACTGGTTATTATGTTTCGTTACATGCTGAAGTTTTAGGTAGCAAAGTTATTCCTTCATGCGAAAACATCATAGATTCTAGTCGCACGCCCATTCTGCTGCTTAGAGCGGCAAAAGCAGGAATTCCAACTTTGCCTTTTTTGGTAACGGATTCTGTAAAGAAAATAATAGCTGAAATTGGGTTTCCAGTAGCAATTTTTGCTGTTAATCCTTTCATACATAACGGATATAAAACCGCAGCTAACAAAAGCGCTCTGTATCGGGCTATGAAAAGTTTGGGGATGAACTATAAGTTTGCGGTTTGTGCTCAGCCATTGAAGGGAGAGATGGTTTCAGTTAAATCCATTTTTGGCAAAAGCGAGGGAGATAGAGTAACAAAGGAAATTTCAGAACAAGTATTTGAAGTATTCAAGATTCCCGTTTGTAAGCTGCACATTCAGAAGGTTGAAGACAAAACATACCTCTGCGGTATGCAACCTTTAGGTAGAAAAGAAATATCTCTGAACGATTTGAAGACAATCAGCAGAGGCATTGCGCTCATTTCTGAGCGGGGAGAACCATTTAGTGACTAAAATCGCCTGCTTTGTGGAAAGATATAATTTTTCTGACCCCCGCGAGGAAGCTGCGCTGCAAAACTTTAGGTGTGCCGCTGAAAAGTTGGGTAATGAATTTCAGTTTCTGTTTCGTGAAAACATAGCAGATATACCGAAGTATAATTCGGTTTTTATAAGGGCAACTACGGATCCGCTGTTCACTGCGTATATTGTTTCCAAAACGGCTTGGGAGTTGGGGTTAAAAGTAGTAGATGATCCTGAGAGCATAACCATTTGTGCCAACAAAATCCACCAGTATGCCTTGTTCGAAAAGTTCGATGTGCCCCACATTCCCACGGTTTTCTTGAACAAAGACGAGTTGCATCACAGAGAGATATCGCGGATTTTCAGAGAGTTTGGTAAGCCTGTAGTTATAAAAGCGCCTTACACTAGTTTTAGCCGATATGTTGAGAAAGCGGCTTGTGAAACCAGTTTTCGTGAGGTGGCGAAGCGGTTCTTCAAAAAATCCGACGTACTTGCCGTGCAGAAGTTCACACCTACAGAGTTTGATTGGCGAGTTGGCGTGCTTGGAAACGAGGTTTTGTATGTCTGCAAGTATATGATTCCGAGAGGTAAATGGAAACATGGGGCTAAGCTGCGTGGTAAACCTACCGTGATTTGGGGTAGAACTGTGGCGTTGAAGAAGGAGGATGCTCCACGAGGATTAAAGGATGTTGCGTTGAAAGCTTGCAGTGTGGTGGGCAAAGGGCTCTATGGGGTGGACATAAAGGAAGTTAATGGTGACTACGTTGTAGTTGAAGTTAATGATAACCCTAGCATCTATGCGGGTTATGAAGATTCTCGGGATAAAGATATTTACACAAAAATTATTCGTTATCTCAGTGAGTAATGTTTAGGCGGAAGTTTTTTGGTGTTTCGACAGCTATTTATTGTTAACTATAAATTCAGTAACTGTAAGAGAGATTAAACAAAGGAGAATTGAGTCATTGAAAGACGCTATTAAAGACTACGAGTTCACGCAAGACATGCTTGTCACCGAACTTGTCAACCAAATGGAAGGGGCATGGGGTTTCACGGCGGGAAAACTTGCCGTTGGTGTTAACATTCTTGAAACTATGATAAAAACCAAAGGTTGCGTAAAGTTTCTTTCGTTTACAGGTAATCTAGTTGCTACAGGAACTCGCGGGGTTTTCAAAGAACTAGTCAAACGTAAACTTGTTGATGTTGTGATAACTTCTTGCGGCACGTTGGATCACGACATGGCTAGGTGCTGGAAAAATTACTACCGTGGCAGTTTTGTGATGAATGACTCCAAACTGCATGCGGCAGGCTTAAATCGATTAGGAAACGTATTGGTGCCGAATGATAGTTATGGCGTTTTGATTGAAGAAAAAATGCAAATGTTACTTTCTGAGCTGTACCTTGAGGGTAAACGTGAAATGTCAGGCAGCGAGCTTACAAGGGAAATTGGGAAACGTTGCTGTAATGAAACGTCGATTCTGTATTGGGCTGCAAAAAATGATATACCAGTTTTTGTGCCTGGTATCACGGATGGTGCTGTAGGTTATCAAGCTTGGGTGTTTAGTCAAGACCATGATTTTAAGTTGAATTTGTTGAAAGATTCAGGTCAATTGAACAATATTGTGTTTGACGCAAAAAAGTCTGGAGCGCTTATTGTGGGCGGTGGAATTTCTAAGCATCACACAATTTGGTGGAACCAGTTTAAGGATGGTTTAGACTATGTGGTTTACGTGAGCACTGCAGATGAGTGGGATGGCAGTCTTAGCGGTGCTAGGCCTCGGGAAGCGGTTTCGTGGGGTAAAATCAGCGAAAAGGCTAAGCGGATAATGGTTGAAGGCGATGCTTCAGTAATCTTACCCGTTATGGCTGGTTCACTTTTTAGCAGACTCGCAAAAAATAAAAAATGAGAAAAATGGTTTTAGAGATCTTTGAAGAGCCAGGTCATATCTGGGCCTTTTCGTTTCTTTTTTACTCTTTCACAAAGGGCATGCGTGATCAAGGGTAGAGCTATCGTGGCGTCGCAGTAGCAGACCGCGCGTTTTCCTGCTTCGGCGTTAATTTTGCCCCAGCTGATGGCTTCTTCTAGTGTGCAGCCGCTCAGTCCGCCCCATTGGGGTGAATCTGTAGTGATTTGGATGGCGTACTTGTGTGGGTAGTAGTATTCTTGTAACCCTTTGCGGAGGTGCCCGTCCCGTCCTGGTACACCTTTGTCTTCTGTCATGGGGGAGACGGATATAGCTATGAGTTGGGTTATGTCTTTTGGTACGCCGCCCCCAATGTATATGACGCCTATGTCTTTGGTTTTTGTACCGATTTGGACGAATTGGTCGAATTCTTTTGCTGAGTCAACGATGATTTTGTGTCCTTTGTTTTTTGCCATGAGGATGGTTTCTCCGTAGGCGCTGTCGAGGAAGGCTGGGCTGAAGATGGGGACGTTGTTTTCGTAGGCTACTGCGGCGATGGCGGGGATTTTTTTCTTGCTTAGGAATTTGCCGAGTTCGTAGAAGAATTCGTGGCTGCTGTAGGGGTAGTCGGTTTTGAGGGTCATGACGAAGTCTGTTATGAGTTCTTCCATTTTTCGGTAGTCGGTTTCTTTGCCGAAAACGTCGTAGTAGCGGTTTATGTCGGCTTGGAGTAGTTCTTGGTCGTTAACTAGGTGACTACCTTGCCAGTAGCCGAAGCCCATGGCGTCGACTATGTCTTCGCTGACGTTGGCGCCTGTGCTGACGAGGACGTCTATGAAGCGGTTTTCTATGAGCCAGTTGACGATGGTCCATTGTCCTGCGGTGGACATGGAGCCTGCGTAGCCCATGGCAATGGTGAGGTCTTTTTCTTTGAGCATGTTTTCCCAGACGTCAACGGCTTCGCCTAGTTTTCTGCCTTGGTAGGCGGTTTTTGCCATGGCTGTTAAGAGTTCGTTGACTGTTTTGGGTTTAACTTTGATTGGTTCGAGTTTTTTGGTGAAGTATGAGTCAGTCATTAATGTGCACCTGTTTGTTGTGATGTGATTAGTTGGGTTGTATTTGAAATTTTTTGTTTTTGTTGTTGTGGGTTGTGGCTGGCAGCTGTTTTATTGTTGGATGAGTTGCTGTAGGGTGCTTTTGGGTGCGTGAAGACTGGGTGATGTCAGTATCTTGAATCGATGATAGCGCATTATAGCTGGTTCGGATGTCTATGGATGTGGGATCAACTGAAGTAGAGGATAATTTGAGTTTCAGAAGCTAAGGTAGAGTTGAAGAGGCTAACTTAGCTTTATGGTAAGGGGGTTTGAATGGGAATTACGTATTCAGGTATTGTCATATAATAGTGCTTGCTGGAGCTTTAGGTTATGTTTATCTACATATAGCAAAATGAGATCCTTGAATGGTTCTTTGTAGTGTTCTGAGGGTTTTAGGCTTCTTGATGAGGGGGTATGTGGTGACTACGATAGAGTTGTCTGCCATGGAGTTGTTGGTGCATCGTTACTCTGGCAACACAGATAACTAACGCAATAAATCGATGATTTGGTGGGTGTAGAGAGGGTTTCTTGGGGAGTGTGAAAGATGAGTATGCAGTTAACCTATTATTGGGTAGAAGACAGTCGACCAAGATTGGGCAAAAATGGAAAAGCTGGCTTAATTTTCAAACTCAAAGTGGTTCTAGCAAGCGAAGAGAGAATTCTGTAGTTGGCTCTTTGGGAGTTTCACGTGCAGAGACGTCATAAGAGACGTGGACGTTGCGGTTTACGCGGAACCAGAAGTCAGAGGATCTCGGATTAAACGCGCAGAAAAACTTAGTACAATGTATATTTAGTGGAAATAAGCAAAAGTTCCAGCAGTCCTCAAAGAAACCAGACTTAAAAACTGAGTCAAATAAAATAGCAACTCTGAGATGAAAGATGTTAAATAATAGGCTACACAGTAAAGATAGCTTTTCCTGTAAGGGGAGTTATTGTTTATAAGGTTCATTCAGGTTAGATTGTTGCTTTTTTTAAGGGTTTATTTTAGCTCTTGCACTAATGTGGTAAATCCTTGTCAGCTACATTTTTTCTGGTGCCACAACTCCGATTAGATTTAGAGCGTTGTTGAGTACAATTTTTATGGCTTCGGTTAAGGTTATGCGTGCGTCGCAGAGTTCAGGTGTTTCTGCCTTCAGCACTGGCAGCGCGTTGTAGAAGGTGTTGAATTTGTCTGCAAGGGCGTTGGAGTAGTCTGCGATTATGTTGGGTTTGAGGTATTCTGCGGCTTCGATGAAGACGTCTGGGAAACTTGCCAAGGTCAAAATGAGGTCGTGCTCCAACTGTTCGTCTAATTCTTCGCAGAACAGCTTAGTAGGAGCTCTTTCGGCTTTACGTAGGATACTGCAGGCTCTTGCATGGGTGTATTGTACGTAGGGTGCGCTGTTGGTTTCAAAATTCAACACACGGTCCCAGGTGAAAACTACAGGTTTTCCTGTGTCTACATCTACTAGGGCGTAGCGCACGGCTCCGATGCCTACGAAGCGGGCTATGTTTTGTTTTTCTTCCTCAGTGAGTTGTGGCGAGCGTTTTGAAACTTCCTCGTATGCTCGTTTAATGGCTTCGTCTAAGACCTCATCAAATGTGATGTAATGTCCTCTGCGGCTGCTCATTTTGTAGCCGGGCAAAGTCACTAGGTTGTAGGCAAAATGCACTAGGTTCTCAGCTTGTTTGTTGAAGCCTAAGGCGTAGAGGGCAATTTTTAGCTGCAACTGCGCCAGCGACTGCTCCATGCCAATCACGTTTATGACTTTTTCGGCTTTGCTAAACTTCCACAATGTATAAGCTACATCGCGTGTTGTGTATAAGGTAGTGCCGTCGGCACGGACTAACGTTAGAGGTGGAACTTCCTGTTCTTCACGCAACCCTAATTTGGCCCGCAACTGTAGATCTTGGATGACCTTTGCGGCGTCGAATTCTAAAACGCCCTCTTCACTGAAAACAAACCCAGAAGATTTCAGCTTCGATAATACGTCAGAAACTTGGTTACTCCAGACAAAGTCGCTTTCCCAGTCCCATGAATCATAAAAGATTTCGACGCGTTTTGCAGTCTGCCGAAAACCCTCAAGGCACAGCTCGCTTACTTCACGTATGAGTTTTTGAGCGTTTGGTTCACCGTCTTCGTATGCACGGTTAAGCTTGCTTATTTCCTCTTCAGGGTTAGTGTCTGCGCTAATTTTCTCCAAAAGTGCATTAAACAATGTGGGATATTTATGTTCAAGCTCCGCTGCGATGCCTGTCCATTCAGCAATATCCTTGTTGAGTTTAGCAACTTCGTTGGCAGAAGCATCTGTAGCTGCTTCAAGTTGACGCTTTAAACGGTTGAGTTCTACGATGCAACTAGTGATTGTGTAGATTTTGCCTATAAAGTGATCAGCTTTCTCGTCCGGTTTTGGCTTGCCCAGTTTAGCGTAACCGTAAGCTATGACGCTGGATTGCCGCCCCACGTCGTCAACGTAATAATGGGTTGAAACGTTGTGCCCGCGAAGTTTGAGTAGGCGTGCTAAAGAATCACCTAAAATGGGGTTTCGTGCTTGCCCAATATGAATAGGGTGAAGGGGGTTTACGCTGGTGTGTTCCACAATTATTTTTTTAGGTGCATCAGTTTTTGGAAACCCATAATTTTTACCTAACTGTTTTATGGACTTCAAAGTTAAAGCGGAAAATTTGGGGAAATTAACATAAAAGTTGACGAAGCCGCCTACTGCTTCAACCTTCTCGATAAGATTGAAATGTGATTTATCTGTCGCTTGGACAACCAAAACCGCCAGTTCAGCGGGTTTTCGTTTAAGTTTTTTAGCAAGCTCAAAACAAAGCGGAGAAGCTAACTGTCCATAATCGGGACGTGGAGGCTTTCCCAGAGGAAAAGCTACGGTCTCAATTTCATGGAAAGCGTGTTTTACTGCCTGAGCTAAAACTGTTTCACATTCACACCTGAAATCGGCAAAGGGATTAACGGAAACCACGATGTTTTCACCTGTCTAAACTGTAGGAATAGACCACTAAGACACGATGGTATTTAAAATTGAAACTCACTTATCTACATACTGGACGTAAAAGCATGAACACAAAAATAATATTCACCGAAAAATGCCTCAACTACGGCAGCTGGCACATCGAGGGACCACAAAGAGTCAAGAAAGCCTACGATATTCTAAAACAGAGAGGCTACCAGTTCATAGAGCCCCAGCCAGCAAACGAAGAAGATCTGCTAAAGGTGCACGACGCAGAGTACATATGGAACCTCAAAAAAGGGTTAGTTGAAGACCCAGACACGCCAGCCTATGACAACATCTACGAATATGCAAGACTTAGCGCCGGCGGCGCCCTAATCGCAGCAAAAACCGGCGGATTCTCTCTTATGAGACCACCTGGGCATCATGCTGGAAAAAGCGGGTTTGCTTTGGGAGTATATACACGAGGCTTCTGCTACCTCAACAACGTAGCTATAGCCGTCAGAGCCTTGGGAAAACGGACACTGATTTTAGACATTGATGGACACCACGGCAATGGCACACAGGAAATTTTTCAAGGTGACTCTCAAGTAACCTATGTTTCACTGCACAATTACCCGCAGTACCCAGGTACAGGAGTTAAATCTGAAAGAAACAGCCTGAATTTTCCACTGCCACGTGATTGCGGTGAAAAAGTTTTCTTGGAAACACTTGACAAAGCGTTGGGTATGGTTGACATGAAAGAGGTCGAGGTTGTAGCGGTCTCAGCAGGTTTTGACACACACCAAGGCGACTTAGCGTCTCTAGGGCTGACGGAGCAAAGTTACTTTGAAATAGGCAAAAAAATAGCCGCGTTAAAAAAACACACGTTTTTCGTTTTGGAGGGAGGGTACCGGGGCGAAAAAAACGGCAACGATGTAGACCAGTTTCTGAGAGGATTTGAAGGCAAAAGTTAAGCCGCTTGACGGTTTTTGATTGGGGAACAGGCAAGATTATTTGAAGCTAATAATACCCGATTATTGGCGGTATTATTCAAAAATAAAACAAATGCTAAGGCCATTTGTGGTCAATTAACCATTTTTGGATCAAACACTAAAAAGAGTTAAACCTATAAAGAGAGGCAAAAAGCCTCTTTGAGAGGTAAATTTTGTTCCGTCAACCACACGAGTTACTTTGACTTTTTGGTTTTACCTTTTTTGCTGAGGGCTTCGAGTTTCTCTGAAACCTTCTCTGATCGTTTTTCTGCGTCTGCCAGAATTGGCTTCCAATCTTTGTTTTTGACGATGTTAGTTATGCGTTCGGTTTCTTCAGGCAGCTTCGCTATTGTGTCGCTCATGAGTTTTTCTGCTTCTTCGTCAGTAGCCACAAGCACTAACGCCTCTTCAGGGCAGAACTCCACACACTGTGGTTCACCACTGCAAAGGTCACAGGCTGCAGCTAAGCCAGTGTCAGAGTGGATAGCAATTCCGCCGTGTGGACAAGCTTGTACACACCAGTCGCAACCCTTACATTTCTTTTCACTAACTATGAGAAGGCCTGTCTCTTCATGCTGGGACAAAGCTTTCTCTGGGCAAGCAGCTACACATTTTGCATCTTCGCAAGCACGGCAAGCTAAAGCAAAATTGAACAGAGGCTTCATGCGGACAACGCGAATACGAGAATGCAGAGGATTCCAGAGTGCTTCTCCTTTTTCTTGGCTACAAGTGTACTCACAGATGCCGCAACCAGTACATTTTAAGGGGTCAACGGAAACGAATTTTCTTTTAGCGAATTTAGCGGATGGCATTTCTGTAATCAGATTAGTTTGGGATATCTAAATATTTCTGTGTTTCCCATGAAATTTCAAGATGTACCGCTTAAACTTTCTGAACCATTACTGTAGGCAATTGGCGCCGTTTTTATGTAACTTCAGTTTGCTAAAAGGGTCATTTGACTTTTTAGCCAGCAACAGGGGTCTTTTCTAAAAACTCTAACAGAAACGACTTAAAGAACACACCATTAAAATCTTGTGAGTTTATACTCTGCAAAATGAACATTTTTATAGTCACCTTTAAAACGAACAGTTACGCATACGCATGATTAAAAAAAGAGGAACCTACACGTATAAACCGCTTGAAGTTATAGGTCCAGAAAACGAGTTTTCCATAGTCAGCCAAGAACTCAAACCGTTACCCATCTCTGATCAAGTTATAAAGGCGAACTGCGGGCGGATGGTCAACTTTGTAGAGTTACCCCGATTCACTTTTGGAAAGGAAATGCAGATGCACGTTATAGAAGTGAAAGCGAAGCAGCCCTTTCAGTCACCACGGATTTTTGAGGAAACAATACAAGAAGCCGTAGTGACACTGAACGCTTTTTTGGAGGAAAAATTTCACGCCAACCTTCTCGGAACAGGTATGCATCCACTGCTAAGACTTTCAGAGACGGGAATTTGGCCACATTACCACAAACATATCTATGAAGAATACGGAAAAATCTTTAACTTGAAACAGCACGGTTGGCTTAACATTCAAAGCTTTCATCTAAACCTTCCGTACGGAAAAGAGAAAACAGGAATTCAGATACATAACGTCCTTGCAAACATCTGCACCTATCTACCTGCAGTTGCAGCGTCTTCACCGATTTACGAAGGTAACATAGGCTCAAACGTGGACAACAGGCTAGCATTTTACAAGATAAACCAAAAAGAAGTGCCATCCATAACAGGAGAAGTTATACCTGAATCAATTTCGTCTTTTGAAATGTACAGAAACGAAGTGATAGGAAAGTACTCACGTGACTTAGCTTGTCTAGGCGTTGACAGAACCCTTCTCTTTAAAGAATGGGTTAACTCACGCGGGGTAATTTTTAGATTTGACAGAGCAGCCCTAGAAGTAAGGGTTATGGATGAACAGGAGTGCATAAAAGCAGACGTTGCATTAAGCTGTTTTGTCCGCGCCACGGCAAGAGGCTTAATTAACAACAACGCTGAGTTGACACCTCATTCAGTTCTGGTTTCAGACTTCAATGAGGTAATTAAAAGGGGACTTGAAGCTAAAGTCCTAAATCCACATGGTTCCACAGCACGCGACGTTTGTCAACACCTATTTGATGTAGCATGGTCAAACGCTACAGAAGAAGAAAAAGAATATTTGCCGTTGGTGCAAAAACGCATTTCAACAGGCAACCTCTCCGACATAATCAAAGAAAGAGTGCTACGGAAGGCTCAACGTACAACACTACAAGAAGCTATAGTCAATGTTTACTCAATGCTTATTAAATGCCTTGCCAATAACCAACCTTACTTCTAACGAGAAATGTCGCCTATGTCTGACGACCTCAACGGGAAAACTTACTCCTTTGATGTCTGTGCTATATGCAAAAGTATCTGTTGCAGAGATGCAAACCCACCTCTTACCGAAGAACGCAAAAAAATAATACGCAATTATCTTCTTGAAAAGAAATATCCAACGGAAAGCTTATTTGTAGAAGGAGATTACGCCCACCCTGCCAGCGACGAGAAAGGCCACTGTATATTCTTAGATAAAAACACAAAAAAATGCCTTGTACACCAAGTTAAACCTGAAACATGTAAAGCGGGTCCAATAACATTTGACATCAACAGGCAAACAGGAAAACTAGAGTTTTATCTGAAAAAATCTGAAATTTGTCCCTTCGCCCAAATAATATACGAGGATAAGATCCGGCTCAAAGAACACCTTGAGGCAGCAAAAGCTGAAATATTCAGATTAGTCAACAATCTTGAGGCAGAAGCCTTACAGGCGATTTTAAGAATTGAAGAACCCCACACATTTAAGATATTTGAAGAACCATTGCCTGAAAACGTATTAAACAAAATAAATTTCAAATAGTTTTATTAGTTTGAAAGTGCTAAATCCTATTTAGCACGTTTTGGAGAAGAGAACAGCTTGAAACCTATTGAACGAAAAATGCTAGCTGAACTATTAAAAAATTCGCGGAGAAGTGACAGGGAACTCGCCAAAGCAATTGGCGCCTCCCAACCAACAGCCACAAGAATAAGAAGTAAACTCGAAAAAGAAAACTACGTCAAAGAATATACGGCAATCCCTCATTTCAGCAAAATTGGCTACACCATCCTTGCTTTGACTTTCATGAAACTAGACCCAAAGGTGACTCTTGAAGAATTTGAAAAATTTAGAGAAAGACATCAACCACAAATATCCAAACGGAATTACGGAATAGTTTTAGCGAAACGTGGAATGGGAATAGGTTTCGATGCAGTGGTTATTTCCCTCCACGAAAACTACACCTCCTACGACGAATTCCGTCACTACTTGCAAAGAAACATGAGTGAATACATGAACAACATGGACACTTTTCTGTGCAACCTTGAAGAAAAAAGCAACTTGGAGTTCACGTTTTCTTTACTAGCAAACCAAATTCTGAGCTCGATAGAGACAAAAAAAGAAAACGGACAATAGTGTGAAAACTAAAGGCATAACTTAATTTACAGAAAACCTGTTTCTCTCAATTTAAGAGCTAGTGCTATGTCACCCTTAAATTGAATTTTACCTGTGAAGAAAGCCTTTTCAGGGCTTAACTTTCCATTCACGAGTTCAACAAAGTCACGATCGGCCATTTGCAAAGTTAAAGTTGGCGAGGCATAAACGCCCTCTGCGACTTCCAATGTCTGGTCTTTCACCTTTGCCGTCCAACTGCCGCCATTTGAGCCTGTGATGTTAACCTGAACAATAACATCTACACCTGCAGCTTTGTCAGCTTTAAATCTGAGGGGCAAAACCTTCTCGAAGAATTCCCGCGGTGATGTTGCTTGCATATGACCAGTGTATACATGTTTTACCTAAACAAATCTTTCTCTTTTGGCCTTGTAAGCTCGCCTACAGAGGCGTTCTCTACCACCTTAAATTTGTATCCTCTTATGATAGCTGCAGGTATTCCTTCGTCAGCCTGCCCAATCACCAACTCCGCGGCAGAGGCTAATTCGTCCGCAATACAGGTTCTTTTAACTCTTAAAACATAACCAAACAGGTCACGTTCACCACGGCGATCACGTATCGGCTGGATACCTGCGACGCCTATAGCGACATTGATTTCCCCCATCCGAAAAGGGCGTCCATGAGTGTCAGAAATAATCACAGCCACATTGCAACCCGTTAACTTTTTTATTTCACTTCGTATATGTCGTGCTGACGCATCAGGATTCTCGGGCAACAAAACAACGTTTCTCTCACCTGGAACATTTGACCTATCTACACCGGCGTTAGCTGATATAATACCGTGCTTAGTTTCAGTTATTATACTGTTTGGACCTAAACGCACGATTTCTTTGGTTTCCCGTAGGATCACCTCAACTAACGCAGGATCTTTGCCGACTTTGCGACCTATCTCCAATGCGCGCTCAGAAGGCACAACTTCGTCAAGATCGACAATGTTACCTTCTGCTTTTGAAACCGCCACATGCGTGATGACTATAATGTCGTTCTCTTCAACAGGTGTGTTTTGGTTTTTTGCAGCACTACAAATAAGTTGAGCCAAATCATCACCCTTGGCTATCAACGGCAGCCTCTCAATTGGAATTACAGTTACAGGCACTTGATCCAGCACCTCTGAATCTATGTGTTATTGATTGTACTGCGTAGAGGGACTTTAAAGATTTCCCTGCCAGCTGAATTCTTAGGGCTACACTTTTTGGGGTGCACCCCGCAATACTAAAAGAGTTAAACTCACGAAAGTTTAACAAGCCGTCGTAATTTTTACTGGAACCAACAAACGACGCTTACTAAAGAATTTTAATGCAGAAAAAATGAGGTGAAAGTTATTGTTAAAATCTGACGGAAAAAGAGTTGCGCCGTGTTTAGTTGGAGAACAACGTGAGATTTTGAGTTTGATTCACACTTTACATTTGGCAACATAAAATACGCTAAAAGCTGCCGTGAATTTTTTAGTCAAAGTTCAAATGTTAGGGGCGTGTGTGAAAAGAAAAGACTTCAAAACGGAAGAAGATGCAAAGATGTCGTCAACTTAACTGTAAACTATGTTATCATTGAAAATGCTTCTAAAAAAACAAAAAGATGAAAAAATAGGAAGTTTTAACTTCGGAATTTCTGTAGTTTACGCAGCATTTCTTTGTCGCCTTCGGCGTCGCCTGCGCAGGTGGCGATAATGCCGTCGACGAGCCCGTTGAGTTTGGCTGCTTTCTCTTCCACAGTTTCCATGGTAGCGGCAGTTGGCCAACCGATCATCTTGACAGTTTCTACGTTTTTAGGTGTGCCAACTAGGAAGTAAGCGTAAATGGGCTTGTTCAGTTTCTTGCATTCTTTTGCAACTGCTTCAAGGGTGGAGAAGGATTTGTCTTCGAGTCTCATGAAGTAAATGAAGTCCCAAGGTTCTCTCACTCGGGCAAGAGTTTCATCCAGAGAGCGACGTGCAGTTAGCAAGCAACCTAATTTGAGGTTCTTAGTTTTGACTGTGTTTCGTATGAAGTCGCGTGCTTCTTCGGAGGATTTCAGCATCTTTATGGCTTCGCCGTAGCGTGGATTGTCACCCATTGTAACTGCTAAACCGTCAAGCCCTATGATGTCGGCTGCAAGAGCTAAACCGCCAACTTCGACTGGTCCTTTATAGTGTAAAATGAAGATAGGGCAAACGTATTTTTCAGGGTACTTATACTTGAGTAGGCAACTTACAACGACGCCGCTTGGTGCTGGAAAACCAGCGGCGCTGTCAGTAACGTTCCAGCCGTCAACAAGGTCTTTGATTTCCTCTGCGAGCTTTAAGAATTTACGTGTTGGGACAAACTCGTTTAGTATTTTCATTGTGATATCATCTCGGCTAAAGGGTAGAAAGGCTTAATTAAAAAATCTTTTGTATAAGCAAATAAACTCTGAAAACGTGTTTGGGACGGGGTCTAGCTATTTTTGAAAATTTTTACGTGCTCTTTTTAGTTGGCAAAGCTTTATCAATTCGGTTTTTTCTGTTTCCGCCTTCTCGAAACGTAAACCTTGTAGCATTCTTTGGCCTACTTCAGAACGCACAATAACGGTCGAGTAACCTGTTGGGCTACCAACTGAGCCAACTGATACGTCAGCAAGGGCAGCAGTAAAATCGTCACAACGACGACACGCCTCCAAAACAGCATTGTTGAGCGCGGCAACTTTACAGGTGTAAGTTTTTCCTTTAATCTGAATTACAAGTTGCCCTTTACGTATGTGCACTTTTTCAGCTCTGTCAATGTCTTCTCCTGTAAGTTTTTGTACTTCAGTTTTCAATTTTTCAGGGGTAAAAGCTTCAAAACAAAACAAACCTATCAATGTGATTTCAACATCAGGGTTACTGCGACGAAGAGCTTGCTGTAGTTTTCTTGCTGCTTGAACTTGGCAAGGGAGGCAAACAAGAGCAATTCGCTTTTTTCCTGCGACGACCAGTTCTTTCAGCTTGTACAGAACGTTGACTTTAAGGAAAAGTGCTCCCCTTGCTGCCCAGACCGCCTCGGCGTTTTCTGCCACTACTACCTCTGCAAGATATCGGTCTCTTTTGCGGCAAACCACAATGGCGGCGTCAAAAACACTCTTTTTCAAACCTGAAAGCAACAATGCTGTAACCACACCACCAGCCTGCCCCTCAACGCCACTTTTCGCAGAAAACAATTCACTGTAAACACCCAAATTTTCGTCTCTGCTTCCACTCAAGAAGAGCTGTTCAATTTGCGATTTATCAGTCACACTATAAACCTCTTAGGAAACGTTATGTTAGTTTAAGCTAAAAGGGTTAGAAGAAATGTGGGATAAAAAAGGTTTACCTAACTATTCGATCTACAACTTTGCCTTCTGAATTAACCAGTTGAACCTCTAGAGGCATATTACCCACGGCGTGAGTTGCGCAACTGAGACAAGGGTCAAACGCACGGACAACCGCTTCTACTCGGTTAAGCATACCTTCGTGCAGTTTGTTGGCTTTGACGTATTTTTTGGCAACTTGGGTTACAGCTTTGTTAAAAGCGAGGTTGTTGTGTTCGGTGGCAATTATCATATTGGTCCAAGTAATTAGACCGTTTTTGTCTACTCGGTAGTGATGAATTAAAGTGCCCCGTGGCGCCTCGGCAACACCCACGCCTTCGGAGCTACTAACTGACGCTTTTGCCCAGATGTTATCAGACAAGACTTCAGAGTCTTCAAGTATTTCTTTTGTGCGTTCAAGACAAAAGAGGGTTTCAATCAAGCGTGCGTAGTGGTAGTGGAACGTGCTTGTTACGACCCCGTCTTTGCCAAGTTTCTTGAACTCTTTAAGTTCCTCATCTGCCAAGGGGGTACCACAATGGGAAGCAACGTTTAACCTAGCTAGGGCACCTACACGGTATAATCCCTCTGGGTAACCAACTTTTTTGAGATAGGGGAACTTCATGTACGACCAATCTTCAGAAGCTTCGCCGATATATTCATGGTATTTCTGAGGGTTCAAGTGATCTGCCATTATACTACCGTCTGGAGCAACAACACGCAAGGTTCCACGATAATGCTCTAAACCACCACTATGAGTTACCAACCCCATGTAATAGGACGGAAAATTCCCGAAGTTCTCGATGTCTTCTTCAAATTTGGGTAAATAGTTCTTCCACATAGCCAAAGTTTCTTGGGTAACTTTCAAGGCTTCAGGCAGGTTATTTTTCAGGTAATCTCTTTTCTCTCTGTTAAGTGGAACTTTGACGCCGCCAGGAACTATCCAATCACCAGAGTGGATACGTTTACCGGCTACGTTTTCTATTATTTCTTGACCGAACTTTCTTAGTCGAATGCCTTTGCGGGCTAACTCAGGGTACTCTGCTGCTAAGCCTAGTATATTGCGTTTAGAAGGCTCAGAATCCATACCTAGTAATAGATCTGGGGCGGACAAATGGAAGAAGTTTAATGCATGTGACTGAATAAGTTGCCCCATATGTATTAAACGGCGCAGCAACTCCGCAGTATAAGGAATGTTAACACGAACCACTTCGTCACATGCCTGTGCCGAAGCAAGCAAGTGGCTAACGGGACAAATGCCACAAGCTCTGGCAGTGATGCTGGGCATCTCGTAGAATGGACGACCGTCGCAGAATTTTTCAAACCCGCGAAAATCAATAACTTGGAAACGAGCGTCTCGCACTGAATTATCATCGTTAAGGAAGATACTTACTTTGGCGTGTCCTTCAATTCGAGTAACAGGGTGTATGGTTATAACTTTAGGGTTCACTTTGATACACCTTTAACCGTATTTTGATTTGTTCTCCATGATAGGTATTTTCCCCGCCAGTAACTCAGTTAACACGTAGGCAATGTTTCCTGCGGGCGGGGGGCAACCCGGGATGTAATGGTCAACTTTGACGACTTCGTGTAGTGGATAGACTTTTCTTAAGAGTTTTGGCACATCTGTCGGGATTAAAGGTTGTTTATCGCTGTTTTCGACGAATGCTCTTTGCAAAACTGCGTTGGCGCTGTCTTTGATGGTGTTGCGTAACGCTGGAACGTTTCCTGTAACTGCGCAGTCACCTAGAGCGATTAAGATTTTGCTGTGTTTGCGAACTTCTTTTAGAAATGCAGCTTGCTCGTAGTTAGCTACTGCGCCCTCGATAAGGGTTATATCCACATTTTCAGGGAAGGCTTTTGTGTCAACTAGTGGCCCGTAAACCAGTTGAATGTTTTTTGCCAAATCAAGCAGGGCTTCATCGTTGTCAAGAAGTGACATGTGGCAACCAGAGCAACCGCTTAACCAAAGAGTAGCAAGTTTAGGTTTAGAATTGCTTGGCAACTATTTTTTCCTCCTAGATAGAACAAAGTTTGCTATGTTCCGGTCTTTAGTTTGAGATAAAGGCTCACCTTCAACATATATGGCGCCTACAGGACAAACTTTAGCGCATTTCCTGCACGATGTACAGGAAGTTGAGTTTGCCCATGAATCGTCAAAATCAACGATAATCTGTGAATCTTTGCCCCGCAGCTTTAGATCTAAGGCGTGAACACCTTCAACTTCGTCGCACACTCTAACACAACGAGTGCAGAGTATGCAGCGGTTGCGGTCTATAACTAAGAAGGGATGCGAAGAGTCAACTTTCTCGCCAGTCCACTCTCTCTCGTAAGCCACGTGGTCAACGCCTAATTTGTCTGCCAAAGCTTGCAGTTCACAGTTCTTGTTTGCGACACACACAGAGCAAACATGCGTCCTCTCTGAGAGAAGCAGTTGGATAGTTTTCTTGCGGTATTCTTTGAGTTTTACTGAGTCAGTGATAACTTCCATGCCGTCACTGACAGGAGTGGAACATGAAGCAAAAAGTTTTGCCTGACCTTTAAGTTCAACTAGACATAGACGACAAGCACCAGTCTTGGTTAACCCCTCTAAGAAACACAAATGAGGTATGTCGATACCGTTCTCTATAGCTGCCTCTAAGATGCTTGTACCCTCTTGCACCGATATGTCATGACCGTCAATCTTTAAAGAAACTGTTTTTGTAGTCAAAGTTCATCCTCCTTAACTTGGTGTTTAAATGAACACTTACCCGCCACACATTTCTTGTCGACAATGTGTTCATTATACTCTTTTCCAAAGTAACGCAGCGTTGTCAGAACAGGATTGGGAGCAGTTTGCCCAAGCCCACAGAGGCTGGCGTCCTGAATGTAACTTGAGATACTTCTGAGGAAGTCAAGGTCTTCAGGTTTACCTTCACCGTCCATTATACGGGTATAGGTTTCTTGGATTTTATGTAAACCCACTCTGCAAGGTGTGCATTTGCCGCAGGATTCGTCAACACAGAAGTCTATGAAGAATTTGGCGGTATCAACCATACATGAGTCTTCGTCTATCACCACAATGCCTCCTGAACCCATTATAGCTCCAGCTTTAGTCAGAGACTCATAGTCAATGGGCAGATCCAACATGGTTTCAGGGAGGCATCCGCCTGATGGGCCTCCAACGAGAACTGCCTTGAATTTTTTATTGTCGGGAGGACCACCGCCTATGTCGAAGATGACTTCTCTAAGAGTTATGCCCATGGGAATTTCGATCAGACCTGGATTTTTGACTTTGCCAGTTAAAGAGAAGCATTTTGTTCCAGTGCAGGTTGGAGAACCAATTTTGGAGAACCACAACCCGCCATGGGAGATTATCTGAGGGATGTTAGCTAATGTTTCAACGTTATCAATCAATGTAGGGCTTTTCCATAAACCGGAAGCCGCAGGGTAAGGTGGGCGGGGACGAGGATTTGCTCGGTTACCTTCAACCGATGCAAGGATAGCAGTTTCTTCACCAGCAACGAAGGCACCTGCTCCAAGACGTAATTCTATGTCGAAGCTGAAGTTTGTTTCAAGAATATTTTGCCCAACCAGATTCATGGCCCGTGCTCTGTCTAGCGCCTTCTTCAAGGTTTCAACTGCCAGAGGGTACTCAGCGCGAATGTAGATGTAGCCTTTATTTGCTTCTGTAGCGTATGCTGCAATCAACATACCTTCGATTATAGCGTGAGGGTCTGCTTCCGCGAGTGTGCGGTTTGCAAACACACCTGGGTCGCCCTCATCCAAGTTGGCAACTATGTATTTTGGAGAACGGTGGGCCCGAGCAACAAAAGTCCATTTTTGCCCTGTCTTAAATCCTGCACCGCCTCGACCTCTCAAGCCGCTAAGCCAAACTTCATCTATGACTTCTTTTGGACTCATCCTTAAAAGACACTTAACAAGTGCAGAGTAACCACCTGCGGCTATGTAATCTTCGATTCTGTACGGATCAATTTTCCCCGCGTTTTTCATAACGAGCCGATGTTGTTTTTCAAAGTAGGCTTTATTACCATACAGCATTTCTTTAACAGGCAAACCTAAAACCACATGATCCCGCACAATTTGTCGCGCTTTCTCCGGCGTGACACTCTGATACAGATAATCACCTGGTTCAACCATAACAGCTGGCCCCACTGAACAGGTGCCAATGCAACCTGTGCGAGCGACTTTACATTCTTTTTGAACACCAAACTCCTTGACAGCTTCCTCAAAGGCTTTCAGAACTTTTAAGGCACCAAAAGGTATGCAACCGCTCGAACAGCAAACGTTAATACGATACTTATAGGATCGGTGGGCATCTAATTCAGTTTCGGCTAGATGGATAATATCAGCTGGTTTCAGTTTTTTTACCCCCCAACAAAAGTTTAATCTTTTCGATGACAATTTCCTTGGTGGCTTTGCCTACGACTTCATCGTCGATAACAATGCTAGGCGCCATTGCGCATGCGCCGATGCAACGAGTCGTGAATATGGAAAGCTTACCGTCAGCGGTGGAATCTCCACGTTTAACATTAAACTCTTTTTCTACGGCGCTGATTATGTCTTCGGCGCCTTTCACGTAGCAAGCGGTACCCATACAGGTTGTAACCACATGCTCCCCGGGCTGCTTCAGTCGGAAGTAATTATAGAAAGCCGCAACACCATATACGTGGCTGGGTGGAAGTTTCAGAGACGACGCAACAAATGAGAGGATTTCCCTGTTCAGGTAACCGTAGAGTTCTTGTGCTTTGTGAAGAATCTCAAGAAGGGCACTAGCTTGATATTGATGATCTTTTATTGCTTTTTCAAGCATTAATTTTCTGTTGTCTTCTTTTAACATTTCTTACCCTGCCTAGTTTACGCCCTCAGTTGTTTTCCCTTACTAACTCATTAAGAGACTAAAAATCGCAGTATATAAAATATAACATTCGAAAGCCAAATTTTTAGTGTGACACAAGAATGTTCTTTACATTAAAATTTTTTTAAAAAAAGCTGTATCAATAAAAAAGCGGTGCTGGTAAACTGAAATGCACCCTTGCCTTCATTAATACAAGTGATACATTGAATGAAGACTGTTAAATTAAGGGTTTGCTGGGGCTTTGGCGGAAGGAGAGAATTTCGGAGAGAGAAAAATGAAAACCTTTGCTGCTACCACTTATGAGTTAGACCGCCAGAGCCCATACAGCCCCATTTTTTACCTATCCAATTTGACCAAGGAAACACCGTTGGTTTAGATCTACGTGTTTTTATAGAAGGCAGCTGCTTCAACTTTGGCTTATACTGTATAATGGAAACGTTGTATTCGTCTATAGTAGATTTGCCGTTGGGTAACCACACTTCAAGGGTGGTGTTTTGGAATAATTCTTGAAGAGTTTGGGTCTCTTCTTCTGCAGTCAACGGTTGAAGCACAGTTTTGCCTTCTTCTTCGTAGACAAGCATTGTGACACATTTGGTTTTCAGCCCGAATTTTGCCTTTGGCTCAGCTGTAAGTTTTTGTTTTTGTCGCCGCTTGGTGGTAGCCATTAACTGTTCCTCAGACATGTTTTTATTTTCATCTTTCGAATAAAACAGTTTTTGTAAATATTTCTTGTCAAAAAAAAATTATACTGCTAACGATTTTTGACTAAGTGCCCGCCAGAAGAGGTGGCTCTTACAGATAAATTCTAATCCACCAAATTATACTCTTGAATAGTGGCTTTGGGATGTCTAGCTCTGAAGAAGAAATTTATTCGCTCATGTTCAGTTCGTTAAAGCATCCGGCACGTCGTAAGATTCTGAGGATGCTTTCAGAAAAAGCTATGACTTTTTCTCAGATACTTGAAGAACTGGCAATCCCAAGCTCTCACTTGACGTATCACCTTGAAAACCTTGGAGACTTGATAGTCAAAGATACAGACGGCAAGTATAAACTGTCTAGTTTTGGCAGAGCAGCCGTCTCAATCATGAAGGGAGCGGAGGAAGCTCCCAGTGTTAACTCTAAACGTTTTTCCGCGCTACCTCGTCGGTGGAAAACCCTCTACGCAGTGTTTCTCATATGCACAGTCTTCTTGTCCACAGTCACGCTGGTGCAGTACACGTCGCTTAACCAGTTGTCCACGAATTATGATCAGCTGAAAGTTGAGTTTGATAAAATTCAAACTCAGAACCAGCAGTTACTTTCATGGAGCACCTCGGCTAACAAAGCCATGGCAGTTATCCGAGATGTAATACAACTAGATGTTTCAAAATATCAAACAAAACTCGACTCCAACACGGTGGAAGACCGCATAGACATGGGTGGCGTCATAGAAGAAGTGATTAAATACTCGTTTGAAAACGCAGCAAGCAGAATAGAGCTAACATTGAGATTTAGAAATAACCATTTTTCTCTCTTCCGCCTGAACCAGCTTGAAGGATTTCCGAATTATCCGCCACTGTATACTAAAACTCAGCCTAGAAACATTCTTCAAGCAGCAATAGAACTGCTTGGACGATACAATGCGGTTATGGGAGAACAATACCTTGAAGAAATGATTCAACTTCTAAAAGCCGCAAATGAAACCACAGTGGATCACACTTTAGGAAATACCCGATTGCGAATGTCCATTTTAGGAGGGAACGCCGAAATCTGGTTGTTTTACACCGCAAACGGAACAGACTTCGCTTCTAAAAGGGTGCACATAATTTATCAGAATTACATATTGACAGAGTTGAGTGATGATTGGAACCTCTACAAAGTAGGCACTACAGAAGTCAACGTTTCTAGCGAGCAAGCAATCCAAATAGCAAAAAACGCTGCCAGAAGATACAGTTGGAACGCAGATGGACAACAAGTTTCAGACTTTGAGATTTTGGATTCACCTGTCTCAGCAGATTTTTATCCTCACACAAGATCTGAACCTTTGACGCTGGTGCCTTACTGGTACGTTACTTTACACTTGGATAAAACGTATCCAGGTGGCGTCAACGTCATAGCCGTTGGAGTATGGGCAGATACAGGAGAAATAGCCAACATACAAGCACTAGGAGATCACGCTCCTTAAAAGCCAATTAGAAAGATTAGTGCGGAGGGTGGGATTTGAACCCACGAACCCCTGCGGGATAGGAGCCTCAGTCCTACGCCTTTGGCCATGCTGGGCGACCTCCGCGTGTACTTTTGGTCTAAAGCTGGTTATGTGGCAGATAATAGAATCAGGCATCTTATTAAAAGGCTTTACTTCACGGTGGACTGTTTGCAAATATTATAAGTGGGTTCACGTTAAATGGTAACCAAAGTTGATTAGTGTGTTAAGTGGATAGTTAAATTTTATAAGACAGAAAACATAACAGTGTTATTAACGGTGGATGAAATATGAAAAAAATTTACAACAACGTCGTCGAAACAATAGGCAAAACACCCCTAATAAACTTAAACAGGCTCACTGAAGGATTAAAATGTACAATAGTCGCCAAAACTGAATCACGCAATCCCGGCGGCAGCGTAAAAGACCGCATATGCTACAGCATGATCAAAGAAGCAGAGAAAGAAGGTCTACTCAAAGCTGACAGCGTAATAATTGAACCAACAAGCGGTAATACAGGTATAGGTTTAGCTATGATCGCAGCTGTCAAAGGTTATCGATTAATACTAACTATGCCCGAAACCATGAGTATTGAACGCCGCAACTTACTCAAAGCCTACGGCGCAGAGTTGGTCCTCACACCTGGCTCTGAAGGCATGAGTGGTGCAGTAAAAAAGGCTGAAGAACTTGCCAAGAATACACCAAACTCCTTTATTCCACATCAATTCAAGAATTTGGCAAATCCTAAAATACACCGTGAAACCACAGGTCCAGAAATTTGGAACGACACAGAAGGACAAGTTGACGTTTTGGTTGCAGGTGTAGGCACAGGCGGAACCATAACTGGCGTAGCACAATACATTAAACCGCTTAAACCACAGTTTAAAGCAATAGCCGTGGAGCCTGCAGCCTCGCCTGTTCTCAGCGGCGGCACTAAAGGTCCACATAAGATCCAAGGTATAGGCGCAGGTTTTATACCTGACGTGTTGAAGCTGGACTTGGTAGATGAAATTGTAAAGGTGAAAGATGAAGATGCACTGCACACTGCGCGTTTACTTGCCAAAAAAGAAGGGTTGCTTGTTGGAATATCCTCAGGCGCCGCCACATGGGCAGCGCTGGAAATCGCTAAAAAACCTGAAAACACAAACAAACTTATCGTCGTCATTCTTCCTGACACTGGAGAAAGATACCTCAGCACTTCGCTGTTCCAACCAACCTAATAAATAGCGATTTCGGCATAAGCTACTCACGAAGAAGGTCGCTTCTCTTATATCCCTCTTTATCCAATTAAAGAAGAAGGGAACACGAAAAATGAAGAAAAAGCCGGCTAAACCTCAAACTTCAGATGAGGCAACAAAAAGAGAAACAGAAGTGTACGCGTGGAACCCTGAAAGAATGCTAAAAGCACTTCTTTCAGGGGAGGAGAAGCTGGAAGACAACTGGGTAGAAAAAGGTTTACCCGAACTTGTGGATAGCATAATTAAAAATTACGAAGACTTTGGCGGCATGGACCACTTGGAAGGAAAAGACTTGCCTTCCAAAAAGGTGGTGATAGAAGTTCTCGAAGATCTGTTAACAGTAGTTTTCCCAGGGTATTTAGGCAAAACCGAGATCACCAAATCTAACATGAAGTATGTTTTAGGCAACACCTTAACCTCAATCTATTTGAGACTTACAGCCGAGGTGGAAAAAAGTCTTAAACACATCTGCCGCAAAGTGAAAGAGTGCCCACAAGACGTGTGCCATAAAAGAGCACAAGTCATCGTCAAAGAATTACTAGAAGAGATACCTAAAATAAGAGAACTGCTAAGTGGAGATATCCAAGCTGCCTACGACGGAGACCCCGCAGCGATGAGCAACGAAGAAGTCATACTTAGCTACCCTTGCGTCTTAGCCATAACCACGTACAGAATAGCTCATGAACTTTACCTGCGGGGAGTTCCTCTGATTCCAAGAATAATGAGTGAGCATGTCCACTCGCTTACAGGCATAGATATTCACCCCGGAGCTAAAATAGGCAAGAACTTCTTCATAGACCACGGCACAGGTGTTGTCATAGGGGAAACAACCGAAATTGGCGACAACGTTAAAATTTATCAAGGCGTGACGTTGGGAGCACTAAGTTTCCCCAAAGACGAAAAAGGGCGCGTCATTAAAGGCAGAAAAAGACATCCCACAATCGGCAACAACGTTGTAATTTACTCGGGAGCAACATTACTGGGACCTGACGCCGTTGTAGGCGACAACGTGGTTATCGGGGGTAACGTTTGGATAACTTCCCCCGTACCTGCAGGAACACAAATAACAATTGCACCACCAGAGCAGAACATTAAAAAACAATGCTGAACAATAAACGCGCCAAGTTTCCCTTTTAAGTTTTGGGATTTTTAAACTTCAATTTCAAACGTTAAACCAAGTCTCACGTAGATTTATTCGTTAACATAAAAAAAGGAGGAAAAGTTACTATTAGACTATTTTTTTAGTTTCAAAAAGGCAATAGCTCCTGCAACAACTATAACGATAACAACTGCAGCTGCTATGACGTAGACATCATTAGAGGTTGACGATTCTGGTTGAGGTGGTTGGGGATGTGGTGTTGAGGTAGCTGTTGGAGTGGGAGTGGGCGTAGGAGTTGGGGTAGGAGTAGGCGTGGCAGTAGGTGTCGGAGTAGGAGTAGCAGTTGGAGAAGGTGAAGGAACAGGAGTGGAAGTAGCTGCCGGCGCGGCTTCTGCTGAATATGGAAAGTCGCCCCAAGCGTTGGGTACATCTCGGGAAGTAGGAGGCCAAGCAAGAACGCCTGCTGTGCTGTTGCTTGCATCGTAAACTGCTATCCGCGCTCCAAAGCGGGGTCCAATTCCAACATTTTGCTTGTTTATTATAAGTTCTAATATCCAGTGGGGTGTGCTGGAAGTGGGCGATGCGCTGATCGAGTCTTTCCATTGGAACTGGGAATCAGGAGAACTAGCCATGGGAGACCAACCTGTTCCAGTTCCGCGGTACCACGTTACAGTGCTGTGCCCAACAATATCTAGCCTTATATCGTCGGTTTGCGGAGCACTTCCGCCTGTTGGACCGTCTGTGCCGCCGTCAAAGCAGATCTGCCAGTAGTCTTGAGGATCATTTGTGTTGTCGGATAAAAATTCTATAAGGATTGTTTGTGTAACAGCTATTGGGTCAAAAGAGACGAGGTTCCACTTGTCTCTGAAAACAGCGGTTGCGGTGATGCTTGTTTGCAGGCCGTCAGTCCATTCTGTGGCGGTGGTCCACTTTCCATCAAAAGTGACGGCATTTTGCTGTGAATAAACCATATGTGTGTAGCCAGGTTCAGCTGCCATGACGAGTACAGTGTTTATCAGCAAAAAACTGCAAAAGGCAAATGCACCGAAAAAACAAATAGGGCTTTCACCAGTCAGGTTCGCTCCTTTTTTGTTTTTCCGGATGAGCTATATGTGGTGGTTCTCTTTAAAAATTTTTTTATTTTTAGCATATTATATAATTATATATGATCAAAAGTGTTTTTGAGTTAAATAAAAAGAGAGAAGAATTTGTTTCAGAGTAGACGGAAGTTTTCTTTAACTGTGTTGAGCACTACATGAGTGTTGGTGCGTTCAACATAAGGCAGATTTAACAGCCGCTTTGTAAAAGCGCCAAGGTCTTCGCGGCTTTTGAATTTGGCTATTATGACGGCGTCTGTTAATCCTGTGACGTCGTAAACGCTGCACACATTAGGGATTTTGGCTATCTCCGCCTCTGTTTCCACTAGTTTACCTTTTGCAACTGTTATTTCCGTAACTACAGTCAATTCATAACCTAGTTTTTCATGGTTTAAAATAACAGAGTAACCTTTGATGAGTCCTTCGTCTTCCATTTTCTTGATTCTAGAAAGAACTGTGCCTACGGATACACCGACTGTTTTGGCGATTTGTCTACTTGAGAAACGAGCATCTTCTAAGAGGGCTTTTAAGATTTTGCTGTCGACTTCGTTAAGCTCCATTTTTTTGTCTCCTGCACGTTTTTTCAAAAAGGGCAGTTCTTTTGGAACGTTCTTTTAATTATCAAACTTTTAAGTTTATAAAATTTTAGCTTATAGTGAGTATTAAAAGCGGGCGAAAAAGCATAAAGAAAGAGGGAAAAGAGAACACATCTTCACATTTGAGTTTGGAGGCGGATAATTTTAAATTGTGGAGTGGACTCCAATACCCGTGAGTTGTGGTATGCAAACGAAGTATGACACCATACTTATTCTTGATTTCGGGGGACAGTATTGCCACCTCATTGGCAGAAGAGTCAGGGAACAAGGTGTTTACTCTGAAATCGTTCCTCATGACATAACACCTGAAGAAGTTAGAAAAATAGGAGAAAAATTCAATGTTAAAGGTTTGATTCTGTCAGGTGGACCTGCCAGCGTTTACGAACCCAATGCGCCCCAAATTAACTTCGCAATTCTGGAACTTAGATTGCCAGTTTTGGGCTTGTGTTATGGACATCAGTTGATCGCGCAAATGGTCAAAGGTAAAGTCAAACCTGCAGAGTGCAGAGAATATGGCTTTGCCGAAGTCGTCATAGACAAACCTGTTGGGGTCTTGAAGGGTATGAAGCCAAAAGAAGTTGTCTGGATGAGTCATGGCGACACAGTCTTTGAGCTACCAGCTGAGTTTGAAACTTTGGCACACACAGAAAGCTGCCCTGTTGCTGCCTACAGGCATAAAACGAGGGCAATTTATGGTTTGCAGTGGCACCCTGAAGTTGTACACACAAAAAACGGTACGCAGATGCTGCGCAACTTTATATTTGATGTTTGCTGCTGCGAAGCAAATTGGAAAATGGAAGACCTCATAGGGAAAATGGTTAATGAGATAAGAACTGAAGTAGGTAACTCTACTGCGATCATTGGGTTGAGCGGGGGAATTGACTCTAGTGTGGCTACGGCGCTTGCAGCCCGTGCATTGGGGGATAAGCTAACGGCGGTTTTTGTGGATCACGGTTTTATGCGTGAAGGCGAACCTGAAGCTATCAGCAGGACATTCCAAAAGTTTGGAATCAACTTTGTCGTTGCTGATGCTCAGAAGCGCTTTATGGAGAAGCTAAAAGGTGTAGTTGACCCTGAGAAAAAACGCAAGGTCATCGGAAAAGAGTTCATCAGGGTTTTCGAGGAAGTTGCTGAGAAATCAGGTGCACAATACCTGATTCAGGGAACCATTTACCCCGATCGTATCGAGTCAGGGTTCCGAAAGAACTCGGACGTTATAAAGTCACATCATAATGTTGCGGGTCTACCCTCTAAGATCAAATTCAAGAAAATTGTGGAGCCACTACGTGACCTCTACAAAGACGAAGTGCGCAAGGTTGCTTTGATGCTTGGCTTGCCTAAAGAAATAGTGAATAGGCAACCGTTTCCAGGACCAGGCTTGGCGGTGAGGATAATTGGCGAGTTAGATGAAGAGAAAGTAAAAGTTGCCAAAAAAACTGACGCCATAGTCCGTGAAGAAATTGAGAAGGCAGGACTGGAAAAAAAATTGTGGCAATACTTTACTGTCTTAACTGACACGAAAGCTACAGGCGTCAAAGGGGATTCGAGAGCGTATGGTTATGTTGTAGCGGTTAGAGCTGCAGAAAGTCAAGAAGCCATGACAGCTAACTTTGCACAAATTCCCTACCCTGTACTGGAGAAAATTTCAACTCGAATAACCAATGAAGTTCCTGAAGTTACCCGGGTCGTCTACGATGTAACCCATAAACCCCCTGCCACCATAGAGTGGGAATGAGAATTGTTGTCCGCTCAAACAGTTTATATTTAGAAAACAATGAATAGTTACCTCGCCGTTTGAAGGAAAGTGGAAAGCGTTGAAAGCAGTGATCCTCATAGGCGGTTTTGGCACCAGATTGAGACCTTTAACGTGTACAAGACCAAAAGCGCTTTTCCCTATAGCAAACAAGCCCTTGCTGCAGATGATATTTGAGAAACTCGCAGAAAATGGTTTTGACGAGGCAATCTTGGCTGTTAACGCGTTAACGGAATTTCACATAAAACAACAACGGCTATCGAGGTGTGGATTGAAACTGAAGTTTTCTCGTGACCCCCCCAAGATGCCCCTCGGCACAGCAGGTCCAATAAAGAAAGCAGAGAAACTTATTGGCCACGAGGAACCATTTCTGGTTTTGAATGGGGACATACTGGCAGATTTCAGCTACAAAGAACTTTGGGAAAGCCACAATGAAGACAAAGCGGTCGCAACTATTGCTCTGCACGAAGTAGATGACCCTACCAGATATGGCGTAGCCGAATTAGCTGCAGACAACAGAATTAAACGATTCATTGAAAAACCAGCCAAAGGGGCGGCGCCTACAAGGCTGATAAATGCGGGCGCCTACGTTCTTAGCCCAAAAATCTTCAGTTATATTCCTGCAGGGCGTGCCGTATCCATGGAACGAGAGGTTTTTCCTAGACTTGCCGAGCAAAAGATATTCTATGGACGCAAAGTCTCAGGGTTGTGGATTGACATGGGCAAACCTGAGGAGTACCTGCAGACAAACAGAATAGTTTTGAATACTCTTAGGAGTAAACAAGACAAGCCAATGAAAGGCAGATTTGAAGTCAAACCCCCAGTAGCGATTGATAAAGGGGTAGTTATAGGGGAGAACTCAGTTATCGGACCCTATGCCGTTCTGGGCAGAAACGTTTCAGTGGGATGTAATGTTCACATAAGTGATTCAGTTGTTTTTGCGGATGCAAAAATCGGCGACTTTGCGTCAGTAACCGGCGCCCTTATCGGCGAGGGAGTGGTTGTGGGGAAAAAAACGAAAATCGTGGAAGGCTGCATAATTGCTGACCAAGCCAAAGTTAAAGACGGTGTGGCACTTGGAAAAGGCGTTTCAGTTTGTCCCGCAAAAGAAATATGCGAAGGCACATAAAAGCTCATGCAATAGAAGTTAGCAATCATAATCTACATAAATCAGAAATGTTCGTCCGTATTGTTGGACTCAAATTGTTACTTTTTCTCTGAGTAAAGGTGGTGTCAACCTATATTTTTTGATGCAGTTCTGCTTCTCTCGTAGAAAGCCCAGTTGATTTTTCTTTCTTCTGCAACATGTGAAGTCCCACTTAATTGTTTTCGCATTATGAAAAGATACTTAAAACCACGTAGATAGAAGTTGAAACGGCGAGCGCGATTAGCCCAAATTCCAGTGTTGGAAGATTGATTTCGACGGGCAACACAGATAATATCCACTGTTTCAAAGTATTTTGTTAGTTTGTTGTAAAGAAGAAAACCGACAGGAGTTGCCCTTTTCTTTACCCACTGGTCTCCAATGAGCCAACCGAGGACTTTTCCAGGTTTGAGTATTCTATGCGATTCTTTAATTACCTTCTCAAGTTCATCGTAGAACTCCTGCGTTTCACTTGAAATGTTACCGATGTTTTGCGGGTGGTCATTATATTTTATGTTGTCGCCATATGGAGAGTCTACAAAAACTAAATCAGCACAATTATCAGGCAATGGAATTTTTCGCGCATCGGTCTGTATGACGTCATCTCTTGATTTAGGCGGAGAAATATCATATCCTATTGCTTTTCGCCCTTCTTCCTTACACACATCAAGTGTTGTACCACTACCACACATAGGATCTACAACTAAATCACCAGGTTCTGTGTATCGCCAAACAAGGTTCCAGATTAGTTCAGCAGGCGTGACTCCAGCATACTTATTATCGCCTTTCCTTGTTTTCCCATAGCTCTGTCTTGGGAAATCCCAAAGAGTAGTAGCTTGAAGTTCAGGAACTTCCTCCACGTCGGTTAATTTTTGCGCTTTACCTAAAAGTTCCCAATTTCTGACGGTTTCCAGTATAAAGTCCTTTTTTCCCTTACAAATTAACAGCGTCGCCCACCATTTTTTTAATTCAGTGTTGTACGGTCTGAAAAAGCTGCAAAGTCTCATTACGCTGTTGATATGTAGAATGGTGGAACGTTTTATGTTCAGATGTTTGAAAAGCTCAGTGGCATTCGCTAAAGGAACAATATCGCCTAAAGCTTCTACAGTTACTTGATAAGGATAACTACCTCCCCATGCTTCTGCAACTATATCCTTTTTTCCATCGGAGGCAGCTCTAAAAACTCCGTAAAGTACATCTGTATCCAAGTTGTGTAAAAAGAGAAAATCGCCTTTTCTTACTTTAACTGCTAGTGCACCGTATTGTCTGCTTGAACCAAAAAGCATTCTACTTAGACATTCTTCTTGTGAACTTGTAGTACACGCAAAAATGAAGCCGTTTACATCTTTCTCATTATTAGTTATGTCCGGCTTCATAAATTTGGGTCGTCCATCAGGTTATTTTCAAGAGGTAAATTTCTTAATTAAACCTTCTTACACACGCTGCATGCAAACTATTTTTATATGGAGAACTATAGCTTTTGACTCAACCATATTTTGTTGATGGAAGTATAGAGAACAGGTGTTCAAGAAAAGAAAGTATAATAATAGTTATTTTGAAAACAGCTGACTTCTTCCCGATTAATGTCACATGAAACAAAAACAACTAACACAATACACCAAAATTAAAATTCAAGAACGTATTCTACAGGATAGGAGACCCACATCGTATGAGCCCAAACAAACTTTTCGGAACAAACGGTATACGAGGCATAGTTAACAAAGAACTAACGCCAGAGATGGCAATTAAAGTAGGACTATCCATAGGCACCTTTTTTGGTAAAAAGAAAAACTTGCTCGTGGGACATGACGCACGAACCAGCGGATCCATGTTTGCCAGAGCCGTCATCTCAGGGCTCACCGCCGCTGGGTGCAATGTCTTATTCGCAGGGATGGCGCCCACACCGGCTTTGCAGTTTGCAGTTAAAAACCATCAGATGGATGGGGGGGTAATAATTACTGCTTCACATAATCCTCCAGAATACAATGGCATAAAAGCAATCTGGAACGACGGCGTCGAAGTTAGCCACGAGCAGGAAACAGAAATTGAAAAGATCTATTTCGAAAACAACTTTCATTTCGCAGAGTGGAAACAACTCGGCTCAGTTCAAGAATTACCCGGCGTCAACGACGAATACGTGGAAGCTATAAAAAAACACGTAGATGTTGCTAAAATAGCAGCTAAAAAATTTCACGTTGTTGTGGACGCAGCTAACAGCGTGGGGGGGCTAACAGCCCCAATCCTTATGCGGCAACTCGGCTGCAAAATTACCAGCCTTAACGCAAACATTGATGGCACCTTCCCAGGCAGATTGCCTGAGCCTCGCCCCGAAAACCTCAAAGAGCTTGCCAGCACAGTTAAAGCGGTGGGGGCAGACCTAGGTGTAGCTTTTGATGGCGATGCAGACCGATCCATTTTTGTTGACGAAACAGGACAAATACAGATGGGAGACAAAACATTTGCAGTTATCGCGAAGCAGTTTCTCCTCAAAAACCCCAACTCAAAAATAGTCACTCCTGTTAGTTCTTCGACGCTCATAAAAGATATAGCTGAAGCATATAAAGGCGAAATTGTATGGACTAAAGTAGGCAGCGTTACGGTTTCTCAGAAAATGAAGGAAGTTAAAGCAAAACTTGGCGGCGAAGAAAACGGCGGTGTCTTTTATGGACCACACCAAGCTGTACGAGACGGAGCCATGACGACAGCTTTGCTTTTGGACATAATGGCTGACACGGGAGAAACCCTCTCCAAGCTTGTTGCGGAGCAACCACAATATTTCATCGAAAAAGGGAAAGTGGATTGTCCAGACGAGAAGAAGCAGAAACTTTTAGAGAAGTTGCTAGAAGAGCATCGAGGCATGAATGTAAACACTTTAGACGGTGCAAAAATCTGGTTTGACGACAAAAGCGCTATACTACTCAGGCCCAGCGGCACAGAACCCACCTTTAGGATGTACGCGGAAGCGAAAACACAACAACGCGCTGTCAAACTAATTGAAGAATACACTACAAAACTCAACACCCTTCTTGGAACCATTTAAGAAGGACCCGCTGAACCGCGGTAGAGGGTGACTTAAGCTGCCTGCTGGTTTGAACCTAAAAGCCGAAGAAGTAGACACTTCTGAAAAAAGAAAGGCTTACAAAGTAGGCGTAGTTGGTTGCAGACAACACGGGCTCACTTACGCCTCAGCTTTCGCGGATGCAGGTTTCAAAGTTATATGCGTAGATTCCAATCCAAGCGTAGTGAAGGGAATTTCAAAGGGTAACGTGCCTCTGGGTAACCGCGATGCAGAAACAAAACTGAGGCAATTGGTGAGGGCAGAGCAGATAGTAGCAACGAGTGATTTGAAACAAGCAGTCATTGAAAGTGATGTTGTGCTTTTGGCGGTTAGCCCGAAGGTTAGTATAAAAAAAACTTTGGACTATACAGAAGTCGAAGGCATCTCCAAGCAGGTGGGTGCGACACTACAAAGTGGAAGTTTAGTAGTATATGTCGGTGTTGCAACGTTCGGTTTAACTGGGGGATTAGTGCGAGAAACATTAGAGAACATGTCAGGGCTTAAAGTTGGGGAAAATTTCGGTTTAGCTTACAACGCCATCCAAAATGTGAAAAACCTCGGAGATCAAGAGTTAATTGTTGCTGCAGACGACAAAGCAAGCTTGAATGCAGCAAGCATAGTTTTTGGATCTATCACAAAACGAGAAGTGAAAAAAATTTTAGGTTTGAAAATGGTGGAATTGGCGACGCTGTTTGCTGCGGTGAAACGTGACACTGAAGTAGCTTTAGCCAACGAGCTGGCAATTTTCTGTGAAAACGCAGGAGTAGATTACTCTGAAATTCTCGCCCTTTTAAATGGAGAAGGCACCTCACCCACCATCTCAGAAGAAGAGAACCGAAAAGAGACATATATGCTGCTTGAAAGCGCGGAAAACTTGAACATAAAACTCAGATTACCTACACTCGCAAGGCAAATAAACGAAGATATGATACGACACGCAACCAATTTGGTTCATGATGCAATGCGGAACAACGCAAAAACGCTGCGGCGAGCTAGGATTGCCTTTTTAGGAGCGATTAAATCAGGATCTGCAGTAGCCGCGTTTATGGAACTTTTAGAGACTAAAGGAGCCAAAGTTAACGTTTATGATCCGCAAAGTTCATTAAACAAAGAAGAAGAGTCCACACAGAAGATGAAGCACACTTTGAACGAGACTGTGGAAGACGCAGATTGCCTCGTGGTTTTAGGTGAACAAGAGGTTAAACGGCTAAACCTTAAGAAGCTTAACGCCCTTATGAGGTCACCAGCAGCACTCATTGATTTGGCGGGAAGTGTGGAACCAAGAAAAGCAGAAGAGGCAGGTTTCACATACCGCGGTCTCGGCAGAGGAGCATGGAAGAAATGAAGAAACTCGGGGTAGCAGTTATAGGAACGGGATTTTGGGGTAAAAACCACGCTAGAGTCTATAAAGAATTGCCAAACACTGAATTGGTAGCTATTTGTGATGTTAACGCTGAACGGGCGAAAAACATTGCAGCTCAGTTTGGAGTGAAGGCTTACACAAACAGCGGCCGTATGCTAAAGAACAGGCAAATTGAGGCTGTCAGTGTTTGCACCTGGTCAACTATGCTTGCCAAAGAAGCGCTTAAAGCTCTAAATGCAGGCAAACACGTACTTGTTGAGAAACCCATGGCAACAAACACGCGTCAAGCGGAGAATCTTCTGAAAACGGCTGAGGAAAACAGCCTGCACTTGACCGTGGGCTTTTTGATGCGGTTTATTCCTGGTTTGCAGTTGATTCGGGACGCCGTTGCAAGTAAGAAAATCGGGGATTTAGTTTCCGTCACGGCAAAGAGGGTTTCGGAGTGGCCTGAACGAATTGGAGATGTGGGCGTTGTTAAAGACACAGCCATTCACGATATCGACGTTATGCGTTTTATTGTAAATGAGGATCCAATCAGTGTATACGCGAAAATGGGAAGTATGCGACATAGGAAGTTTGAAGATTACGCGCAGATAATGCTCACATATGAAGGCGGCAAGAGCGCTTTTATAGAATCTAATTGGTTGACCCCCTACAAGACTAGGTTACTGTCAGTTACTGGAAGCGACGCCATCATGAAACTGGATTACATCACACAAGAGTTATGGGTGGAAAGCAAAAAGGAAACAGTACAACCCAGATTACCTTTTCAAGAGCCATTGAAGATGGAGCTGCAGCATTTTGCAGAATGCGTCTTGGAGAAGAAAAAACCCCTAGTCACAGGTGTTGATGGATTAAAAGCCCTACAGATCGCGATAGCCGCGCAGAAATCTTCTTCTAAAAACGCTGTGGTAAAATTAAAGTGAGAGAAAAAAAGGGGTTTTATGCCTTTAAGTTGAAGGGTTGACCTTCAGCCACTATGTTCGCGGGGACTTTTTCTTTCCATCTTTTTAAAAAAGGCAAATCTTCAGTTGCCTTGCGCAGTTCATCTGGCAGCATCTCTGGGATTTCATCTCGGATGGGGTACCAACGGAGACATTTTGGACAGACAATTAAACCTTCCACGATTTCATCTTTTTCTTCGAAAACGTGAAGTTCAAGCGGATGATACTTATCAATTGGGCAGGCAAGGATTTCCATCAGTTTACGTTTCATATTGATCTCTCAGAGGAAGGTAAACCCCGTCAGACTATAAAAATTTGCCTAAAGGCGAAATTGGGTACTTTTTGCTACGACTATAAAATCCTTATCAAGGATTGACGACTACACCTCTTTGTAGCTTGTTTAAGAGAAGCACCTTAGGAATTTAATGAAAAGAACAACTGAATTATGAGTTGGATGTTAAAAAATTATGTTGAATACCGATTTAACACAAGAACGTCTGCGACGAGGTGCCACCAGTTTGGACCTGTACTTCTCACAATGCGAACATGCGGAACTTCAAAGTCTACATTTAACTTGGCAAGCGTTTCATGAAGACGGCAAACAGTTTTTTGAGCAGGATCCTCTGTTTTGGTTGCATGTTCAAAAGTGTGAACGTGCAGCCAGCCTCTTTGCAGTTTGAGCGCTGACACAGCAGCGTGTAAGTATTCAAGAGATTTTTCAGGTAGAGGCATCAACACACGATCAGCTAAGCCTTCCAGTTGAGTTTTTATGAGGACTTCTGCGTCGCCCAACATTGGAATCACTCTACCGAATACACGATTAAGCAGAATATTCCGCTGCATATATTGAACGGCAACGGGGTTTATGTCTATAGAAAACACTCTAGCCGTGGGCACTTGTTTAGCAATCAGAATAGAGAAGCAACCAACACCCGCGAACATGTTGACTACCGTTTCGCCGCTCTGAACCACTTTAGCGACGCGCAACCTTTCATGAGATAGCCTTGGCGAAAAATAGCACTTTTCCACGTCTACCTCAAATTGGCAACCGTTTTCTTTGTGAACAGTGCAAGTTCGGTTTTCACCAAAAACGCGGCTTAAGCTGCGCACACGGTATTCACCAGTGACAGCGCTAGACTGTACAAAAACGACTTTAATGTTTTTGTGTCTCTGAGTGATAGCGGCAGTTGCTGCGCGGGCGTTTTCGGGAGTAAAAACTGGAAGTTTAGTTATTGCTATGTCGCCTATTATGTCGAATGAACTGTAAACGTTTATTGCGGCGCAATCTGGAAAAATGTATTTAACAGTTTCTTTTAGTCGCTTCCTCAACCTTTAGCCTTCGTTAACGTGTAAGGGACTGGAAACGTTTAAAAGCAAAATACTTTTCCTTTGTAGAAGAGGTAACTTATCGTGGAAAAAACTGGAATTGTTTATGAGTGCATGCGTTGCGGGGCAAGAGTTCCAGCTGAAGAGTTGGAAATGCGCGGCGGAGAAACGAAGTGTATTATTTGTGGGTATAGAATTTTGAAAAAAGTTAAGCCGCCAGTGGTTAAACGTATAAAGGCTGAATAAAAACGAAGTGAGGGCTGGAATCCTCCTTCCGTTTATGCCTGCGAGAGACCACTCTTTTTTTGGTTTTGAGAGTTTTAGTAGAGGTCGCGTTCCCCAAGTTTACGGAAAGCTTTTCCCCTCAACTTCACGGGTTCACTGATCAAATCGTCAGGTTCTTTTTCAACAGTTTTACGTCTCACTGTTTCTCCACAGACACCAGTGGGAAGCAAACGCCGCTTTGCGCATATTGCGTAGGTGCATTTTGAAACGGTACACAATTCTTCTGTTAATCTGCACCATACACCTTCACGTCTGAAAAAGAGGGAGTTTTTAACGCATTTAAAAGCTGGGCATGTTGGAGAACAAGGTTTTGGTTGAGCCAACAGGTTCACACCTCAGATTTAAAGGTAAAATTTACGACATTTTATTTTCAATACGAGGTTATTTGAAAAACAGCATATAAACTTTGCTTGAGCTTGTCAAAAGGTGTTATCTTAGTTTTTGATTTTGCGGTGCCACAGTTTAAAGGTTTTTCTTTGAAAGACTTCTGCCAAAACAAATAGCGCTAACACTATGAGTATTAGCAATGAAGCAATTAGAGCGTTTGTTCCTATAAGAAGTGGCCCCAAAGCGACGTAGTTTGCCATTTGAAGTTGTACAGCCGTTGGCGAGTCCACGTAGATGTTCTCTGCTATGTAAGAGCCCTCGCTTCCAGTTATGTAAGCCATTATATCTATGTTGCCTCCGATTACGTTTTGGAAGGTTACTGTGCCATCACCTTGTGTGACTGCTACCCGCGGACTTGCTCCTTGACGACTTAGTTGGACATTGACGTTTGAGATGGCGTTTCCAAAATAGTCAACAACTTTCACTGAAACTTGCAAGTTGTAGGTTGCACACCTAATTTGACTTTGGGTGTTATCTAAAACGCTTAAAGTGGTCTCGTTCAAGAGGATGTTTTCTGAGCTGTAGACTCTCACTCTGTATTGACCAAAGGTTACTTGCAACGAGACATCGCCATTGCCGTTGGTTGTAGCAGTGTAGAAGATACCGCTTTCTTGCTCCATAAGGTCTATTCTAGCGTTAGGTAATGCCGCTGTGTGGTAGTCAAGAGTTTTTAACACCAAAGTTTTTTCTGGACAAACGATGACAGCTGCATAAAGTGGTTGAGCAGGTAAGTTGCTTACGGTGTTGTTACCTGTGTTAAAGACCACGCCGTACTTGGAAGCAGTAATCATATAGGTTACGCCTGGAAGAGCTGAGTCAAAAAGGTATGTACCAGAAGAATTTGTTTGTGTAGAGAAGTTGCCCGTTTTGGTTTCGCCTGTCGCTGTAACGTAATTGTATGTCATGTCAAGTTTTACATTGGGAATGGCTACACCGTTCTTGTCTTTGACTGAAATTAGGAGGTTTGTCAATTGACAAGTTATGTTGTAGGTGGCGTCTCCACTTATTGAAACTTTGAGTTCACCTACCTTTACGTTTTCATCCCAGTAAGCTGTGATGGTGTGGTTACCTGACTCAAGATTCAACAGGGTTGAACCGTAATATCCAGAGGACCACTCAGTTTCAGTATTTGAGGAATGGTCAACAGCCTTAATTGTGAGGTAGGGCACATAGTTGCCTGCCAAGTTTAATGTGTTAACAGTAATTTTATATCCGGGAAGGGTGAAGTTTTGAGAGTCAGGAACGGCCTTGAAATTGCTTTGAGGCGTGATAGTTACATTGTATTGTCCTAAAGGCGCCGTTGAGGGTATTGTCCACGTTGACGTTATAATACCTTGGTCTGAAGCAGTAACAGTTTGAGAGAACATGGTTGTTCCAGCAGCGTTCACAATTTTCAGAGCTGCACTTTGTCCCGCTTGATAGCCTACTGCGCGTATTTTCACTGTAGATTGCCTGTGATAGGAACTGGCGTCAGTTATGCCGACGTAAAATTGGCGTTGACCTAAATTCTGAGACTGATTAAAATAGATGGTATATTGTCCAGTGTAAATTGTTGTGGAGCCTGAAGGCTGAAAACTGCCAGATGGAAAAGTGATTTGAGTGCGCCCACTACCTGAAGACCCAACAGTCAATGGCACAAGCTGGGTAAAGGGTGTGGCAAGAGGAGAAGGCAACACAACAGTGATGTTTGCGGTGTGGGAAGTGTTGGGTTGGCCTCCTGTAATGGCAACGTTAATTGTAATAAGATCGCCTTCCTGCAAGAGTGCAGGTGAAGATGGAACCACGGCTTCTGCAATGTATGCCGTGTTGACTGTTAAAGATGAAGTGGTGTTGTATGCTACTGCCACATCCTGTAGGGTTACGGTGTAGCTTCCAGCTGGAACGTCTGGTATTGTGAAGTTTGAACTTACATAGTAACCTGAAGACTGGTTGCTGTCGACCAGGATGTCTCCAAAGTAGACTTTGTAGGAGCTATTTGCAGAGTAAAGAGTACCCACTAGGTTAACAGCGTCACCAACATTTACAGAAGTTATAGCGGTAGTGCCTCCCGCCTTGGTTATTTGATATATGTACAAGCCAATTTGCCCTGAAACTGTTGAGAAGGGCATAACCAACATAGCAACGCAAATTACAGCTATAAAAGTAATTGTTATGGCCTTGTGTTTCAAACTACATAGCTCCTCTTTCAGTTAAATTCAGCTTTGCGGTTGAACATTTACCGTTGGAGAACATTTTAAGCTTTGCCTTTAAGCTGGCTGTATCCACTGTTTTGTAAAATACAAAGACGTGAAACAAAAGAAACCATATAAGAAAAGAGGCAATTGAAGCGTGAGTGTTTTATAAAACGCTTTACAAATGTGTCTCAAAATACTTAGTTGTGAAGAATCTTGGAAAATCTTGTCCCCCCTACACTGATACAGGCGCTTAAGAGGCAGAAATACCATTTAGTTGGCAGACACTCAGCTGTGAAAAGGTGCAAATGGTTTTACGAATCATTAACCAGTGGCAGATTCTGCTATAAGCAGAAGTTTTACGGTATAAAAAGTCACCAGTGTATTCAGATGTCACCCTCAGTTTTCTATTGTACTCAACAATGCCTCTTTTGCTGGAGAGCTCAAAATGGCGACTTACAGATAAGTTGGGATGAGATGAAACTGCCGGCTTGGGATTCTCCACAGGAGATTGCGGAGGGAATTTTGCGGGCTCAAACCAAAATTTTGGGAGGATACAAAGGAAACCCACGAACTGATCCACAGAAATTTAGGGAAGCGTTCAGACCGCGCCACGTCGCCATTAGTTTAACAGGCGAGCCGACACTCTATGAACCTTTAGGAGAACTCATCCAAACTCTTCACGCCAAAGACCTTACAACATTCCTTGTTTCCAATGGCAGCAACCCCAAGAAACTTGTAAGCTTAAACGAGGAACCCACCCAGCTTTACGTTTCAGTCTGTGCTCCCAACGACAAAGTATTCAAACGTCTTTGTCGACCTCAAATTGACTCTGCGTGGGAAAGTCTAAATGAAACTTTAGCTGCATTACCAAGTTTCAGTTGTCCAACTGTGATTCGGACAACTTTGGTGAAAGGACACAACATGGAAGAGGTAGAAGGCTACGCCAAACTAATCGAAAAAGCAAAACCGACTTATATAGAAGCTAAGGCGTATATGCATGTAGGTTTTTCAGGGCTCCGATTGGGATTTGAAAATATGCCCCAACATAGAGAAGTTTACAATTTTGCAGTACAACTTGCAGATAAAACAGGTTACAAGATTCTAGATGAGTCAACAGACAGCAGAGTTGTCTTGTTAAGTAAAAAAGAGAGACCCAAAAAGTTTAATTAAACATATATGTTGTCCAACTGTCAATTTATTCAACTTTTGTTTTTTAAATATTCTTTGACAACGTTAGAATTAAAAGGTGAATGGAAGTTTTAAATACAAAATTCTTAGATCCCTACCATTAAACTAGGAATTAAATTTGCCGGTGGTGAAAACATGGTGAGCGAAGGGAGAGGACGCTTGTTCCGAAGAAAAGACGGAAAATACCTCCTTTATTTGCCAAAAGACTTAGCAGAAGACAGCATGTTTCCATTCAAAGGCTCAGACTCCATATTTGTCAAAGTAAGTTTCAAGTTGGGAGATAACAAATTACTTGTTGAGAAATGGAGTGACTCTGAAGCTTCTGAGGAGTAAAAGCAAACCTATAAACACACATATTTTCAATTCTATTTTTAGAATGCACTACAAACGTCGGTAGAGGGGGTATTTGATTTTGTCTTCCCTAAAAACTATCCTTAAAGAAGTGAAGTTGGAACTTGCCAAAAAAGAGAAACTTCACGAAGAGTTCCAAGAAAAAATGAGAAAAGTCACCAGTCTCTCAAAACAGGCCATATTACTCAGTCATCAAAAAAAGCTCAAAGAAGCAAAAGAGCAGATAGGAAAAGCCAAAGGACTAATGGATTTACTTGAAGAACAATCAAAAAAGTATCCTGCCATAATTTATGGTGGCATGTTTACGGCGGCGATTCAAGAGTATGCAGAAGCCAACATATTTGTGAATTTAATTGAAGAATTACGGTTCTTGCCGCCTCAAGAAGTAGGTGTACCTCCTGCAGATTATGTTCTAGGCTTGGCTGATGTTGTAGGAGAATGTAGACGAGTAGTTCTGGATGCGCTACGCGAAGGAAATGTGAAAAAAGGAGAAAAATTTTTGGAAATTATGGATGAAATCTACATCGAGTTGATGACACTCGATGAGACGTATATGCTGGTTCCGGGGCTTCGTAGAAAATGTGATGTTGCAAGAAGAATAATTGAGGCTACACGTGGAGATATAACGTTGGAAGTCCGTAGAAAAGTTTTGGAAGACTACTTGAGACGTTTTAAACCAAAAACAGAAAAGGTGAAAGGCTCAAAACGGAAACTCTGAGCAGTGTTGAATTTTCACTTGACAAAGTTCGCAAAGTGCAGTTAGCCCTATCCAAAAAAATTATAACAGAAGATCAAATCGCCACCAACATTAAGCAGGTTGCAGGTGTAAACGTCGCATATTTGAGGGACAGGGCCGTAGGCGCAGTGGCGGTTTTAGATTATGAAACCTTTGAGTTGTTAGAAACTAAAACAGCAAAAGTGACCGTAAAATTTCCTTATATTCCAACTTTGCTTGCTTTTCGGGAACTTCCAGCTGCAGTTGCCGCCATAAAAAAACTGAAGTTACAACCAGACGTCTTTCTCGTCGACGGACATGGATTGGCACATCCTTTCAGATGCGGCTTTGCTAGTCACTTAGGAATTGTTCTTGGAAAACCAACTGTTGGAGTGGCAAAGAGTAAACTAATTGGAGAGCCAAAACGAATGGGTAACAATGTTTTCTTGGTACATCAAAATGAAACTGTAGGGGCGATTTTGCCCACAAATTTTGGGACCAAATCTTTGTATATAAGTATAGGACACAAAACAACATTATTACGTGCCATCGAAATTGTGAAAAAATGCATACATCACTGTTATCTTCCACAGCCTATTTTGGAAGCACATTACATAGCCTCAAAAAAATTTGTATAGGCAAAATAAGTAAAAAGTCACATAAAACTTAATAGTTTAACCCAGAAAAATGCAGAAAGGACGCATAGATTATGGAAAAACCAGAAATTTCCTTTGTCGAATTTCAAAAACTGGATCTGCGCATTGGCAGAATAACTGAGGCAAATCAGGTTCCAAACTCGAAAAAGCTCATCAAACTCATTGTGGACTTTGGAACGGAAAAAAGGCAGGCAGTGGCTGGACTTCTACAGTACTATAAGCCTGAAGAGTTAGTAGGCAAAAAGTGTGTGTTTGTTCTTAATCTCCAAAAACGTACGTTAGCAGGCATTGAATCACAGTGCATGGTTCTTGCGGCAGAAGACAGCGCAGGTAACGTAGTGGTGCTTCAGCCAGAAAAAGATATCGCGGAAGGCAGCAGCATCAGCTAAAGTGTACAGTCTACGCTAACAGACCCATTATGGTTTTGGCTTTTTCTTCAGTTCCAGCGAGGTAAGAAATCATTTCCTCGGTTAAGTCAAGCCAACGGGCTATTTCAGCTGCTTTTTGAGGGTTAGTCTTGAAAATAATACTGATGAAAGGTAAAACCTCGGTTAAACTACGTTTGGCAGATATGTGACACTTGGGTTTGATTTTCGAACCTATGCTCAACTGTAACATACGTTCAGCTTTAGACTTTGAGAGAGATTGAATTCGCGTCGGAAACTTGAATGGGACCCAACCAACTTTTGAGTACAGCCTCGACATACATACGCCTGCAGTCATGTAGTCAATGACGTAGCGCAGAAAACTCCAGTCTTGTGTGGCACGGATTTTGCCTCGGTAAAGATCCGCCATGGCAAGTGACTCTGTAGCTTTAGCTAAGTCTCGAGGATCCGTGAAGTGATATGGAACATTCTCGTAGACCCATTCAAACAGCATATCGATGTCTATGTCTGCTAAGTCTACGGCTTGTTTGGCAGCGCTACAGGTTCGGCTATACATTGCCATGCGAACTACGTTAAAGATTGTATCTTGACGGTCTCTGTAGCTAAGCCATGAGACATCCTCATATTTTAGCTGTTTTTTGCCTTGTGCGAGAGCTTGAAGGTCGTTTACTGCAGAGCGTACATCTCCACCTGAGCGGTGCGCAATGAATTTTAAGGCGTTTTCTTCTGCTTGGATTCCTTCCATGGTGCATAGACGTGCCAGATGCCCAAGCACTTCAGCCGTTGTGGGTTTTTTGAATTCTATGAGGAGGCAATAGTTACGGAGAGTCATAAAGCGTGAATCATAAGCGTTGTTGGCAATTAGGACAAGTGGAGTTTGTGCGTTCTTCACAACATCAGTTATCGCTTTTATTCCGCCTCTATCCGCGTTGCCTGTTAAGCCGTCTAATTCGTCGAGGAGAATAAGGCGCCTTACTCCAAAAAGGGAACTATAACGGGAGGCTAAACCTGCAAATTTGTTTATTGCTTCTTCAGTACGGTAATCGCTAGCGTTTTTTTCCACAAACTCCATCTTTAAATCGTTAGCTAAAGCTTCCACCGTAGCTGTTTTTCCTATTCCAGAAGGACCATAAAGAAAGGCGGCACGTTGCTTGGGAATACCTTTATCCCAAGATTTTACCCATTCTTTGAACAGGGTTATCGCCGCAGTGTTGCCTACTACCTCACGGAGAGAGGTTGGCTTGTACTTAGAAGTCCACGCGGTATACAAAAACGCACCCGCTTTTAATGTTTTGATTCAAATCCGGCCTGCACAATTTTTGCCAGTAAGGCGCTAAGTTGCACTTCCTCATCAGCACCTTCCATGAGTCTGAAGTCAATTTCGGCCACAAAGTCTACCAGTTTTATTTTTAGAGTTTCAGGGATTTCTTTGGTTTTGAAGAGTTCGGCGTGAATCTGGCGGACAATGTCACTACCGGCTACACCGTGTTTTTGAAGCATATCGCGCATTTGTTTTCTAGCTTCTAAAAAGTCGCCGTTGAATGCGGCAACTAGCATTTTTTGTATCTCCATAGGGTTGGCACGTCCCGTTACGGCATAAACCAATTTAGCGTCAACTGGTTTGTTCATGGAGGCAGCAGACTGCAAGGTGTTCATGGCGCGTCTCATGTCACCTCCGCAGACTTCAAAGATCGCTTCTAAGCCATCAGGTAGCAGGATTACGCCTTCTTTTGTGGCAATTTGACAAACATATTTGTCGTGTTCTTCTTTTGGCAAAAAGCTAAATCTGAATGGTGCACAACGTGACTGTATGGGCTCAATTATTTTGCCACTGTAGTTAGCACACATGATGAAGCGGCAGGACTCCGTGTACTTCTCCATAGTGCGGCGTAGAGCTTGCTGGGCATCGGTGGTCATGTTGTCGGCTTCGTCGAGAATCATGATTTTGAAGGGAATTTCTCCAATGGAGCGGGACCGCGCGAAGGTTTTTATGGTTTCTCTGACGACGTCTATGCCTCTCTCGTCGCTGGCGTTCAACTCCATAATGTGTTCTCTGTAGTTGTCGCCGTATAGGTCGCGTGCCAAACATAAGGCAGCAGTGGTTTTACCTGTTCCAGGTGGACCAGCAAATATGCAGTGTGGAACGTTTCGTGCTTTAGCAAAGCTCTTGAGACGTTCGACGATTTCTTTTTGGTTAACCATGTCGCTAAGGTGCTTAGGTCGGTATTTTTCTGCCCACATTTCAAAACTCAAACGTAAGGTCTCCTTTTGGCTATTGTTAAGCGGTTCTATTTAGAGGCAAGAGTGATTATATCTGTTTTGGAGTGTTGCAGAAAGCTGCGGTTTCTTGATGCATTAATCTTTGATGAAGTTTTTCTGAAGTGTGCTTTTTCACGGCAGGTTTTTAGATATATGTTTCATGTATCGTCTGTGAAATTCGTTTTCTTACATATAAACTACTGTGAATAGTGTTAAATACTGAACAAGTGTACAAAATTCTCCGCGTGACAGACATAAAAACTGTGCAATTGCATAAAGGTGAATGTGAAAAATGAGTGAACGAGTACATAAAAACAGTTCTTACCTTAACGGTAAATCAACTGTTGGAACAACGACACGTGTAAAAGACACAAGCACCATAAGCGGTATGTGTCCTATATGTATACGGGACTGTCCTGTCTTATGTGAAATCAGTCTTTCTGCGTTCCGAGGACGTGAAGCCCTATAC
>JAOAIX010000004.1 GCA_026414485.1 Candidatus Bathyarchaeota archaeon
GGTTATAGTTGTGGTTGCGGTCGCCGCGGTTTTCCTGCGGAAACGCAAGTAAACCCCCTTCCCCTTTTTTCTTTATTTTTGTAAATCTGCTTCACTAAGAATCAGGTTGAGTTAACATAAACGTTAAACACTGCTTATAATAAAAAAGGTCAAATCCCTTGAGTCTTTCTGAAAGACACACTTTGCTTGTGACAACTTAAGATGCAGATTTGGAAGCCTGTCAAAATGTAAGTTTCTATTATTCTCCTAAGAGAAGAAGCACCATAGGGATAATCCCCAAAATTAGTGAGGTCATTTGTAATGCTGCTTTTTTGGGTTCAGGTGTGTCTTTGCGGAGTTCAGGAATTAAATCTGAACCTGCGATGTAAATGAAGTTTCCTGCAGCAAAAGGAATCAGTAGAGGGATAAATCCTTCTACAGAGGAGCCTAAAACCAAAGCAACAACTGCTCCAAGAATAGCTGAAAGCGCCGTCAAAAAATTAAACATAAGTGCTTTTCTTTTGTGGAAACCCCCATAGACGAGTACGCTGAAGTCTCCTATTTCTTGAGGAATTTCATGAAAAATCACAGCTATGGTTGTGCTCACCCCTATGGGTATGCTGACCAAGTAGCTGCCACCCACAATTATGCCGTCTATAAGGTTATGGACTGAGTCGCCGAACAGGTTCATGTAGGCAAAGGTGTGGGGGTGTTCTTTTGAGGTGGGGATATGACAGTGTCGCCACTGCAAGAAACGTTCTACTGCAAAAGAGGATAAAATGCCTGTTAGTATCAAAAGCGCAGCAGTGGTTTGGGTGCCTGCTTCTCTCATTGCTTCAGGAATAAGGTGAAGAAAAGCATCTCCAAAAAGTCCGCCAGCAGCGAAACTTACCAGATAAACAAATAGTTTTTTAGTTTTTTTGTCCGAAAACCAAAGAGTCAATATTCCTATTAAGGAAAAAGCACTGATGATTAATACGCTGATTAGACTAAGTGCCCATTCTATCATTCTTGCTTTTCCCTTTATCCTTCAAGGGTTTATATATTATTAAATTTTGCTAATTATTTAATAAAAACTTATATTGTATTGCACGTACTCTTAATAAGATTAACACATGGGTGTTGTAAGTCTTTCAATTCCGGAAGCATTACTGCAAAAAACTGACCAGTACATCAAGAAGCAAGGCTTTGCAAATCGCTCCGAAATCATAAGGCAAGCCCTAAGAGCATATCTTTCTGAAACCCAAAAACTAGGGGAACTTCAAGGACACATCACAGCTACAATAACAATCGTTTACCAGCGAGGGACACAAACAAGGCGCATAACTGAAGTGCAGCATAGTTATACTAACGTGGTTTTGACTTTCCTTCATACACACGTGGACGAAGGCTACTGCATCGAAGTTATTGTAGCCAAAGGCGACGCCAAAACAGTCAACGATTTCATAACAGCTTTAAAGACAAACAAGCAAATCTCAGAGGTTAAAGTCACAGTTCTCTAAGTTGGGTTTTAAGCTTAAATATTACAAAAACAAACCCAAAATAGCCAAAGTCTGGTCACTTGCTACTTGTTATTGTGTTTTTACTTTTTAGCAGGCTTCCTGATCTGTAGCCTTCAGCGTCTAAAGCTACGTACCTAAAGCCAATCATTTTCAGTCTAACACTTATTTCGTCGAGAATATTCATATCAAGTACATTGTCCATTTCGTCTTTTGCAACTTCTATTCTGGCCAAACCATTATGATCTCGCACTCGAAGCTGTCGAATCTTCGCGATTTCTTTTATTGTCTGTTCTGCCTTCTCAACTCGCCGCAGTTTTTCTTCAGTGATTTTCTGGTGGTAAGGAATTCGAGAAGCCAAACAAGCTAGCGGCGGTTTATTTTCAACTGAAAGCCCAAGCTTTTTGGCTACACTTCTGATTTCTTGTTTTGTGAATCCACTCTCAACCCATGGACTATAAACGTTAGCCGCCTCTTTCACGGCTTTAAATCCAGGTCTGTGGTCTGATAAATCGCTGAAGTTTGTGCCTTCAAAAACCGCTTCGAACCCCAACGTGTGTGCGGTCTCCACAAGTTTAGTCAAAAGCTCTTTTTTGCAGTAGTAACAGCGGTTTTCAGGGTTTTTGGTGAACTTTGTGTTTGTTAACTCGTTAGTTTCGATAGTGTACCATTTTATACCTATTTCTTTTGCAACTTCTTCTGCGGCTTCTACTTCTTCACGTGGATAAGTTGGCGATTTAGCCGTAACGGCAACCACTTTTTCTCCTAAAACTGCGTAGGCAACAGCAGCTAAAGTTGAACTGTCCACCCCTCCTGAAAAGGCAACAACAACCCCGTTTTTTCCTTTCTCTTTAATTAATTCCTTTAGCTTTTCATACTTTACATCTAAACTGTCCATTATAGCTCACTTTTTCAGGTAAATTTCTCTGGCTTTGGCTGTTGTCGCCTCGGTGATTTCCCTAAGTGGCATATTAGTTTTTTCTGCTATCCGTTTCAGGTCTTCGTACTCAGGTTTAACATGAACTACTGTACCGTAGCCGTCTTTGACAACTTTAACCTTCACTTTTTCTTTCAAGTTTTTAATATACAGGTCCATTTCATGAATTTCGCGGTTAAGGATTTGTCTTTCGCATGTTAATATTCTGACTCCTAGGCTGCCTGTTTCTTCCAGCATAAGCCGTGTGAGACGGTTACTGTCTGCCTTATCAGCTATCACCCGTAAAATTTGACCTGGACGGTTTTTCTTTGTGAAAATCGGAATTATACTCACGTCTTTAGCACCTGCACGCAGCAGCTTGTCGAGGGAGTGACCCACAATTTCGCCTGTAACATCGTCTAAATTTGTTTCTAAAACTGCGATTTCCTCTTTCATTTCTTCCCTACCCAGAGGTTGACCGATGGTTATTCGGAGAACGTTAGGCAGCTCTTTGAACTCTTTGGTTCCTGAGCCGTAACCCACCCCCAGCGGAACAATGGGAGGATAAAAACTGCAAACTTCATTTACTACGTTAACTAAAATTGCGGCTCCTGTCGGGGTAGCTAACTCTGCCTCTATAGGTCCACCCTTTATAGGAAAATTCTTAGACTTGAAAATAGCCAATGTCGCAGGGGCAGGGCTGGCGATTATACCGTGAGAAAACTTGAAAGTTCCCCCTCCGACGGCAGCAGGTGTAGAGTAAATTTTTGCGTCAAACAGGCCTAGGTCATCTAGAGCAGTTGCTGTTCCCACTATCTCCGCGGCTGTGTCTATCTGCCCTAGTTCGTGTAGGTGAACTTGCGCCATGCTTTTTCCGTGGAGTTCCATCTCGGTCTCTACAAGAGTGCGGATGGTTTTTGAGGCGAAACGCTGGGCTTTTTCGGAAAGTTTCAAAGTGTCCGCGTTTTCTTCTACAAGCTTTATGAGTTCTTGCCCTGTAATTTCAGCCTTGGCTTTTGCGGTTACTTCAATGTGTGTTGCTTTGAAAACCTTTTGTCTGTCTTCTCGGATGCAGACTTCAACGTTGGTGTAGCCGTAATTGAGGTTTTCCAGTGATTTTATGGCGGAAACAATTTTGTTAATGTTTGCTCCAAGACTTATCAGGGCGCCTAGAAACATGTCGCCTGCAACGCCCGTTTGGCAATCAATAACAACTATTTTTTTAGAATCAGTTTGATCCGTAAACATTAGTGCCACAAAAGGAAGTGATAATATATTAATATAATGCTTATGTCTAACAGGCGAGTCGTTTAGGGCATGTTCACTTTAAGAGAAATCCTTGAAAAAATTGCAAAAAATGAACTATCCGTAGATGAAGCCGAGCGTCTGTTACATTTTTTTGCTTTGGAAGAGATTGACAATTGCGCAAAAATTGATGTGAACCGAGAATTTAGGAGTAATGTGCCTGAGGTAATTCTTGCCGAAGGCAAAACAAACAGTGACCTCATAAAGATCACGTTGAGGCTGCTGGAGAAACGTGGCCGAGTTATTGTAAGCAGATGTTCCCCGGAGCAAGCGGTAGGGCTTAAAAACACTTTATCTGAAAGTGTTCTAATTCAGTGGCATGACAAAGCGCGGATGATGGTCATCAAAAAAACCAATGCCCCAGTTTCTGCGGCAGGAGGCAAGATTGGAGTTTTGACCGCTGGAACCTCAGACATAGGCGTGGCTGAAGAAGCAAAAATAGTTGCTGAAGAACTGGGTTGTGTTGTATTGACAGCTTATGATGTGGGGGTTGCTGGAATTCACCGCTTGTGGGCTCCACTCAAAGATTTTGTGTTGAAAGATGTTGACTGTATAATAGTGGTGGCTGGCAGAGAAGGCGCTTTAGCGTCCGTCGTAGCTGGGCTTGTTGATGTTCCTGTGATTGCTGTTCCCACTTCAAACAGTTATGGTTTTGGCGAAAAAGGGGTAAGTGCCTTGATGGCCATGCTTCAGTCTTGCTCTCTAGGTTTAGCAGTAGTAAATATTGATGCCGGTGTAGCAGCAGGCGCTGTGGCGGCGTTGATTGCTAACCGCGCTGCCAAATTCAGAAAATAACCAATTTGCTTGTTTCTTTGGAGTTATTTTTGGCGAAGCTCTATAGGTATGTAAGAGCATTGGGGGTCAGCGCCCAAGATGTCGCCTGTGTAGAAGTAAGCGGAGGTTCTGCATCCCCCACAGATATCTCGGTATTCGCATACGCTACATTTGCCTTTAAGGTTGTTTTTGTCTCTGACTTTGGCAAAAAACTCCGAGTTTTGCATATTGTCCCAAATACTTTTCAGCGACTGTGTTTTGACGTTGCCAAATCGGTGAACGTCGTTGTAGCTACAGGGGATGGCGTCACCATTTTCAGCGATACTCATGAATTTTCCAAAAAAGCACCTGCCTAAAAAGAAATGATTAAACCATCGGTCAAAGTCTAGCATACCTCTCTGTTTAGCTACCCTGGCAAACGATGGATAGTAAACATTGATCTCAGGTTTGCCTTTATACTTAGCCTGTAAATCGTAAAGTTTGTTCCATGCCCACTCATATTGTTGAGGTAAAGGCGCAGCTTTTAAGCTAGCTTTGTCTTTGCTGTAAGGGATCATACCGTGGTAGATCACCCATCGTGCCCCGTACTTTTCGGCTAAATCCAAAACATCAACAAAATCAGCTTCGGCAACGTTTGTTACCTGTTCATTTACATTTGCAAGTGTGTAAACCAGACAATTTAGAAGTTTCTCACGTGAAAGCTTCTCAATCGCTGCAACGGCGCTTCTGTAGGCTCCTTTGCCGCGAATCAAATCGTTTGTTATTTCTGAACCATCAATGCTTACTGAAACTTTCACTTCATTTTTAACCACGTTCTCAAAAGCTTTCTTGTCCAGCAAGCGACCATCTGTTATGATGCTGGTGCTCAACCCAACTTTTCGGGCATACGCTATAATTTCGAAGAGATCTTTACGTAAAAGCGCTTCCCCTCCTGTTATTCCAAAGAAATTTGCGCCAAATTCGTAAACTTGATTTATAATATGCTTTGCTCCTTCTGTGTCAACTTCATCTGGAAAAGCTGGTTTGCACGCGGAGATACAATGTATACAGTTGTAGTTACATGCAAATGTGCTGCGCCAAGGCACAATAAATAACGGTCCTTTCCTTTCCAAAAGGGTTCTGCCTCCAATTACTCTAATACAAGCTTGTAGCCAATCATCAATTGCTATTTAACTTTTCACGTGGGGAATTTTTTTCTATATTCTGTAGAGGTTTCCAACACTGTTCCATACAAACTCTTCCTTTAGTGCCTCAGCAATCGCGCAGATGGCCCTCCAACCTGTGCAGTGAGAGGGCGCAATTAGCTTTGGCGCTGCTTTTTTTAGCTCTTTTACTGTTTGTTGGATTCTATTTTCAAATTCTGCTCCTGCTAAATGGAATCCTCCGATTATAGCGTAAACCTCACTTACTCCTGTAAGAGTCTTCGCATAAGATATGGTGTTTATTATTCCTGAATGAGCACATCCTGACAAAATAACAAGCCCCTTTCCTTTGACCTTTATAACTATGGCTCGGTCATCCCAGATCCACGGGTCAGGTTGCCATGAACCCTCTACGAGAGCCATGTGATTTAGAACTCCTTTTTCGTAACTTGTTTGGCGTGGGATTTCTCCAGTTACCAGTGCCATAGCGTCTGCAATTAACTTGGGTTTTTTTGTTTCAACAATGTTACTTTTTGTGAGGCGCCTTTTTGGTGGAAACTTTGGATAAACTTTCACCTTGCCATCAACAGACGCTAACCCTCTAGTTTTGAACATGTCTTCATGTAGAATTAGCCGTATGTTTGGTTTGTTAATGGTTTTTAGGGCAGACAGAAGCCCGCCTGTGTGATCGTAGTGTCCATGTGACAGAATAACATACTCCACTTCACTTAGATCAACACGCATTCGCTTAGCGTTTTCCGTTATTCCATTGGAACTGTTGCCTGTGTCAAATAAAACTCCGGTGAATTTTTCACCTCGAAAAAGCCGCACAAGTATTGAAAATCCATGCTCGGCTACGGGTAGTTTATTGTGTGTATTTGTCCATTTTTGCCCATACTTTTTGTTTGTCCACTGTCTGAAGGTCTGAACCTCTGCTTTGGATTGTGTAGACAGGAAGTCTACGGAATTGTCCACTAAACTTAAAATCTCAACATTGTCAACTTCAGCAAGTTCCAGTGTTTCATTTACTATTGAAGTCATGTAATGGTGCTTCCTAAAGTGAACCTTTATACTATTGGATTAGTACATCCGACGCATTTTTATTTTTAATAACGTTTGCAGGGTTTACAGTCAAATTCGAAGGGAGCCCTTGTTCTGTTTTGCGGGAGCTAAAGTGAGGGACATGCTCAAGCAGTTTAAAGAAGGCAAACTGGAACCTCTCATAGGTGGTTGTGTGCACAGCCGTCACTATGATCACTGTTAGACCTCAATCAAACCCTTTTTTAATGGAAAGACGTATCCGTCTCAAACTTTGCTTTAATGTTTAACTCTGTATTTTGAGGGGTACTGTCCAGTAGCTGATTACGTCACCTTTAACCCATTTACCGCCTAAACTTTTAACAATCTCATTAATGTCTTCCCATTCGTCGCTTAGAAATTGGGCTGGTTTCACTATGAGGTCGTCCCCCTCCACTTTAAAGTTTAACAATTTGCGTTGTTCAGGAGTGAATTCTTCCTCTATTTTTCCTGTGTAGCCACTTGACAGTTGAGTTTTGATTGTGCCTTTTTCAGGTTTAATGCCACTTTGAGGCGAGGTTCCCGCTTTAGCCATCTGCTCAGTCTGTGTAGTCGATTTGACAGTTGCCAAATAAGCTAAGTTGAGCTCTGGAGGGGGTTGAGTTTCTGGGGCATCTTTAAAACTGTTGCTTCTTACAATGGCGTAGATTTGCTTACAAAACAAGTCACATTTTATGTCTAAAAGCTCCGTGTCGCCGGGCAAGTTAGAAATTAAAATATCTGCTTTTCCCTGTAATGCCTTGACGAGGTATTCGGGGGTTAGTTTTATCATGCGTATTTTCATAATTTTTTCCTCACAACAGTAAAATGTGACTTACAAAAGTAACTTAAAAGTATTGTAAACAAAAAAGGCAATGTAGGCGGGTTGAACAAGGATTGTTTTCTTAGAATTAGTGTAGACTTAAAGTTCAGCAGTAAAAACTGTGGGGTGTAGAAAGGCACATATGAGTTAGTGTCGTATTCTAGAATCATGGCTGTTGACCCTACAGTTTTTCTTTTGTTCGAAATCGGGTTGTTGATTGTTGTTTCATCTCTGGGCTCCGAATTGTTCAAAAAACTGAAGTTGCCTGGTGTGATAGGCGCAATTTTAGTTGGTATCTTCATAGGGGGACCAGGTGGGCTTGGTTTGGTTACTGATTTGGCAGTTATTAATCTGCTAGCGGTGCTGGGATCAGTTCTGATTCTGTTCATGACAGGGTTGGAGTTTGATGCCTCTGCATTTTGGAAAGTAGGAAAAAAAGCTTTTTTTCTTACGACGGGTGGCGTAGTTCTCTCTGTGGTTTTGGGTTATGGTTTGGGGATTGCTTTGGGTTGGTCGTGGCAAGCTGCCTTTCTTTTAGGCGCGGTTTTGGCTCCCAGTGGAACCAGCGTAATAGCTTCAGTGCTCAGTTCAGAGGGTGTAGTGGATACAAAGGATGGTTCGACGTTACTAACTGCCGTCATACTGGACGACATCGAAGGTATTTTAATTCTCACTGTAGCTGTAGGTGTAATTTCTGCAGGAACCTTTTCAATAGCTAACTTTGTCCGTGTTGGTTTGCTTGCGACTCTGTTTATAATTTTTGCTATCTATGTGGGTAGTAGAGTTTTTCCTTTTTTGGTGAAACGGTTTGAACAGATCTTGTCAGATGAGGTTCTGTTTGCAGTTTTGTTGGGTTTGGGTTTAATTTGGGCTTTCGTCGCTACTCAAGTTGGGCTAGCTGCGGTTACTGGGGCCTTCATAATGGGTGCTATAATCCCCTACCGAAAAATAGGTGAAAAACTCGCCAATAGGTTGTTTATGATGAAAGAGATTTTTGCTGCAGTTTTCTTTACCAGTATCGGTTTGGTCATAAGTCCTTCTGGGCTTATTGCAGCGCTTCCAGTGGGGTTAGCAATTTTAGGCATTGCGGTTATTGCCCGTTTAGTCGGCGGATTGGGCGGCGGAGGTTTAGCTGGTTTCCGTGGTAAGACTTTGTGGACGTTGACGGTGGGTCTTTCAATTAGAGCCGAGATGTCTTTTATAATAGCCTATGAGGGCGTTGCCATGGGTATTGTGAGCAACGATTTTTTGAGTTTGACAGCTGTTGCAGTAATAGGCTCTATGATTGTATCTTTGCCTATTTTTTCAAAGTTAATCAAAAATAGTCTTCGCAGTTTAGATGGTTAGAGTGTGCAATTTGGGTTCCCCATAGTATGCGTGAACAGGACGGAGTCTTCTTTATTGTTAAGCGGTAGCTGATTTTTCGTTTTTATCAATTTTTTGTGTCAAATTCAGTTTTTTAAAAAATAATCATTAGAAGGGTTATGGGTATCCATTCTCCGTCAATCATTAGTCCTGCTCTTGATCGTAGTTGCCTATTTTTTAAAAAGTAAAAAAGAAGAAAATAAACATAGAAAACACCGAAGAGTAAAGCGGGTATATAGTTTAGGAAGTAGCCTCTAAATACGCAGTAGGTAATCCACAGGAAAACACTACTATTCATGCTGAGTAAAAATCTTTTAGTTTTTCTGTGTCCCAACAAGTGGGGAATTGTCTTAACTCCTGACTTCAAATCGCCTTTCATGTCTAAAACGTCAAACAAAATTGTGTTAACAAGAATATTAATAAAAATGTATAAAAAGACAAGAAAGACTTTTTCCCACAAAATTGGCTGAGTGACTGCTGGTAAAATAGAACCTGTAAAAGCCCAACATAAGGCTACTGACACGCTTTTTACTCCTGGAATCTCTTTTATCCTTGGAATATTTTTTGAGAGTTTTACGCTGTAAACTAACCCGACAAGCATAGGCGTTAGCAGGACGACTACCACCGAGGGGCTAATCATTAAGCCTATAGCGAGGCTTATAGTTGTGGCTGTGAACGCTGACCATGTGAAGAATTTTGTGCTTTTAGTATCAAGTCCTGTTTGGTTGATTTCGTCTTCAACTTTGTCTGTGGCTTTATTTAGGCTATACACAGAGTATGTTGCAAGGAAAGCAGCTAAGAGTACAAGAAAGTCAAAGTTTTCGCCATAAAAAAGGAATCCTGCAACAACAACGAAACAGCCATTAAGTGCTAAATAAAACGGGGCTATTATTGCAAAATTTTTTATGTTCAAAACCTGTGGTCGCTCCAAACTGATTTCATTTGAGTAGAATTCGTTTGCTTCCCTCAATGGTTAATCTGAATAATTCTTCACCCCAGGCTATAGCTTGGGGACTTGTGGAAATCAAATCTTCAGTGTAGTCATATTCGCCATTTAAATCAAATAGGCCTAAAGAGAAAACTCTATCTGATACCGTCAGCGCCACTTTTAAGTTGCTGTCTTTAACAAAGATTTTGAGTTTTTCTTCAGTTATATATTTTTGAAAAAGTTGAGCATCAGCAGACTCTAACGTTTTGTTAAGCACTTCAGGAGTCAAGATCAACTCCACCGTGCATCCGTGATTAAGTAACTGTCCAAAAACCGCTACAAAATCTTTATGGAATATCGGTGATATTCCAATTATTTTTTTGGAAAGTAACAGCATGCTGGTAAACGTTTCGTGTACTTTCCCAAGTTCTGAGGCGCCTGCCTTGATCAAAGAGGCGCCTTTCAGTGCGCCCATTCTGAAAAGTAGATGCTCCGGGATGGTTGTTGTATCATGGTTTACCAAAAAATCTTTGAATTCAGCTATCGCTTCTGTAGCTGCAAGAGCTTCTTTGCAGATTTTGGCTTCAATCAAACCTAAAGGTGTTAATTTATATGTTCCTTGAACCTTGGTGGTAAGGGACATTCTTTCAAATTCTTTCAGTACGTGTAAAATTGTGGTCTCTCTAGCATCAATAACCGACTTTAAGTCAGACAGTTTTTTGTTGCCAGATAGAAGGTCGATGAGGATTTTCATTTTGATTTCTGACCTAAAAGGAACAAGGTAATCCATTGATCTGCCCCACACGTATTTTATTGTGGTTTGTATTTAAGTGTAATCTGTAATGGTTCTCTTTCGCCGTCTTTTTATAAAAAGCAGCGCTTTAAAGTTGCTTTTTAAAAACAATATTGCTTTTTAGCAGCAATGTTTTTATGTCGTTCTACAATGAGATGTTACATCCAAATGTGGCGTGTTATTTTTGGGTCGCAAGGGGAACAAAATAAAAAATGGGCTGCAGAAAATAACCTGTACCTGTGNCGCCGAGATACTTTTGGTTCCTGACGTTCAAATGATGAATGAGGCGATTGAAAAACACGTAGAAGAACACGTGTCAAATTCCCTTCAAAAGGGTAGTTCAGATGATATACAAAAAATTCGTGACCATTTGATTAGCCAAATTTTTGAAAAAGCAAGCGAACTCGGGTAGCCTTTGAGGTAGACAAGGAAGGGTGCTTGTCTTAAATTGTTGCCTGCCTATTTTCTAACACGTCTCTAAAGGGTTCGATGAACCAAAAATTGTCTGAGAACACAAAAGTGTGAATAACCTTCTGGCCTTTTCGTCGTTCAGTAATAAAACCTTGATTTTGTGAGGTTAGTGGTTCTGTTTAATAACTCATAAGCTACTGGAGGTTATTATCTCAAGATTAACTTTCTCAATTTGTGGTGTTGAGGAGGCTATCCTGTAAACAGCTGACAACTTTGTAATACTCCCATAAGAGATTCATAAAAGGCGAAAGAACCTGTTCATGTTGTGAGGTGGAACATTTCTGGCTTGAGACTGCTGAAAATTAAGTAGAGGTGTCTTCGCTTGATCTAGGATTAATTGACAAAAAGTTGGTGGACTGGGGGGGATTTGAACCCCCGACCTCTTGAGTGCAAGTCAAGCGTTCATGCCAACTGAACTACCAGCCCGTAAGCGAGTTTTCTGAATGTTAAAGTGGTTCTTTGATATTTAGTTTTTGTCTGCTTTCCGTGGTAACCACAATCTTTTGCTTTCACTATATTTCTGCGTTTTTCTGCTGCCATAGTTTTGCCAAAACTCTCTACATGGAGAGAAACCGTAAAACCTAAAGAACCACGACACCACATTAACTTTTAGAGGCGCCTGAAAATGGAGTTAAGAATAGTTAAAATTGATCTGCCCAAAGACGCCAACCTTATCCTTGGACAGGCACACTTCATTAAAACGGTAGAAGACCTAGCTGAAGCTCTTGTCAACGCGGTACCAAACATAAAATTCGGCTTATCCTTCTGCGAAGCTAGTGGACCTTGCCTTGTTCGGCATGAAGGAAACGATGAAGAGCTCCGAACGGCAGCTGCCCAGCGAGCATTCGAGTTAGGTTGTGGTCACAGCTTCCTGATTTTCATACGTAACGCTTATCCTGTAAACGTTCTTGCACACGTTAAGAAAGTACCTGAAGTTTGCACAATTTATTCTGCCACAGCCAACCCACTGGAAGTAATTGTCGCTGAAACTTCACAGGGCAGAGGCATCGTGGGCGTGATCGACGGTTTCAAGAGCAAAGGCGTAGAAACCACTTCTGACATAAAAGAACGTCGTATGTTCCTCAGGAAAATAGGGTATAAATTCAGTTGAAACTCGCCGGCTTGCTGAACCTAAGGCAAAACTCATCCAAAAACGAACTCCTTGTATGTTCTCCCTTCTACTAAATTCTCAATTGTAACTCTAACCACCACATGAGCGTGCTCTCTTACGTAACCTGCGTTTTTTTCCTTCTTTTATGGAAGGACCTATTTTCACTCAGGTTAGCAAAACTGTACTTTAACCCTTTCAGATCAAACTCTGAATTATCAATCTGACCTAAGCTACTTTCTGCATTTACCCGTTTACTTCAGCAGATTGTCACTTAACGGTAAAAACCCTGCTGATTTCATGACCTATCAGTGATCCAAATTGTTTTAATGCCGCAAAAACCTTTTTAGCGCAGTTTACCCTCAAACACTAACCTCTCAACTCACAATCAAAAGGTTATTTTCATGGGTACCCCCAACCAATCACAAAGTTCAATTGATTTTCATAGACAAAAATTTCTTCAACAACAGCAGACTCTCCGCGAACGAATGCGCAAAATCAAGTACAAAATTGCCATCATAAGCGGCAAAGGCGGCGTGGGTAAGAGTACTGTAACCGTGAATCTCGCCGCAGCTTTCGCACAGCATACTAAACTTAAGAACGTAGGCGTACTTGACGCTGACATACACGGTCCTAGTGTTCCTCGCCTTTTGGGCTTGACCGGACAAAAAGTGAAAGTTGGTCCGCCAGGCGCTTTCCCAGTTGTAGGAGCCTTGGGTATCAAAGTTGTCTCTATAGATTTCTTTCTGTCAGAGGAGACTCCAACAATCTGGCGTGGTCCACTGAAAATGGGTGCCATACGCCAGTTTCTTCAAGACATCGTTTGGGGCGAACTTGACGTACTCTTTATTGATTTGCCACCTGGTACAGGCGATGAACCTCTAAGTATAGCTCAACTTCTGCCCGAAATTGACGGTGTCATCGTGGTAACTATGCCCAGTGAACTTTCTAGTACCATAGTTAAGAAAGCCATAACTTTCGCCAATCGCCTCCACATGCCAGTTATAGGTGTTGTTGAGAATATGAGCGGGTTTGTGTGCCCGCACTGCGGAGAAAAAATTGACCTTTTCAGATCTGGTGGCGGCAAAAAAATCGCTGAAGAAGCGCAAGTGCCTTTTTTAGGTAGCATCCCAATAGACCCCCAAGTTGGCGTGGACGCAGACAAAGGTTTACCATTTGTGCTCTCTAACCCAAATTCTGCTGCGGTAAAGGCCTTCTTGGAAATTGCAGAAAAAGTTGAGGAATACCTCTCAGAGAGGGACGACCTGAAAGAAACATAAATGGTAAGAAAGTGTAGAAAGAGTTGGAGAAAACGAAAAAGTGTTTTCGTTGCTCCGCTGGGTTTCTATTTATTTGCTTATGGTTATTTCTATCGTGGAAACCATTCTGGATTTGGTCTCGCCTTCACGTGGTGGCATCTCAGCAGTTCCAATTTCTATCTTTGTGACTTTGAGGTCTTTGATAAAGCGGCTCCGAGCGATTTCTGCAACGTCGACTGCGGTGGTTATTGCTTGCCCGCGTGCCTTCAGCGTAATTTCTTTTTGGTTGCCTGAAGAGAAGGCAGTTATGATTGCCAGCACGTAGCTCATAGGGGGTTTGTTTCCAACGAATATAACATCTTGGGGTTTTTCAGCCATTTTTTTTCCTCCTTTTTCTGTTGGTAAGTTACGTTCTGTGTTTCTTTGCAACAAAGAACGCTTATTGGATTATTAGCTGAACTAGTTTATAAATTCGCTTAGATTTAAACCAATGGTTAATACTGTTTGTTTTAAAATAGTTGTCGCTTTTCTGGTTCTTTGTTTTTCAGTTTGGAAAAACCATGTTGGAATGGCTATCTATTTAAGGCTCTCCATTTCCATATTATTTTGAGGGGCGAGATTAAACGACTCCAAAAGCAGATGCGCTGATTGCCTACAATGTTTTGAAAAAAAAGATAGTCGATAATGGATTTTGCACTTTATGCGGAGCTTGTGAAGCCGCTTGTCCTGTGGGCGCATTACAGGTTGACTCTGAAAAAGTCAACCGTTTACATGAGTGCTCTGAAGACTTAGACCTGTGCCCCATCTGCTATGAGCTTTGTCCCCATTCCGAAGCTCTTCTACTTAGAACCTTAAAGTTTGTGTCTGATTCTCCCGTAAAAAATGAAGCCTTAGGATACTACCGGAAAATTGTTCTTGCTCAGGCCGTTGACCCAAAACTCAGAGAACAAAGCCGCGGTGGCGCAGTGGTGACTTCGCTTTTGACGTATGGTGTTGAAAAGAAAATTTTCGACAGTGCCATTGTCTCCAAAGCGGAGGTTGACAATCCAACTAAACCTCAAGCTTCAGTTGCTCTGGTGCCTGACGATATTCTTTCCGCAGTTGGCAGCAAGTTCTTTCCTTCGTCGGTAGCTAAGGCTTATGGTAGCGCAGTTTACGGTTACGGAAAAAGCAAAATTGCCTTTGTAGGTGTGCCTTGCCATGTTCTTGCTCTGCGCAAGATGGAAGCTTGGCAACACAAGATAGGTAACAACTTGGCTATAACACTGGGCTTGTTCTGTTTTGGCTCTTTTTCTATGCTGCCATTGTTGGATTATCTGGAAAAGAATTACCGAGTTAAACCCTCTGAAATTAAGCAGATGCGTTTATCCTCTAAATTTGTGGTTCAAACCGATAAAGAGGTTCTCAAAATTCCTATAAGTGAAATTGAAGGTCATATCTTGCCCAGCTGCAGAACCTGCACAGACTTCACAAATGAACTTGCAGACATATCCGTGGGTAGCGCCTACCCGCTGGAAGATTGGTCCACCGTGATTATCCGAACTAAAGCCGGTGAAGACTTCTTTTATGACGCAGTCGAGAACGGTGTTATAAACACATGGGTCATACAGCAGGAACCTATGGTTTACGAACGCGTGGTTCGCGCCGCGATGGAAAAACGCAAAGCTGCACTTGCCGAAGCCAAGAAGATGGAGGAAACCTACGGTTACTTGCCAGTGTTAATGTTACGCGAAACTGATGCCCTAGTAAAAGTCAAAGTAGAAGACATAATGACGCGCAACGTAAAGACTGTGTCTCAAAGCATGACTATCAGCGAACTGTTGGAGTTAATGGTCAAACAGCACCATATCGGATACCCAGTCATAGATGACGAAGGCAAACCTGTAGGGATGATAACTCTCGAAGAAGCATCTCAGGTAGACAAGGAACAAAGAAACAACGTAAGCGTCAAGCAAGTAGTTCATAAAAAACCTGTGTTCGTTCATCCAGGCGAAACCGCCTTAGACGCATTCAAAAAGATGAGTAAACACGAAATTGGCCGTGTTCTTGTCGTTGACCCTGCCAACCCCAGGCAGATACTGGGCATGATAACCAAGACCGACCTGATGCACATACTGATTGCGCAATAGCACATTTGCTATGCGACGTCTTGCCCCTCCCCTCTGTGGGTCAAACCCTGATTTTTATTGGCGGTGTAGTTCCCATTTGAGTTTTTCTTCTGTACACTGCAGCATTGACGCTTGAAAGAAGGCTGATTTTAGATGGTGAGACTTAAATCTGGGATTATTTAATCCCTAAACTAAAGAATTGGCCTTCGTGGTCCATTTAATGGCGGAAACACTTAATGAACAAAACTTTGTCAGAGAAAATCTTTGCGAATCATCTTGTAGAAGGAAAACTTAAAGCCACCGAGCATGTGGGTTTAAAAATCGATCACACCCTAACACAAGACTCCACAGGAACGTTAGCATATTTAGAGTTTCAAGCAATGGGTGTTTCAAAAGTCAAGACCCAACTTAGCCTCAGCTTTGTAGATCACAACATGCTGCAAAATGACTTTCGAAACGCCGACGACCACCGCTACCTGCAAAGCGTAGCTGCTAACTATGGCATTGTGTTTTCGCGACCAGGCAACGGAATATGCCACCAAGTTTACTTAGAGCGGTTCGCAAGACCAGGTTTTACTCTCCTAGGCAGTGACAGTCACACTCCCACCGCAGGCGGCATGGGCATGATCGCCATCGGCGCAGGTGGTTTAGATGTTGCAGCAGCCATGGCTGGCGAACCCTTCTATCTAGAAATGCCCGAGATTGTCGGAATAAAATTAACTGGGACTCTTTCGCCGTTTGTTTCCGCCAAAGACGTTATCCTCTCAATCCTGAAAAGGCTTACTGTCAAGGGCGGCGTAAACAAAATTCTTGAGTACTTCGGCGAGGGAGTGAAAACTTTATCGGTTCCTGAAAGAGGGACCATCACTAACATGGGTACAGAAACAGGCGCTACAACCTCAATTTTTCCCTCTGACGAAGTTACCCGACTATTCCTTAAAAGTCAAGACCGAGAAAATCAGTGGGTACCTTTAACTGCAGATCCAGATGCTGTGTACAGTGAGGTGATTGATTTAGACTTAAAAACAGTGGAGCCTCTAATCGCCCTGCCTCACAGTCCCGATAACGTCAAAACCGTAAGCGAAGTTGAAGACACACCTGTAGATCAAGTTTGCATAGGAAGCTGCACTAACTCTTCTTTGCACGATTTAAAGTTAGTTGCAGCGCTCTTAAAAGGAAAAAAAATCAGCGATCGCGTCAGCCTTACAATTTCGCCCGGTTCAAGACAAGTTCTGGAAAACTTGGCTGCAAGCGGAGATCTAATTCACCTCATACGGGCAGGTGCTCGAATCATTGAAAACGCTTGTGGACCATGTATTGGTATTGGGCAGGCGCCTTCAAGTGGGGCAGTCTCGTTAAGAACGTTTAACCGCAACTTCAAAGGTAGGTCAGGTACACAGGATGCCAAGGTTTACTTGGTAAGTCCTGAAACGGCGGTAGCCGCTGCGCTCTACGGCAAAATAGTTGATCCAAGAAAACTCGGCGACTATCCCCAGTTGAGTATGCCCGATAAACTGTTTGTTAATGACAACATGTTCATCTTCCCAACTCCTGAAACTATTGGTAAAACAGAAATTATTATGGGACCGAACATAAAACCGTTACCTGCTTTCTCACCTCTGCAAGGCACGCTGAAGGGTGAGGTTTTGCTAAAAATAGGGGACAACATTTCCACCGACGACATCTTGCCCGGTGGTTCAGAAATAATGGCTTTGAGAAGCAACATACCTGAAATTAGCAACTATACCTTCTGCCGTCTTGACGCTGACTTCGCTAAACGGGCTCTCCAGAAAAAAGGAGGTTTCATTATAGGCGGCGAAAACTATGGTCAAGGCTCCAGTCGCGAACATGCTGCTTTAGCCCCAAAATATTTAGGTATAAAAGCGGTAATCGCTAAAAGTTTTGCACGCATCCATTTGGCTAACTTGATTAATTTTGGAATTTTACCTTTGACCTTTGCAGACAAACAAGATTATGACGGCATAGCACAAGGTGACTCGTTGGAGCTAGATACTGGAAAATTAGAGAGAACCCTCACAGTGAAAGATACCACAATAGGTTTGACTTTCCAGGTGGAACTAGACATAAGCGAACTTGATAAAGCTATGATTCAAGCAGGTGGAAAACTGGCAGCTATAAAACAAAAACAGCAATCTTCTTAGGAGTTCTTAGCCAATTAGCTTCTTCACAGCGGGAATTTTTTTTGCCGCATAAATTACGCTGAGGCAGATAAAGAGCGTAAGTAAAGTGAGTAAAGGTGCTTCCAATATGGGATTCATTGTGGTGATGCTTATTCTGAATCCAAAGAAGCCTTTTTGCAACGATTCCAAAACCATTACATGAAACAGGTAAATCGGCAAGGTGTTTTGGCTTATCTGAGTCAGCAGGCGGTTGAGTGGAGCGCAGCATTTTTGACTTTTGTCGGCTGGGAAGTTAGCTAAAAACATAAAGAGCGCAATTGAGGCTACAATAACACTGACGCTAGTGGGTTCATAGAAAATTTGACCGAACCGCTCGCCGATGGTACCTGTTACAATGTAAGCGCCAATTATCGTCCAAGTGGTTCCCGCCAAAAACAAAAGAAACAAAAACCACCGACGGGGACGTATCCTTAGAAGGTATGGCCCCACAAGAAAATAGCCAATTCCCCCCGTCATGATGAAAACTAAGCCAAGGAGGTTAAATTTTTCAGTCATGTTGAGGACAGGAAGTATGGCGGTTCCTATAACCCACAATCCCAGAAAATACCTTATGATTTTCCAGTCGGCATAAGCGACTATTATACGCAGTAACGGCGTTACTAGGTAAAGCCCAGTAATTAAGTAAAGAAACCAAAAGTGAAGGTATGGTCCAGTCAATATGCTATGCAGCACAGAGTTAAAAGTCAACACTTCATTGTTGACAAAGGCGCGCCATGCAAAGTAGGCTAAACTCCAAAAAAGAAACGGAGGACCTATTCGGGCTAAGCGTTTTTTAAAGAACACTCGTAATGGCTCATTTAACTTGGAAGGTTGAAGTAAAAGTGCTCCACTTAACATGATAAACATGGGCACTGCGGGTCGTGCAAGAGAACTGTAGATGTTTGATACCCACCATCGTGTGACTTCTTCTGAAGCCATTATGTCGCTGACTTCGTGAGGTTCGGTGGCGGCGTGGAGAAAAATCACAAAGGTTATCGCTACTACACGGATAAGATCGGCGTTAAGGAAAAAGTCGCCACTCTTTGTGTTCCCATTCTTATCCATTTTATCAAATATTCTGTTAATCCAAGATTACTTATAAAATTTAACTTATATCCCCCCTTCTATTAGCTGCGAAAAAGTGAACTTGAAAAATCAGTTATTTGCAGCGTTTAATGCTTCGCTTACTTCATTAGCTATGACTTCTGCGCCTTCACTTGTGGGGTGAACTCCATCAACAAAATGTTCAGGACTGTTAACCAGAGCAGAATACACGTCGATTAGCGGTAGAGAAAGCTCGTTAGCTACCTGTTCAATTTTGGGGATGACCCCTTGCTCCAAGTTTGTGTCTACGGGTCCTAGAGTATTGTCGAAAATTGGTGGCGGTTTTACTATCCAGATCTGTGGTTTAGTTGGTAACTTTTGGAATTCAGCAATTAGCTGCTTGTAATCCTCTGCTAAGCTATCAGCGTGCTGGTAGACGCTTGATATTGCATCGTTGGTTCCAAGCATAATAACCACGATGTGTGGCAGAAAATCTTTAGCTTGATGGAAAGCCGACTGATTTATGTAGGGTTTGTAGGACTTCAACGAAATGGTGGAGCCGCCGACACCAAAGTTACCGACTCTATAATCTGAACCAAGTCGTTTCCATAACTCATTGGGGTATCCATAGCCTTCTGTGATGCTGTCGCCAACGCAGGCAACGCGAATTGGTGTGGGGTTGCTGCCTAACTTGCCTATGAATAGTGCGCTTGCAACTAAGGTTGATGTAAAAATTATGGCTCCCAAGAGTAAGAGTCTATTTTTTTTCAGCATAGTCTTTTCCTTTTATGCGTAAACTGTTTTTCAGCGAACTTTGAGGGTTATAGAGTTGCCGGGGTTTATCTTTTGCTATATAGTTTACGTTCAAACAATGTTAAAGTCAGCTTTCTTTTTTGGATGTAACGCCAAGCGACAAAAACTGCGAGTACCACGCCTGTGATTGTTAAACCTGCTGCTATTATCCACAGAGTTGGCTCCGACCGTGGTGTTGGTGGTTTAGCCTCTGGACGTATTAGGGGAAACCTGTCTTGGTTCTGGGGGTCAATCACGTATGGCTCATCGCCTATGCCGTCTCCGTTTATATCCGCACCTCTGTAGTCGCTCCAGTAGTTGCCTCTGTTTCCGTCATCCCACGTGTGAACCGCTTCTTGTGGGTTATAGGTTTCACAGAAGCAACCGCTAAATTGTACAACGTTTTCCACAAAACTGTTATACGTAAGCACAATGTTGAGTGGCTCGTTGCCAGGAGTGTTAACTCCGAAGAAAATGCCTTGTTCGTTGTGTGCAATGTAATTTTTTGTAATTGTGTTGTAATCTCCTGAAAGCAAAATCCCCACGATATTGTCGGTTATAGAGTTGCCTATGATTGTGTTGTTAGAACTCCAGATGTACATCCCAACATAGAAGTTTTTGATGTTCAAATTTTTCACCGTCAAGTTGTATCTGCCTTTGCTTGCGATGTCTACCCCTATAGTCCAAGGTGTAGTGCTGGTTTCCTGATTGGGGCCTTCGCCAACTACCCAGTTGTCGGCGCGTGTCCCGTTATATGTACCTCGCAGCGTGTAGCCTGCACCGTCGATTACTACGTTGTCTCTGTCCACAACAATCGAGGCGTCAATGTTGCCTGTGAATGTGTAGACGTCACCATTACGTTGAATCGGCACATTGCTTGGCTCAAGGCTGCCGTTTGAGTTTATACGGATCGTTGGTGCATTATTCGCTGCATCTGTCTTTTCGATGGTTGGCATTGCCAAAAATATTATCAACACAACAAACCAGGCTTTCATAAACTTAGTTTTTTTCATCTTTTTGCCCTTCTTTGTTTGGTGTGCTAAACGCTTTGCTGTTTAACCAGTTTCTAGATTTACAGGCAGTTTTTCCTGCAACCTTGAATTTGAGGCAGTTTTCTTCTGGGCACATCTCCACACATCGTAAACACAGCAAACACTTTGAAGTTGTCACGTCTCCCCCTTTCACCTCGTAAACTTCAGTTACTTGAGTTGGGCAAACCCGTTTACAGACGCCACATTTGGTGCATTTTTCCTCTGCCTTTTCCAAACGTACTCCTGAGATCCACTTAAATGGCGGAAATCTGTTAAAGAGTGCAATTAAACCGCCAAGTGGGCAAATCCTGCACCATGAGCGCCTGAAGAAAAACGCTGCCACCGTAACCAACACTAGAATTGCTATGTTCAGCGAAGTTAAATATTGACCCAGATGCCAAAAATTCCCCGTGGTTGTTTCAGTCATCCACTCCCATTTTATAACGCCCAGCGATCCCTGAGCTAAAAGGCAAAGTGGCTTCATGGGGCAAACTTGACAGAAAGGTGCAGAGAAATACTGGTAAACAAACCCGCCTTTTTCCGTGCCAGGTACCAATTGTGTACTCGCGATGGCTTGAGCTCCAAAGACTATACTGATTACGAGAAGTAACGCTAAAATTACATAGCTTGACTGGTGAACTTTCTCATTGAAGTTTTTAGAAAAATTGCGATGTTTAATCTTGAGCGCTTTACGTATGCGCGTAACTACATCCAAGTATAGACCAAAAGGGCAAACCCATCCACACCACCATCTGCCCAAAAAAGCTGAAGCCAAAATTACTATGCCAAAAACTATAGCCAGTCTCTCTAAGCCAGGTAAAATGTAGTACACTCCCCAGCCGCGCCCCACATTCCAGAACGGATAAATGTAAGTTTGCATCTGCCACAGCGGACACGTTATGGTTCTGCCGCAAGGATACCAGCAGCCGAAAACAGGAATCGGCAACCCATCAGGCAAAGGTCCCAGTGTATCAGTTCCTATCAGAAACTCGTGGGGTGCAATTTGTTCAGCTGGCACAGGTATGTTTTGGTGGTCGATGAAGACGCCAAAGAAAATCAGAAACACAAACAGAACCTGAACAAAGAGGCGTAAGCCGCTGATTTTACGAGTTTTGTTTCTGGCGCCAACTACTAATGTTGCCACCCCAATGCTGAGCGAAACACCTGCCACAACAAACACTGCATAGTTGGGCTTGAAAGGTGGAAGCGGATTAGGTGTTACGGGCGTAGCTTGCGGGTTAGGATCGGTGACGTTAACATAAAGGCGGTCGCTTATGTGTCCGTAAATTGGAAAGATATTCCAGAACCCTGCCATATCCAACTTCTGCGTCACCGTGAACAAACCAGTTTGATTGTTGGGAACCACGTAATGGTCTATCCACGTGTAGTCAGGACGGGTGAATGTGACGCGTATGGTGACATTGTCGACTGGAGGACAAATTTCTCCTACAACAGTTACTTCTTGATTAATGAGAACTTGGTTGCTGCTTATATTCGCAGTTATACATGGACCATAACAGGGAAACGGCGTCTCTTTTTTGCCTTCAAAAGTGTATGACTGCTGACTTAAGCCCAAGGTGGCTGGCAGCATAAATGACAAGAAAACGAGAAGTACAGATGCCAAAATCAACTTAAACAGTTTATTCATAAGCATCTCATCTTTAAACTGAAGCGATCAACCACAAGTTTACCTGCGTTTTTAGCGAAGGAATAGTTCGCATTATGGCTTAAAAATTTTGGGTACGTCAAAAGGTTTGAAACTGCAGGCTACAACTTGTTAAAGCAAAATTTTTGTGTATTAAGAAAACTTTTTAGCTTCTCAAATGAAATTTGTCTTTTTACCTTTAAAAGTGCCTTTTGCCTTCAAAAACGGGAAGTTTAGCTTTGGCTGTGACTTAGGCTGTGTTAGTTTTCTTAGTTCAACCCTGTCGGCTCTTTTTAGACTTGCTTAGCGCTTCCTCATAAGTCTGTGAATAGTTTGCCTTGCAGGTTTTAAAGAACTTCACCAAAATAAAAGGCAGAACGCTGGGAAGGGAACCGCAACTTGAGGGATTGGTGCAGGGGGTGGGATTCGAACCCACGAACGCCTACGCGATAAGGTCCTAAGCCTTACTCCGTTGACCAGGCTTGGAGACCCCTGCACATCACATAATTCAGAGAAGATAGTTGCACCCTACAATATTTATTTTAACCTTTCCACTCCTGCGGTGGTTTTAGCAAATTCTGGGCACTGGGTCGCCTACGGGTCTGGCGATGATACGTTTGCCTCCAACTGCAGTCTGCATAGCTACCCCCACAAAGTCCGATGTTGCTTCACCTATTATCTGTGCATCTTTGCCTTCAACTGTACTATTGAGAAAATTTTGCACTTCCTGGGCTTTCTCCCGAACAACACCAACTATAATTTTCCCTTCGTTGCCAATTTCCAGAGGATCCAACCCCAGCATTTCACACGCTGCCCGTACATCGTTTCGAATGGGCACTTTATCTTCGCGAATGAGTATGCCCACTTTAGATTTTTCTGCAAATTCATGCAACGCATCTGCCAGTCCGCCCCGTGTGGCATCTTTCATGGCAACTACCCCACCCACGCTACCAAGCAAACGCTGAATGACGCGGTTGAGAGGTTTCACATCTGACTTTATTTCGCTGCCAAACTTCAAGCCCTCTTGCGCTGAAAGCACCGCAACACCATGATCACCTATCGTGCCCGACAGGATAATTTTGTCGCCTGCCCTCAGGTTGCTATCCAGAATCCAACGCGCCGAAAAATCACTCCTGTACCGTTTGACAACAGCAATATTGTGCTCTAACGCAGGCGTTCTTCTACCTATACCTGAAACATTCATGACACACCCACCCAATACGCCCTTTTCAACAACTTTTGTGTCTCCTGTTACTATGTTGACACCTGCCTCTTCACACGCCTGCCGCATACTCAACAAAATCCGCTCAAAATCCGAGAACAACAACCCCTCTTCCAAAACAAAACCACACGCCAACGCAAACGGTTCCGCACCAAGCACCGAAACATCATTAACAGTACCAGAAACCGCCAAACGCCCAATGTCACCACCAGGAAAGAAAATTGGCTTAACAGCATGGCTGTCACTTTTAAAGACTATATCATCTACCACCGCCGCGTCATCCATAGCTTCAAGCGAAATCTCAGCAATGTTGGGGGCTGCACCCACAAAATGTTTAACCACATAATTTTTCACAAGGTCATGCATAACCGTGCCGCCCGCCCCATGCAACATAGTAATGTAACCATCTTTAGCGACCAAATCCGCTTTCTCCTATCATTTATAACCGCAATAGACTACCCAACACCTGTAACATAAACACATCGCACAACCCCACAGAAATCATTTGTAAACCTTTATCAAATACCACACACGCCCCAACTACACTACCGAACCAAAAAACCACAACGCCTACAATTAACAACACAAAAAACAAACCAAACAACAACCAAACTAGAAAAAACTATAAAAGCACAATTCCCCTCCACAACTACTACACCTCACAGCTCGAATTCACCCGCACAAACGGGAACAAACCCACTGCATTTTATCGAAAAAATAGCCCTGATACGGAAAGCCATATAAATCGCCTCTACGCTTTTGTGTTGCGCACATGGAGAAGATTGAAAAATGCCAAAATGGGGATACTCCATAATAGCTGAAGAACTGGACCCTGAAAAGACCGTCAAAGCAAGCGGTCGCGAAATTAGGGTATCCCATAAGCACGCACGTGAAGTGTGCAAAACAATCAAAGGTATGACGCTCACCAAAGCTAAAGAATACCTCATGGATGTAATGGACAAAAAGAAACCTGTCCCCTTCACCCGCTATAACAAAAAAGCCGGACACAAAGGTGGACTAGAAAAAACCTTTGCAGGCAGATATCCAATTAAAGCCGCCCAACGTGTTCTAAAAATCCTCAAAAACGCTGAAGCAAACGCAGAAAACAAAGGGCTAGACACAGACAAACTCCGCATAATCCACACCGCAGCATACCCAGGCATGAAAATAAAACGCTACACCCCCCGGGCACACGGCAGAGCATCACCAAAATATGAAACTCTCACTCACATCGAAATCGTCCTAGAAGAAAACGCTGGGCAAGGAGAATAAACTGCATGTCCATAGTCAAACGATTTATATCAGAATCCATTAAAAACACAGAAATTGATGAATTTTTACAAAAAAAACTTGAACGCGCCGGATACGGCGGAGTCAACCTCTCCAAAACTCCTCTGGGCACGCACGTGGTCATATATGCTATGCGCCCTGGCTTAGTAATTGGGCGCGGAGGAGAAACCATCCGCGAACTTGCAAGCATTCTCGAGCAACGTTTCAAAGTTGCAAACCCCCAGATCTCTGTCTCTGAAATCGAAGTTCCTGAATTTAACGCGCATGTTGTTGCATCACGTGTAACAGCCGCACTGCAAAAAGGAATCCACTTCCGCCGCGCAGGTTTCTGGGCCATGAACCAAGTCATGGAAGCAGGCGCATTAGGCTGCGAGATTGTAATAAGCGGCAAACTTCGCACTGAACGTGCAAGATTCGAAAAATTCCGCGCAGGCTACTTCCCCAGGTGCGGCGATCCTGCTCTAAAATACATGCGCAAAACCGAAGCTCATGTTTTACTTAAACCAGGCATGTTTGGAGTAAAAGTAAAAATCATGCCCCCAGACGCTCATTTTCCCGACAAAATCAAAATTAAAGCTCCCTCGGAACTTCCTCAAACTTCTGAACCAGAAGTAGAAATGCTGCCAAAAGAACAACTTGTAACAGAGGAAAAAGAAAAACCAGCAAAAGCATCAGAACCAAAATCCGAATCACCTCCACAAGAATCAAAAGAAACCAAAATCTCCGAGGCGCCACCCGCTGAACAAGTAGTTAAAACCGAAAAAACCGCTGAACCAACCGAAACCAAATCTACGGAGGCACCAAAGTAATGCCGATACTACGTCTCAAAGAAATCGCCAATATGTCCTCAGAAGACCGAACCAAAAAAATTCGCGAACTCAAAACTGAACTTTCTAGGCTAAGAACTATGATCAACGCAGGCGGAGCAGTGGAGAACCCTGCGCAAGTACGAGACATACGCAAAACCATCGCTCGCTTACTCACCATCGAAAACGAATATGCCAAGGGCATCAGGAAAACAGAAGGCAAATCCGACACAAAAAAAGCCACAGTAGCCCCAAATAAGAAACCAAAGGAGCAAAATCAAGAATGAAAATTACTCCTGACATAATCAGCTACGAATTCATCGGCACACAAACCCACGTTGCACAAAGTTCACACACAGGCTACTTAGGCATATCTGGCAGAATCGTGGACGAAACAAAAAAAACCTTCCTCATTCAGGATGGAAACGAAACAAAACGTATAGTTAAAGACGTAACTGTTTTTCACTTCACATTTTCAGACGGAACAGTTGTTGAAATAGACGGCAAACTCCTTGTAGGAAAACCTGAAGATCGCCTGAAAAAAACAATCAAGAGGTTATGGTAATGTCTCTACTATTTAAAAAACCTAAAAAAACCTGCGAAGATAAAAACTGTCCTTTCCACGGTACCCTCTCTGTAAGAGGTCGCGTACTAGAAGGCACAGTTGTCAGCGCAAAAATGGACAAAACCGTGATTGTGGAACGCGAATACATGCAATTCTCTACAAAATACGTAAGATATGAACGCAGACGTGGTCATATCCCCTCACACAACCCACCCTGTATAGACGCTAAAGAAGGCGATCGTGTAAGAATTGCTGAATGTCGACCAGTCAGCAAAACGGTATCCTTCGTTGTGGTAGAAAAAATGGAGGCGAAGTAAAAAATGGCCGCTAAAGCAAAAGGCAGAGGTTTAGTCGCAAAAGGTATGCTTGCGCACGGTCAAAAACTCTCCCGCGGGCTACTAGCAGGCTCCATCCTACGATGCGCAGATAACACTGGCGCACGTAAACTACGTCTGGTTCAAGCTAACAGCTACAAAGGTCGATTAAGACGCTACCCTACTGCCACAGTAGGCGACAAAGTTACCGTTTCAGTTAGGCAAGGCGCCCCTGATATGCGCAAAAAAATATTCCAAGCAGTCATCGTAAGACAAAAAAGACCCTTCCGTAGAGTTGACGGCGTGTGGGTTCAATTTGAAGAAAACGCAGCAGTCATCATCACACCTGAAGGTGAAATGAAAGGTTCAGAAATTCGCGGTCCAGTAGCACGAGAAGCCGCTGAAAGATGGCCAAGAATCGCAAGTGCCGCAAGCACGATAGTATAGGTGAAAAAAAATGCAAACCTCAAAGCCCATAAAGAACCCACGAAAACAGCGCAAACTTATCTTCAATGCGCCTGCTCATAAACGCCATAAACTTATGGTGGCGCCTCTATCCCCCGAACTTTTCGCCCAAAAAGGAGTAAAGGCACTGCCTGTGCGTAAGGGAGACAGCGTCCGCGTTATGCGTGGAGACCACAAGGGGTTCGAGGGAAAAGTCTCTCGGGTAGACCTCCAAAAATACCGAATTTACCTTGAAGGCTTAACTCGTGAAAAAGTCGATGGCTCAACAATCTTTGTCCCGCTTCACCCCTCGAAAGTTATGATTAGAAACCTGAACCTCGACGACAAAACACGAAAGGCTATCCTTGAACGGAAGAAACTTGTAACTAAAAAAACAGAAAAAACAAAGAAAACAGTTGATCAAGAGAAACCTAGCAAGAAGAAAGTACCTAACGCCACATCAACCATAACTACCGAGAAAACCAACACAGGCGCATCTTCTGAAGAGATCCCAAAGGTTGAACAGGCGAAAGAAGCTAAACCTCAGACTCCAAACACTGAAGGAGGAACATAATTTGGGTAAAAAAGGAAAAACCGCAAGATTGAAACGTAAACCAGCTCCAAAATTCTGGCCCATTCACAGGAAAGAATATCCCTGGGTGGTTAAACCCTCTGCTGGCCCTCACTGTCTAGAGAACTGCTTGCCGCTAACTTTAGTTCTCCGTGATATACTGGGTGTAGCAGAAACTCGAAATGAAGTCCAGACAATAATCAATCAGGGTAAAGTGTTCGTTGATGGAAAAGTAAGTCGCAGAGACGATTTTCCTGTAGGTTTGATGGATGTAATTTCAATCCCTACAGCCGACAAATACTATCGGATACTCCCCAACCACAAGGGGCTATGCTTAATCACCATAACCAAAGAAGAGGCAAACTTCAAGCTTTGCCGCATAGAAGATAAAGTTACCATACGCGGTGGTGTGCAGCTTAATTTACACGACGGCTCAAACCTTCTTATAAAAATCGCTGACCCAAAGAATCCCCAAGAAGATATCTACGAAACTTTTGATGTACTAAAACTGTCACTTCCTGACAAACAGATACTTGAGCGCGTACCAGTCAAAGAAGGCAACTTTGTAGTCATAACTGGCGGAAAGAACATAGGCGTTCAAGGAAAAATTGTAGAAATCGAAAAAGCTGTTGGCAAAAAACGACGTAGTGCCCTAGTAATTGTCGAAGACACCAAAGGTTCGCGTTACCAAACAATCCTTGACTTTATATTTTCTTTAGGTCAAACTCAATCTCTTGTAACTCTACCAACGGAGGCGGAAGCGGTTGTCTGAAGAAGCCATTCTCAAGAAGTGGGAAGAGCAACCGATGCTTCGACCTCGCATAGAGAAAGTTGTTGTTAACTTGAACGTTGGTAAATCAGGCGAACCCTTAGAAAAAGCCTTCAAAGTTCTCAAAGAAATTGCAGGTCAAACTCCCGTTAAGAAGAACGCCAAAAAAAGTATACGCGATTTTGGGATTCGCCAAGGCGAACCAATTGCCTGCGTAGTCACATTGAGGCGACAGAAAGCAATTGACTTTCTCAAGAAAGTCTTGCCTGTAGTGGACAACAAAATTTCCCGTAAATCTTTTGACGATCGAGGTAACTTCGCATTTGGTTTAACAGAACATATTGAAATTCCAGGCGTCAAGTATGACCCTGATATAGGCATATTCGGCATGGATATTTGTGTCACGCTCAATCGACCAGGTGACCGGGTAAGCGACCGCCGAAAGCAAAGAGCAAAAATTGGTCACAAACACGTTTTGACGGTGGAAGAAGCAATTTTGTTTACCAAACAAACGTTGGGAGTTGAAATTGTTTAATTAGAGGGAAAATAATGGCTAAGCAACAATTGAAGAAAGAAAGGAAATACGGTAAAGGCGCCAGACCCTGTCACCGCTGTGGTGCTTATGGTCCAGTTATTCGGCGTTACAATTTATATATCTGTAGACACTGTTTCAGAGAAGCTGCACCGAAACTTGGCTTCAAAAAATATGAGTGAGGTAGAATGTAATGGACACTTTAACAAATGGCTTAATCACCATAATAAACAATGAGATGCGTAACAAACGCGAATGTGTAATCAGTCCTGCCTCTAAACTTTTAGGCCGGGTGCTAAGGATAATGCAGCTTAACGGTTACATAGGGGAATTTGAGTTCATCGATGACGGCCGCTCTGGAAAGTTTAAGGTTCAACTTATGGGCAGAATCAACAAATGTGGCTCCATTAAACCACGTTTTCCTGTTCAGGTAGACGAATTTGAAGAGTGGGAGAAAAAGTTCTTGCCCTCAAGAAACGTCGGTATCCTCGTGGTTTCTACATCAAAAGGTGTAATTGCCCACAAGGACGCACAAGAAAAGAACGTTGGGGGCCGATTGCTAGCTTTCGTTTATTAGGTGAATCATTATGCGGTTACCAGAAATTTCCAGAACTATTCCAATTCCTGATGGCGTAGTGATCACTGTGGACAACAAAAAAGTCACGGTTAAAGGTAGCAAGGCCACGCTTTGCCGTGATTTCTCCAACACCAACATCACAATTGAAACTGACGGTAAAACAGTGCGTGTTGGTGCAAAATGGCCCCGTAAAAAAGAATCTGCTTTAGTGGGCACGGTCGAATCACATATTAAAAACATGATAGTTGGCGCCACTAAAGGTTTCACGTATAAAATGAAAATTGTGTTTTCTCACTTTCCAATCACTGTAAAAATCCAAGGCAAATCTGTTTTAGTTGAAAACTTTACCGGTGAACGGAGAGCACGAAGTGCCAAGATTCTTGGCGATGTTAAAGTAAAACTCGATAACGACGATCTGATTATTCAGGGTGCGTCACTGGAAGATGTGAGTCAAACAGCTGCAAACATTGAGAACATGACCAGAGTCACCAATAAAGATCCTCGTGTTTTCTTGGATGGCATTTTTGTTTATGAACGGAATGAGGGAATGGATTAAGATGACTGAGAAGAAAGAGCTTACAGTGAGAAACGCGCTTAAAGTCCGCCTTCGTGCCAAAAGTAAGAAACCTGCATTTGTACGCCCTGAAAGTTGGCGATATGCCAAGTTCAGTACAAGTTGGCGCCGCCCTCGCGGTTTAGACAATAAAGTTCGACGTAAAATCAAGGGTTGGCCGCCTGCTCCAAGCACAGGCTACCGTGGTCCAAAAGTTGCGCGCGGTTTACATCCATCTGGATATGAAGAAGTTATTGTCCATAATGTTGAGGAGATCAACAAAATTAACATTCAAACGCAGGCAGCACGTATCGCTCACACAGTTGGCAAGAAAAAACGTGTGATGATTATCGCTGAAGCCAGAAAACTCGGCGTAACTGTACTGAATGCTAAGGAAGTCAAAGAACCTGTTAAAGAAGAAACTGAAGATAAAACCGAAGAAACTACGGCCAAGACAAAGGAAGCGACAGTCGAGCAAGTGTCGAAAGAAAAATCAAAAAATAATAAAACTCAAAAGGAAGCTGAGAAACAATGACAAACTTAACTAATCAGAGGCGTTTAGCCGCTGAAATTATGAAAGTTGGACGCAATCGTGTTTGGATAGATCCAACCCGAATTTCAGATGTTGAATCTGCCATTACCCGCGAAGAAATTCGCAAACTGGTTCACGAAAAAGTGATTGCTACTTTACCCATTCAAGGTGTCAGTCGCGGTCGCGCTAAAACTATCCAAGCAAAGAAACGTAAAGGACGACGTAAAGGTCCAGGCAGCAAAAGTGGTACTCCACGGGCAGTGATCTCCAAGAAAGAAGCTTGGATGACCAAAATTCGTTCTCTGCGTCGTCGACTTCGCGAACTCAAAGATAGTCGAATTATCACCGAGAGCAATTACAGGGAACTGTACATGATTGCTGGCAGTGGTAGGTTCTCTTCAGTTGCAGACCTAGAACGCTACGTAAAGGCTCATGATATGTGGAGGAAACGTTAATGGCAAAGAGTTCACGTTACAGAGTTCAACTCCGACGTCGCCGAGAGAGAAAAACCGACTACCAAGCACGAAAGGCCTTTGTTCTATCTGGTAAACCACGGTTGGTTAGTCGCAGCTCCTTAAAGAACACAACAGTCCAAATTATCATAGCTAAACCTCATGGTGATGAAGTTTTAGCTTCCGCACACACTCACGAACTTGCAAAGTACGGGTGGAAGGCAGCCACAGGCAACCTACCCGCTGCTTATCTAACCGGTTTACTCTGCGGTTTGAAAGCTAAAGCCAAAGGGGTAACCGAGGCGATCCTCGACATAGGATTAGTTTCACCCACAAAAGGTTCCAAAGTTTTCACAGTGCTAAGTGGAGTTTTGGATGCCGGAATATCTGTGCCTCATGATGACGAGAAAATTCTCAAGGGGCGCGTTGAGGGTGAACACATTGTTGCGTACGCGGAGAGTTTGGGTGCACCGGAAGGTTACACCCCTACATTTTCAACGTACATCGCCAAGGGACTTTCACCTTTAACATTAACTGAACACTTAGCCGAGGTCAAAACTGCAATATTGGCTGCTTTCGGCATTACCTCCAAGGTTGAATCCAAAGCGAAAGCCAAGCCTAAAATTGCTGCTAACCCTGAATCCAAAGCAAAACCTGAAGCAAAAAATGAAGCCAAACCTTCACCAAAAAGTGAAATCAAAGCTGAAGCTAAAGTTACCTCTCTGTCTGAGATGAAAGTCGCATCTGAAAGTGACGTCACTGCTCAACCTAAAAAAGCTAAGACCACTGCTAAGCCAAAGAAAGCTTCAGCTAAAGATGTCAAGCCCGCTGACGGTGAGACCAAATCCAGTCAGAAAAATGGTGTAAAAAAGACTGCTAAAACTGGTGGGAAGAAGGAATAATGTCACGAGAAAGAGAAGAACGTCCAAAAGTTAACTTAGAAGCGTGGGTTCCAAAAACCCGTTTAGGTAAAATGATACAGGAAGGCAAAATCACTTCGATTGAAGAAGTTTTCCTGAGCGGTATGAAAATCAGCGAACCCCAGATTGTAGATGCACTGATTCCTGATCTGCAAGAAGAGGTCATAAACATTAACCTAGTTCAGAAGCAAACTGACGCCGGTGAAAAGTCAAGATTTAAAGCTATCGTTTGCGTTGGTAACCGCGACGGTTACCTTGGTTTAGGACAAGGAAAAGCAAGTCAGGTTCGCAACGCCATAGAAAAAGCCGCAGCGGATGCCCGATTGAACATAGTTCCAATTAAACGGGGTTGTGGAAGTTGGGAGTGCGGTTGCGGTAGAGGGCACTCCGTGCCTTTCCAGATCGAAGGCAAATGTGGTAGTGTTAGAGTAGTGGTTGTTCCTGGTCCAAGAGGCTTAGGAATTGTCGCCAGCGAAGTTGCTAAAATCATCATGGGTCTAGCAGGCGTCAAAGACCTCTGGACGCGAACTTATGGCTCAACGCGGACAATTCCTTCGTTTGCCTGTGCAGTGTTTGATGCTCTCAAGAAGACATATAACTTGATTACTCCAGCGGATTGGGTGAAATAACATGTCAGAACAACAACCTCAGACTTGCAAATGCCTTATTGTTGTGAAAGTACGCGGTGACATCAGTGCCCAACGTGAAGCAAAAGAAACTTTAGATCTGCTACATCTAAATCACACTAACCACGCGATAATAATTGACAACAGACCTGCATTTTTAGGTATGTTACAACGTGCCCACAACTACGTGACTTGGGGTGAGGCGACAAAAGAAACGGTGATGCTCATGCTCAAGAAACGTGGCAAGTTAACTGGGGGCAAAACATTAACTGAAGAAAACGTGCAGCTGCTGGGCTACAAGTCGATTGACGAACTCGCTGACGCCATATTTACCTGCAAAGCACAACAGTGGAAACTTGGGATGCAACCGGTTTTCAAATTACATCCACCCACGAAAGGCTATAAAGGCAAGACCAAAAAAAGCTTCAAAGCGGGCGGCGAAGCAGGATATCGTGGCGAAGCTATCAACGAGTTAATCAAACGTATGGTCTAGTCCCCTATTCTCTTTATTCAGTCAATTTTTTAAGTCAAAACTAAGTACCAGTATTAAAAAATAATTCTAAACATTCTTCAAAGCAATTTCTGTGAAATTTGTTAGCTTGAAACTGTGCAGTAAACGGTAAGACACTAAATATATATGAGGATAATTCTTAAATCCCCCACTCTTATACAGTAAACAACTCTGAGGCATCAAAATGGTAAAAATGAACTTCGGCGGAGTAGAAGAAGACGTCATAACACGCGAAGAATTTCCTATACAAAAAGCACAACAAATTTTAAAAAATGAAGTGGTTGTCTCGCTGGGGTACGGCATTCAGGGCAGAGCACAAGCCCTCAATATGAGAGACAACGGCATAAAAGTAATTGTGGGCCAAGAAAGTACAGGTGTCCACAAGTCATATTATGACTTGGCAGTCCAAGATGGTTGGGTACCTGGTAAAACTCTCTTTTCCATGGAGGAAGCAGCAAAGAAGGGCACAATTAAAATGTTTCTACTTACAGATGCAGGGCAAAAAGAAGCTTGGCCAACCATCAAAAAGACTCTCAAAAAAGGGGACGCGCTCTACTTCAGTCATGGTTTCTCCGTCGTATACAAAGAGCAAACAGGAGTTGTGCCTCCCAAAGACATCGACGTTATACTTGTTGCGCCAAAAGGCTCAGGTACATCAGTAAGACGTAACTTCGTCGATGGCGCAGGAATAAACAGCAGCTTTGCAGTTTTCCAAGACGCTACTGGCAAAGCTGAAGACCGCGCAAAGGCCATAGGCATAGCTATAGGTTCAGGCTACCTGTTTCCCACAACTTTCGAAAAAGAAGTCTACAGCGATCTCACAGGTGAACGTGGTGTCCTTATGGGCGCCCTTGCAGGCATAATGGAAGCCCAGTATAACACTCTGCGTGAACGTGGGCACAGCCCCAGCGAAGCCTTCAACGAAACAGTCGAAGAACTCACTCAAAGCCTCATCAGGCTAGTTGACGAAAACGGCATGGACTGGATGTACTGTAACTGTAGCGAAACCGCTCGCATCGGCGCGCTCAGATGGAGAACCCGCTTCCGAGAAGCTACTAAACCCCTGTTTGACTCACTTTACGACTTAGTTGCGGCAGGAGAAGAAACCCGTATTGTCCTCCAAAAAAGCAAAGACCCAGACTACAGACAGAAACTTGCTGAAGAACTTAAAGCTCTAGGTAATTCTGAAATGTGGCGTGCAGGGGCAACCGTGCGTTCCCTCAGACCAAAGAAACCTAAAACTGATTAAACCCTTCTTTTCCTTTTTATTTTAATTGATCCAAGTTCCTGACTCCTTTCCTACGTTAATCTTTTATACAACAACTATGAGCTTTGCTCCACAGAGGTTATACGAGTCGTTCACATGAACTCAACCACTATAGCAGCATTAGCAATCTTCGCTGTGACTTTAGTTTTGATGATTAAACGTCCTCGAGGTTTGAAGCTAGGCTATGCCGCAGGTATAGGTGCCGTAGCCTCTGTTTCTCTGGGAACTGTTTCTTTGGGCGAAGCGGCCACAGCGTTTATGGATATCTGGGACGCTGCGTTGGCATTCATTGGCATTGTGGCATTATCAGTAACATTGGACGCAATGGGCTTTTTCAAGTGGGCCGCACTACGGGTGGTAAAACTGGCAGCCGGCAGTGGAATCCGGCTCTACTTTCTATGTTTCACTTTTAACAGCCGCTGTAAGCATATTGTTTGCAAATGACAGTGCCGTATTAATTTTGACTACCATTGTGCTGGAAATCGTTAGTCAACTGAAAATTGATGAAAAAGCAGACTTGCCTATCTCTTCTCCGCTGGACTTGTTGCAGATACTGCGGCTATGCCACTAATCACAAGTAACCCCGTTAACATCGTAAGCGCTGATTTTTTCAAATACAGTTTTGTTGACCATCTAATTTTCATGGGACCTGTTGCCGTGGCAACTGTTGCAAGTAGCATGTTGCTGGTTTATGTCTTTTTCAGAAAAAAATTCCCAGAGTCTACGACGTTAAACTTGTAGATGTTTTGATCAGCGGTTCACAACCCATTGTACCTGCTTTGTTGAAGGTAAGCATCGGTACTTTGATTGCAATTGACGCCGGTTATGTTTTAGCTTCATGGAGTAGAATTCCTGTTTCGCTGATTATCTGCTCAGGCGCACTGTTTCTTATAGTTTACTGGGTTTCTTTACATGGTGTAACACAGTTTAATGGAGAATGGAAAGGTCTGAAACGTTTAGCCAAAGAAATCAACTGGGACATTGTACTTTTTATGCTCAGCATTTTCCTTGTGGTTCAAGGTTTAAAGAATGTAGGAATAACTGGACTGCTATCATCAATTTTAATTGCAAGCAGCGTGCTCCCCGCGGTTTTAGGTGTATTAGTCCCAAGTTTGGTAGTGACCATCGGCGCAAGTTTCATGAATAATTGGCCTATGACTATCCTAGGTCTGATTAGCATTAAAGAGGCACTAACTATGGCAAACTTAAGTGGTCAGGTCGTAACAGGATTGATCTTCAGTAACATCATTGGCAATAACTTGGGACCACACTTTTTCCCACTTGGTTCATTGGCGATCCTTATGTGGTTAGAGTGCATGAAGCGAAAAGGAGTCAAAATAAGCCTTAGAGCCTATATCAAAGTTGGAGCTGTGCTGTCTTTAGCTGAAGTTGCAATTGCCTCTTTGGTTCTTTGGATTGAACTGAGTATGGGTTTCAGTTTGCCACTATAAAGACGTGGAGGCCCTTTTTCTCTATCAAACGTGCGTTGCAACCCTTACATATGATTAATTCACCACAAAGTATATCTCTCTTGCTAAAACTGCTTAAGCAGTTTCAAAAATAAACGGTAAGGAGAGCGAAGTTACATTGACCATAAAAGCAGTCATCTTTGACCTCGACGGGACAATTACAGTTTTCAATTTAGACTATAAGAGGACGCGTGGAGAGGTGCGTAGTTATCTTCTCAATGCAGGTATCCCTGATTCTATGCTTAAAATGAACGAAGGGGTCTTTGAAATGCTCAAAAAAGCCGAAATTTACCTCGCACACAAAGGTAAACCAACTAACGCTTCAAAAGTCCGTAAAGACGTTCTCAAAATAATTGAAACATATGAGTTTGAAGCTGCCAAACAAACAAGTTTACTCTCAGGTACTCTTGAAACTCTAAAAACTCTGAGACACTCAGATTTAAAAATTGGGTTATGCACCATAAATAGCGAAAAGTCCACAACATACCTTCTTGAACGTTTTAAACTCCAAGAATATTTTGATGCAATTGCTTCAAGAGACGATGTTGAAAAAGTAAAACCCAGCCCTGATCATCTCCAGGCAGTAATCAAAAAGTTAAATGTGACACCCAAAGAAACTGTTGTTGTGGGTGATAGTATAAACGATATGCAGGGCGCAAAAGAACTCAACGCTATAGCGGTTGGTCTAACTTCTGGTGTTTCTACTCAAAAACAGCTAATTACTTACGGCGCCCACTACATTATCACTTCCATAACCGACTTACCAATTCTAATTGAGAGATTAAACAAGTTTGAACCCAATTTAAGCGATGAAGGGCCTTGCTAAATCACCTTCATTTACTTGGTACACAATTACTAGAAATGGGGGTTACTGCAAGTGGCAAAGGCGGCGTTTTAAGTTGGAACGCTGCCAAAGATGAACTCAAAAATCTTGTCTTTTTCAATTAAAGAATTCACAATTAAGTTAGGCTCTGCAGCTTTAAGCTCATTTCTAGAATAAACTCCAGTGAGAACTGCAATGCATCCCATTTTTGCAGCCCTTGCAGCCTCAACCCCAAAAATTGAATCTTCAACAACAACACATTTTTCAGGTTTTGTTCCCAGTTTTAAGGCACATTTAAGAAAAATGGCGGGGTTAGGTTTAGAAACCGCTACTTCTTCTGTTGTAACAACTGTGTTGAAGAATGCAGCGGTCTTAGTGGACATAAGAAGGTGTTCTATTACTCTTTTATTGTTCATAGATGCCAAACCTAACTTCACTTTGCTCTGTAACATTTGTAAAAGCTCAAAAGCTCCTGGAAATAACTGAATTTCGTTGCTCAAATCGATTTCAGCTTGAATTTTTGTGTCCACCAGCTTTTTAATTAATTGTTCATCAAAACTCACTTTTTGAGACCGCAATATTTCCCGAAATGTTTCAGCAGCACCTATGCCGATGCGTCGTTCAATGAATTCGTCAGTTACATCACAATGTACTTCATGTAGAGCTTTATGAAAAGAAACAAGTATAGCTTTCCTTGTATCCGCGAGAGTACCGTCCCAGTCGAAGATTACTGCTTCAAACATTTAGAACCATCCAAAATGACGGAAACAATTAGGTTACTGCGTCGACAAGTTTCTCTCTGATGAGCTGACTCTTTTTAGCAGCCTCCCCAATTGCCTCCATCAAAGCTTGACGTACCTTGCTGCCTTCTAACACGTGTATGGCCTCTATAGTAGTGCCGCCGGGAGTCGTTACCATATCGCGTATTTTTGCAGGGTGCTCATTCAGTTCAATCATTAGTTTTCCTGTGCCTACAACAGTTTGCGCTGCCGCCTTTAAAGCTATATTTCGTGGCAAACCTAGTTTTAATCCAGCGTACATCATAGCCTCCACCACTATAGAGAGATACCCAGGTCCACTGCCGCTTAGACCTGTAATTGCATCCATGTATTTCTCGTCGACTTCTTCACATATGCCCATGAGGCTGAGTATTTTTTCGATTTTTTCTTTATCTTTTATCGTTACATCTTTTTCACAACAATAAGCTGTGTAAGATGCTTGTACAAGAATAGCCAAATTGGGCATCACTCTGACAAATTTTGCTTCAGGAACTGTTCTTTTCAAGAAAGTTAAAGGTAAAGTCGCCGCAGTGGAGACTACAATTTTTCCTTTAATTTCTTTACTGATTTCCTTCAAAAGTTGCCGAACGTCAGACGGCTTAACACAAACAAACAGAAGGTCTGCTTCAGCGGCCGCATGGCGATTGTTTGTTGTTGCAGACGCCCCTAATTCCTTCATTTCTTCCACTTTTTCTGCCACAGCGTCTGTGACAATCAAATTGCCTTGATAGCCATTTTTCAGTAAAATTTTAGTTACCGCTCCTCCAATCATTCCTGCACCTAAAACAGCGATTTTCTCAGTCATTAGATAGTTCGCCTTTCGGTTAATAGTTGTGCGTGGTCTCTTTAAACTTTTATTGGCTTTCAAGCATTTTTCGCAGAACGGCTTGGACATCTTTTGCAGGAGCATTAGTTCTTATTCCCCGGGGGTTAAAATGAGTGTGGGTAGCCAAGTAGCCTTTGTCTCTTAATGCCTGCAAAAATGGTACTAAAGGTGGCACAGGTAAACCTAGACTTTGGCTTACTCTGTCAAGAACATAATATGTTATGGGCGCTTCGGCTTCTTCTTGAATTAATGATAGTAGTTTAGTAATTTTTGCGTGATTTTTAAAGGGGCGATGCATGTTTTCTTTTTGAATGTCTCCACAGAATTTGGCATCAAAAATTTTTCCCAACCACAATGGTCCTGCAAATTCCATTTTGGCTCCGCAATGTGGGCATTGTAGTGTTTTACCAAAGGGCTTCTGAGTTGTTTCCCTGTGGAGGCATCCAAAGCAATGAAGTATGTAACCTACATTTCTTAGGCTTTCGTCTGCTTTCTGGGCGCCATAGCTTATCTCAACGTAAACCCTAATGTAGTGATCACTACAATGGCTGAACATGGGCTGTATACCAATTTCATGTTTCGCCGCAACCGACGCAATACATGCTACCAATAGTCGAATGGCTAATTCATGGCAATATTCCGCCCGTATTGGTTTTCCTCCATATTTTCGTATGCAGGCTTTGGGATGTACTCCACAAAGAGGCGCCATATCAGTAGCCGTCACAGCAAGTAAGCCTTTATTCCGCAGAGCCCGAATTGCCGTATCCAAATATGGTACAGGCGTTCCAAACGGATCAATGTCCACTATTTCAAATCTTTTGTATGGTGCACTGTAATCGCTTAAAATGCGATTGGCATCTCCTTGACGTACACTGACCATTTTCTGAACACCATTTAAACCAACATTGTATTCCGCGAGTTTTGCGGAACGCTGATTAATATCGCCGCTTACTACTGCTTTGACCCCTTCAATTTCAACTGCAAAACGTATGCCTCTGATTCCTGTTCCCGTAAGTGGCTCACAAATCACAATGTCTCTGCCAACTGTTCTTTGGTATGCTTGGAAGGCTAAAATTGTTAGATCACGATTGAACTCCATGATAGGATTATAAAAAACGGGTGCCCTGCTTGGCGCGTAATCAGATGGTGTAACTCCATAAAATTCCAGCTTTGGTACCACAATTTCAACTTTGCCTTCTGTAATTGTTTCAACTGGAAAATCTATTTTGAACTCACCGCTCATTTATCTGCTCCGTTTAATTGAAATTAATAGGATATTGAAAAGAAACCCTTCAACATATGAGTTCTGGTTTACACAACTAAATCCAGCTAGTTTTAACCTCTTTTACCGATTTAAAATGTGGGTCATCTGATAGGCAAGTTGCCCCCAGGATCAGCGCAGTGGCCGCAATTATGCTGTCTGCCACAGATAGACGGTATTTGTGCCTAAGCTCCGCGCTACTTTTGGCGATTTCTACGTCAATTTTTATGACTTTGAAATCTTTTTCCAGTAACGAGGTTCTCAAAATTGCCGTTTCTCGCCCTTCGTACACCAAAGTTAGATAGTAAATCTCATGTAAAACAATGGTTGATATGAATCGCTCTTTAACTTTCCGAATGGCATCTTTCGTCTTCTTAAGAACTGCATTTTCACGGGAATAGTAATGCTCTATGAAGAATCTTGTATCATACACTGTTTTAGGCATCTAAGTCCCTTATTTTCTCCAACAGTTTCTTCATTTCTTCAGGCGAAGCATATCTGCCACCTGACCCTGCTAAGTCGAGTGTTGACTGCTTAGGCTTCAAAAGTATGCCGTCGTTGGTGTCAAGAACTTGGAGACGAGTACCCTCTTCTATGTTGTATTTTGTACGAAATCGAATAGGAATAGTGGTTTGCCCTTTTCGAGTAACGACAACTTCGTCTTCCATTATAGCTCACGGTACTACCATTATGTAAGTAGTACTTATAAAGTATTCTATTAAATTTAATAACTACCAATTGTGAGTACTACAAAAAATAATTCTTACTGGAGGTATTTTCAACAGCCGTTTAAAGTATTTACTTTCCTTAAAGATTGCAAATTTTGTTGTTTATGACTGATTGTACTAACTCACATTCATATTAAATTTCAAACTAAATACACTAACTATGCGTTGAAAAAATAAACCCTCTTGTAAATTTTGTGTTAAAACGTTAAAAAGCGCAAAATGTCTGCTGTTTCAGTAAGCTGGCTTTTAGAATTTTTCTCGATCAGCAAAGTGGTATTTCGCTCAACCTCTAGTTTTCTGGAAAAACATTTTTCACTTTTATAATTTATATCGGTGTATTTTGAATCTTTAAAATCAGCATCCCATAATTGAAAAAGAATGTTTTTATCTAAACCAAAACATACATTTTCAAGGTGTTTGACGTATGGGTAAAGGTTCAGGCTATGGAAAAGTCATTCTTTTCGGTGAACACTTCGTCGTTCATGGTGTGCCCGGTATCGTTTCAGCTACTGATGCAAAGACTGATGCCGAGGTCAGGAAGATCCCTCAGGGGATAACCATAAAAGACGACCGCAAAGGTTCCAAGGGCTATGCAGAAGAAAAAAAACTTCAACAAATCGAATCTATAGAACGTATGCTCAAAATAATGGGTTTGCCACAAACTACCGCTATGAGCATTTGGCTTGGTGGTGACTTACCAGGTTTCAGTGGCTTGGGTGCTTCTGCGGCGAGTAGCGTCGCCATTGCCCGAGCTATAGCTGAAGAATTTACCCTGCATTTTTCTGATGAGCAAATTAACCAGATAGCTTACGAGGCTGAAAAAGCGTATGCAGGCAACCCTTCAGGTATCGACAACACGGCTGCCACTTTTGGAGGGTTACTTTGGTTCCAAAAAAATATGCGTGGTGGATCTGATATATTCGAAAAAATTCTCATAAAAAAACCTGTAGAGATAATTATAGCTAGCACAGGAATTGTAGCTAACACAAAAGCCATGGTAGAGGGCGTGGCTCAAAGAAAGAAAGCAAACCCAGAAAAATACAACCCCTTATTTAAACAGGCCGAAGAGCTAGCATTTGCAGGTAAAAAAGCGCTTCTGAATTTTGACCTCAAAAAAGTAGGAGAGCTAATGAACGAGAACCATCGTTTGCTGCAGGAAATAGAGGTTTCGTGTAAGGAGCTCGACTACCTCGTTGATGTAGCCAGACGAGAAGGCGCTCTAGGTGCGAAACTCACGGGAGGTGGTGGTGGTGGTTGCATGACTGCACTTACACCTGGTATGGATCTGCAAGAAAAAGTGGCGTCAACCATAGAAAAAGAAGGTTTCCAAGTACTTCGCACCAAAATTGGTGTCCAAAAACTATAAAGAGATTTATCGCTAAACTGAAGGGTACGGCGAGGAATTTGGGGTTCAGGAACTTTATAGAGCAATTAGATAAAGCTGGAGACCTTACTCATATAACTAAGCCTGTTTCAACCGAATATGAGTTAGCTAGTGTCATAGAGGCATTAGGTGAGAAACCTGTTATTTTTGAGAATGTCAAGGAATCATGTATACCAGTAGTTGCAGGTTTAGTTTCTTCTAAAGATCTCATTGCTAGATCTTTAGGCATTAACAAAGAGCAGTTGTTATCTAAACTTTCCAACGCAATAGATCATCCTATACCTCCCCAACTTGTTGATGTAGGTGAATGCCAAGAAGTGATTGAGACAAATGTTGACCTAACCAAGTTCCCCATTATGCGCTACACTGAAAAAGACGGAGGAAAATACATACCTTCTGCTATATCCATCGTTAAAGATCCCAAACTGGGCAGAAACATGTGTTTCCACCGTCTTATGCTCTTAGACAAAAACCATTTTGCTGTACGTATTGTCGAAGATAGAGGAACTGATACTGCCCTAAAGAACGCAGGGGGCGAACTTGACATAGCCATCTGTATAGGCAATTCAACTGCAGTGCTTCTTGCTGCCGCCACATCTTTACCCAAAGGCATGGATGAATTAGGTATGGCAAATGCTCTGGAACAAACGAATTTAGTTAAGTGCAAAACGGTTGATTTGGAAGTACCGAGCAACTGTGAAATCGTACTTGAGGGCAGAATAACAAAAGATAAAACTTCTGAAGGCCCCTTCTTAGATTTAACAGGCACCCTAGACAAGGTTAGACAACAACCCATAATAGAAATCAAATGCGTGACCCACAGGCAAAACCCCATTTACCAAACTATACTCGCAGGTAGAAATGAGCATAAATTCTTGATGGGTATGCCGAAAGAACCCACAATTTTCAACGAGGTTAACAAAGTTTGTGAGTGTAAAGACGTTTACATAACACTTGGCGGATGTAGTTGGCTTCATGCAATTGTACAGATAAAAAAGAAAAATGCTGACGACGCCAAAAAAGCCATAACCGCCGCCTTCGAAGGCCACAAATCTTTGAAGCATTGTGTAGTTGTAGACGAAGATATTAACATTTACGACCCCCACGATGTAGAGTGGGCAATTGCGACCCGCTTCCAAGCAGATAAAAACCTCGTTATCCTTTCAAATCAGCCTGGCTCTTCACTTGATCCATCTGGAGACCTCTCAGAGGGTAAAAAAGCGACTACTGCTAAAGCGGGGTTAGATGCGACTATTCCATTTTCTGCAACAGGTAAGGGCTTCAAAAAAGAAGAATATCGAAAGGTGGATTTAAGCCAGTTTATTTAGTAATTATTCACGTGATCTATTATGTATTTGACAAAAGAAGAGCAGCGGATGCTTGACGGCGAAGAAGGGTACGCTGCACGCAAGAGTATGGAAATCCTTGTTGCACTAGGAGAAATATATGGTGCTGAGCGTCTAATAAAAATTGGTTCAGTACAAGTTGCAGGTGTCTCTTACCATAACCTAGGCGATGCAGGATTAGAGTTTCTCAACGAACTTGCCAAAGACGGTAAAGTGCGGGTTTTAACCACCTTGAATCCTGCAGGTATGGATTTGGAAAATTGGAAGACTCTGGGAATAAAAGAGGATTTTGCCGCAAAGCAAAATCTTGTAATAGACGCCTTCCAGCGTATGGGCATACTCATCAGTTGCACCTGCACCCCTTATCTTATAGGTAACTTGCCCCGATACGGGGAACATGTTGCTTGGTCTGAGTCGTCAGCAGTAACTTTTGCAAACTCCATTATTGGCGCTAGAACCAACAGGGAAGGGGGTCCATCTGCTTTAGCTGCAGCTTTTGTTGGAAAAACACCGTGTTATGGTCTACATTTAGACGAGAACCGTGTGCCTGATGTACATGTGCAGGTAAACGTAGCTCTTACTAAGATTTCTGATTGGGGCGCACTAGGTTATGCTGTTGGAAAGAAAGTGGAAAATAAAATTCCCTACATCACAGGCATCAAAGAAGCAGAGCTGGACGAATTGAAATCTTTCTGCGCCTCGGTGGTGACCTACGGTACTAAACCACTTTTTTACATACGGGGAATCACGCCTGCCGCAGAGAATGTTCAAATTCCAAAAGATACAGTAACCATAGAGCAAATCGATATACAAAATGCGTATGATAGCATAAACGACCAGGTTACTGACATAGATTTCGTTTGTGTTGGCTGTCCCCACTGTAGTATAAAAGAAATCTCTGAAATAGCTGAACTTATCAAAGGCAAAAAAATCAAGGAAAACACCGAGTTGTGGGTTGCCACCTCAAGAACTGCCAAGCAGTTGGCGGACAAACGCGGTTATACCCAGATTATCGAGGAGGCGGGGGGAAAATTTGCATGCGACACATGTATGGCAGTTGCACCCCTAAAAGGTCGGTTTAAAGCCTTGGCTACAACGTCTGCAAAAGGTTGTTTCTATTCGCGGCAAAACAATATGAAAACTAAAATAGGTAGCCTCAAAGAGTGCATAGATGCTGCGGTGACTGGAAAATGGAGCAATTAACTGGTAGAGTTATATACAAGGGCAAAGGTGAAGGTGAAGCAATAGTCACCACCCAACCCATATCATTTTACGGTGGTGTAGATCCAAATACTGGTGAAGTTATAGAAAAAGGTCACGAACTGCAAGGAAAAAGCGTCAAGAATAAAATTCTGGTTTTTCCACAAGGCAAAGGATCCACGGTAGGTAGCTACACCCTTTATCGGCTTAAAAAGAATGGTGTGGCACCAACAGGTATTATTAATAGTGAATGTGAGACTATCATCGCAGTCGGCGCAATAATCAGCGAGATCCCATGTGTTGATAAGGTAGACATCACCAAAATCAAGACAGGTAACCATGTCTTGATAGAAAACGGTGTGGTTACGGTACTTTAATATTACTCTACAAATTCATCATAAACAAGAAAGGTGCAAAAGATGAGCGAAGTGCGACCCATAATCTTAAAACTCGGCGGTTCCGCCATCACCGATAAAACCCAAGAATTAGTTGCCAAAACCGAAGTTATCAACCGTTTAGCTGATGAAATTAAGCGTGCAGATTTAGATAATCTAATTATTGTTCATGGTGGAGGAAGTTTTGGTCACCCCACGGCGCAACGATACGGCATCAAAGAGGGTTATAAAGAACCAACTCAGAAACTTGGGTTTGCCGAGACTCACCACGTTATGACCATGTTGAATGGTTTAGTTATGGATTCGCTTATACTGCACGAAGTTCCCGCGCTTAGCATTGCCCCGTCATGTTGTGTAGTGACCGATAACGGCAAGATCAAAATTTTCGAAGAAAACCTGATAAAGCGTATATTAAAAATGGGTTTCACACCTGTTCTCTATGGGGATGTAGTCTTCGACGAAAAACTTGGTTTCACAGTGCTTTCTGGTGACCAATTAGTAACTTACTTGGCCATTAAACTCAAAGCTGAAAAAATTGTAATAGGCGTGGATACCGACGGTTTGTTTGATGAGGATCCCAAAGCTAACCCCAACGCAAAACCCTACAGGCATCTTACACTTGAAGAATTAAAGAAAATTCAAAATAAGCTAGGTAAATCCTCAGGAACGGATGTGACAGGGGGAATGGCAGGCAAAATTGCTGAACTTATTCCAGCCGTAGAGCACGGTATTCACGTTACTATAACAGGTGCAACCAAACCCCTGTCAATTAACAGGGCACTTATAGGTAAAGATGTATTGGGTACTGAAATAGAGAAGGCGTAAAAGTGGCAGAAGAAACCCAAAGACGAAAAGCGGACCATATTAGAATTTGCTTAAACGAGAAGGCGCAAGCCAAGAAAACAACTTCTGGCTTTGAAGACGTGCATTTTGTGCATAAAGCTCTTCCAGAGGTTGACAAGAACAAAATTGACCTTTCAACTTACTTTTTAGGTCACAAATTCAATGCCCCACTCATGGTTGGTGCAATGACAGGAGGAACCCCTCAAGCAGAGAAAATTAATGCCAACATCGCCCAAGCTGTAGAAAAACTGGGATTAGGCATGGGTGTAGGTAGCCAACGTGCTGCGGTAGAGAACGTTCAGCTTACAAAAACTTTTGCGGTTGCCAGAAAAAAAGCGCCTACAGCCTTTATAGTGGCCAATTTGGGCGGTGTGCAACTGGTTCACGGTTATGGTTTAAACGAAATAAAAAAATCCATAGAAATGGTTGACGCCGATGCGGTTGCCATCCACCTAAATGCTTTACAGGAGGCAGTTCAGCCTGAGGGGCAAACAAATTTTGAAGGCGTCCTTGAAAAAATTAGCGAGATTGCAGATAAACTAGACAAGCCAGTGATTGTAAAGGAAACAGGTTCAGGCATCGCAGCAGAGGAGACAAAACAACTGGAAGCTGCAGGCGTGAAAGCCCTTGATGTAGGAGGCGCAGGAGGAACAAGCTTTGCTGCAGTGGAGTATTATCGTACAATAAAAAGTGAAACCGACACCCAATCATTGGGTGAAACCTTTTGGGACTGGGGCATTCCAACAGTGGTCAGTATAGTGGAAATTGCTCAAACCTCCAAGATTCCGGTTATCGGTTCAGGAGGTATCCGCAATGGAACAGACATGGCAAAAGCCATAGCTCTAGGCTCAACGTTGACGAGTGTAACCCAGCCAATTCTTCAAGCCGCAGTAGAAAGTACCGAGGCGACTCAAAGACTACTTTCCGTTTTGATGGAAGAATTGAAGACCACGATGTTTCTTGTGGGGTCAAAAAGTGTTCAACAATTAGCCAAGGCACCAGTAGTGGTTATGGGTAACACTTCTAAATGGCTAGAACTTAGAGGTTTCAACATCAAAGAATACGCAAATAGAGGAGCAAGATAATTGTGGATATTGAAACTTTTCTTGAAGAAAAAGCACCCCTAATTGACAAGGCAATAGAGAAGTATATCCCAAGAAAATTCACAAAAGACGCTTTGCTGTTCAAGGTCAATCCCCCAAAATATGGCTACAACCTAGAGACCTTAAACAAGGCAATAGCTGAGCCAATATGGGACATGCTTGACCGAGGAGGCAAACGTTGGCGTCCTGTGCTTTTTATGCTAATCTGTGAAGCTTTAGGTAAGAAAGCAGAAGATTTTCTGGATTTCGCAATAATCCCAGAAGTTATACACAATGGCACTTTAGTGATCGATGATCTCGAGGACTCATCTGAAATCCGCAGAGGTAAACCATGTACTTACAAAATTTTCGGTATAGACATTGCCGTTAACGCCGGCAACACCATGTATTACCTTCCCCTTCTACCATTTATGGAGCAGAGAGACAAACTTTCAACCAACAAATTGCGGGAGCTCTACGAAATTTATGTACAAGAGATGATTAACCTCAGTATGGGGCAAGCCATGGACATCGCATGGCACCGCGGGTTAGCCAATGCAGATGATATAAACGAAGAAGATTACTTGCAAATGTGCGCTTATAAAACAGGTACGTTAGCACGTATGGCAGCTAAACTTGCCGCAGTGCTGGCTGACGCAGACAAAGAACTTGTAGAAAAACTAGGTTGCTTCACAGAAAGCGTAGGCGTTGCGTTCCAAATGCAAGATGACGTTTTGGATTTGACGGGAAAAGAATTTGCCAAAAATAAAGGTGGCATAGGGCAAGATATAACCGAGGGCAAGAGGTCACTTATGATTATATATGCATTAAAAAAAGCCACTCAAAAAGACAGAACCCGTCTTTTGAAAATTTTAAACATGCATACTTCAGATCAAAAGTTACGCGACGAAGCTATAGCTATACTACAAAAGTACGGTGCTATGGAGTATGTAAAGAATAAGGCTGCAAAAATCGTGGAGGACAACTGGCGAGAGGTTGCCAAGCTTCTGCCAGCGACGGAGGGCAAGGAAAAATTAAAAGCCTTCGCAGAATTCTTGATTAAACGAAATATTTAACCTCCACGAGCGTAAACACAATGCTTAAAGATAATGATGAACTTCGAAGTCTTATTCGAAAAAATGCGCTTATCAACGCTGTTCAGCATGACGGTAAAGCCCAAGCAGGGCCCATTGTAGGCAAAATTTTAGGTGAAAAAGCTGAATTTCGCACTCAAGTTAAGGAGTTATCAATCCTTATTAACGAAGTACTCTCAGAAGTTAACAGTCTTCCTTTTGGAGTTCAAAAGCAAATTGTAGAAGAAAACTGGCCTGAAGTCTTCAGAAAAGAGAAAGCTGAAGAAAAACAACTGCCTGCCTTGCCAAACGTCGACAAATACAAACAGGTCGTGACAAGGTTTTCTCCAAACCCTGACTGCGTATTACATTTGGGTTCCGCCCGCGCAATTCTGTTAAGCCACGAATATGCCCAACTATATAAAGGAAAATTTATACTTAGATTCGAAGATACTGATCCAAAAGTGAAGAGACCCTCTTTAACGTTTTATGAGAGAATCCGTGAAGATCTAAAATGGTTAGGTTGCAAAGTTGATGAAGAATACATCCAAAGCGACCGCTTACCCATTTACTACGACTATGCTGAACGTCTTTTAACATCAGGTAATGCATACGCCTGCACTTGTATACCTGAAACCTTCAGAAAGAAAACTATCCATGGTGTACCGTGCCCCTGTCGTAACTTGACACCATCCGAGCATCTGGAGCGTTGGCAACGTATGCTTGACGGTACTTACCAAGAGGGTACTGCAGTGGTACGCATCAAAACTGATTTATCTCATCCAAACCCCGCAGTACGGGACTGGCCTGCCCTCAGGATTATAGACACAGAAAAGTATCCACACCCTCGGGTGGGAAGCAAATACTTGGTTTGGCCCTTGTATAATTTGGCTGCAGGTCTAGATGATCACTTGTTGGGCATAACCCATATTATCCGTGGGAAGGAGCACTTAACTAACGGTGTTCGCCAAGAATTCATGTATCGGCACTTGGGCTGGGAATACCCACAAGCAATTCATTATGGAAGGCTCAAAATTACAGGAGCGTTTCTGAGCAAATCTAAAATCATTCAAGGCATAAAAGAAAAACACTTCACAGGTTTTGACGATCCAAGGCTGGCAACTTTTGCAGCGTTAAGAAAGCGTGGTATAACCCCTCAAGCAATCAAAAAGATGATAATTGATGTTGGACCCAAAACCGCTGACGTAACGTTGAGTTGGGAGAATCTGTATGCTTACAATCGAAAAATCCTTGATCCACAATGTTCACGATACTTTTTCGTTGCTGACCCTGTACAGTTGAAAGTTAAAGCCGTGCCAAAAACGTTCAAAGTAAACTTGCCAATGCACCCCCAACAGGTCGAAAAAGGCACAAGACATCACACAATAACGCCTGAAGGTGAAGAACAAGTAACGGTTTTATGGATTACTAAAAAAGACATGGCTACTATGAAGGTAAACAAAGTAGTCAGACTCATGGAACTCTTTAACGTCAAAATCGAAAATACAGATACGAAGGGGGCAGAGGCAGTTTTTATGAGTGACTCTTATGAGGATGCGCGGAGGGCTAAAGCTCACTTAATTCACTGGATACCTGTTGGTGCAGAATTTCCATGTGAAGTAGTTATGCCTGATTCTTCTCTGATTCAAGGCTTTACAGAGAACGCATGCAAAACGTTAAAGGCTGACGATACTATACAGTTTGAACGCTTTGGCTTTGTAAGGGTCGAGTCAGTATCAGAAAACTTGCGTGTGTATTTCGGACACAAATAAGCCTATCGGAGTGGAGCTTCCTGAGAAAACAAGATAAAGCTATAATCTGGCCAGCATATTTTGATGCGAACAAAACACGAAAAGAAGGGCGTCGTGTTTCCAAAAATTTGGCCGTGTCCTCACCAAAAATCACAGAAATCCAAGCGGCTGCCGAGAGACTCGGCCTCAAGCCTCAAGCTGTTTTTGATAAAAACTTTCCCAAGACGCCTTGGGCAAAAACAGGTATGTTGCTTGTGGAAAAGCAGACTCCTAAAGAGCAAGTTATAAACAAACTAGCAAAGCAGTTACAGAAAATACGAAGCGACTCTCAACAGCAAGTTCAGAAGTAACATTGAAAAAAATTAGGATTTTTCTTCTTTGCTGCTAATTAGGACAGCGTTTATGACGCCGTCGTTGCCTGGGCGGCTAGTAACCCGTGCTAGTCCTAAGGCAGTTTCAATTTGAGCGCCTTTGGTTATTACGCCTCTGCGGTCGTAGTCCACGTTTGCTGGGTTTTTTACTACCCTCAAAATTGTGGTTTTTTCTGTTTTGCCGCTTTTGGGGTCTGTAACTGAAGCAAATTTGTCTGTTAAAACTTTAAGTTTTAAATTGCCCCCGTAGCCGCGGACAACACGCTTTTTTCGTTCGCCAATTGTGGTTTCTGCGGCGAAGGTACCTTGTTCAAACTTTCGTTTGCCGCGGTAGCACCGTTTCCTTCCACCTGTGCGTTTCCTTTTTTGCAAATTTCCGTGCCAAACTGACATTTCACATTTCCCTTTTATGATATGCTAAACTTTGGTGTGTTCAGTTAAAACTGTAGTTTTGAATATAAACATATCCTTTCTATGATGAGGGTTCGCCATTGTCGCCAAGGTTTTGTTGATCTTCTTTTAAGGCTTCACCGAAGATACGTTTTAAATCTCTTTTTAGCGAGGAGGGATCTTGGGTTAAGCCGAAGTAGTCTGCGAAGTAATCAGTAGTTTTGAGGACCAATGAGCGCCCCATACGTTCTGTAGCGATTAGTCCCATCTCTTTTAATAGTTTTATATGTGCGTAAGCATGCTGTCCTCGCACTTCAATCACCCGTTTCTGGGAAAGTGGTTGTCTATATGCTATGTAACTTAGGGTTCGTAATGGACCTGACGAGAGTAGAGGACGGTTTACAAGTTTTTTTACCAGTGGAGTGAACTCAACTTTGAGTTGCATAACGTAACGTTCGTCTTTTAATGCCAAAATTTCAAGAGGGGTACGCCTCGCTGAGTATTCCTGCATTAACATTTGAACGTATTGTTGAACTCTTTTTTTTGATCGTGTGTTTAAAACAGAACAGATTTCGTTTAGATTCAAGGGTCGACCTGCAACGTAGAGTGCAGCTTCTAGAAGGTTGAGAATCTGTTGTTTTTTTTCTTGATCCTGTACTTGTTCTTGTGTTGATTCTTGTGTCTGTTGTTCTTGAGTTTGTAGCCGACTTTGAATGGGTGCTTGTATTTTTGCTTGCTGCTGCTCTTCGAGTGTTGATTGCTGAGCTGGTTGTTCCGAATCAGATTTCAAGTTTGTCTGAGTAGGCTGGGCGTCACTATTTTGCAACTTTCAGGTTCCCCACTGCTATGTATATTTCTTCTGTTTCCTCATTCTGCCATAAACTCACCAAGCCATCTTGAGCCAAGAAGAGCAGAAGAATGAATGTGCGGACAGCTTCAATTCTTGTGATGCCTTTAATCAAAGTTGAAAACTCTATTATACCTGTACCTTTGACCATTCCTACGAGGCGTTCATAGAGCTTGTCCATTTGAAGCTCCAGTTCAGCGATAAACTTGTCGAACTGAGGCATGAGATCAGAGGCTTCGGGAAGAACAGGATGACTTACGACCCTGTCCATGTGCACCAGTTTTTCGCCTTTCAGAACTTCATCTAAAACTTCCAGTAGATGTTGTATGGTGGTTGATGTCAACTCGTATCGCAGGGGCAGAAAGAGAGGAGGCGGTATGAAGTCTTTGGATTCTTTGGGTTGTGCAGGCGGCTCTTGGAGGGTAAGTAGCAGTTTTGACTTCATCAAATAAATGAGTGCTGAGGAATCTAAAGCTACGCCTGAAGCGCGAAAGTCGACTTTGCCTAGTTTTTCCATCTCCAAAAGAAACGATCTAAGCAAATAGGCTATGTTGACGTTCCACGGGGTGAGTTTTTCAAGCTTGCTGACTTCAAACAGTATGTTCCATGGGGGTCGTAAGTAGAAAGGTTTTTTGTGAATCGTTTCCATTTATCGAACTGCCTCCATAAATTTTGCTGAAATAACGGCGGAGACACCATTCCGTTCGTAGACACCATAAACTTTCTGTGCTTTGTTGACCATTTCAGGTTTTAAAGTTATGACTATAAATTGAATTTTGTCGCACTCCTCTAAGAAGAGTTCGGCAAGTTTAGTTGTGTGGAAGGCGTCCAAGTGGGCGTCAACTTCGTCCATTACATAAAATGCTGCAGGAGTAAATTCTTTTAAGGCAAAAATGAATGCGACTGCAGAGACCGACCGTTCACCTCCGCTGGCACCGCTTACTACGATAGAAGGCTTATTGGGGAATTGCACAATCATGTCAATGCCGCCCATGAATGGTTCGTCTGGGTTTTCAAGTTTCAACGAGGCTGTGCCGCCACCAGTTAGCTTCGAGAAGTACTTGGTCAGGTCTGTGTTGATTTTTCCGAATGCATCCATGAAAACTTTCCGTTTTTTGCCTTCAATTTCGTCCATAAATTGAACTATAGCCTGTTTTTCTCTCTCTAACTCGTTTAAACGTAACGAAAGTTCACGGTATCTAGAAATTTGCTCGTCATAATGAGCCATTGCAAGTTGATTAACTCCGCCTATGCGCTCTAGTTCAAACTTCATCATCTGCATAATGGCTTCGGCTTCTTCCACTTGCTTTAGAGTGGTCTCTAGAGGTTGTTCATAATTCAAAGCCTTCAACTGGTTTTGATACTGTGAAAGCTGTAGCCGCGCTGTTTGAACGTTTAATTGTAACTGATTAAGTAGCGATTCCGCCTGTTCATATTCTTCGTCTAGTGCATGTAGCTCCGCGTCTATGCTGTCGATTTGTGAAGTAAATTTCTTTGAATTCTCTCGCGCTGAGAGAACCGCGTTTGAGAGTTCTACGCGGTTTTTCTCTAGTAAAGCAATTTCTTGTTTTAGTATTTCCCGTTCTTGGAGAGCTTCTGCGACTTCTTTTTCGACTTTACGATATTGCTGTTCAACTTTAGAAAGTTGAATTTTGCTGTTTTGGTAACCCGTACGTAAAACATTGTCAAACTGAGATTGACAAGTGGATATCGCCGTTTGGACTGTGCCTATTTTTTGTCTAAGTGTGATTATTTCTTCAGTTAATTGTTCCCTTTTAATCTCTAGCTCTTGAATATGAGCAATGTCTGTTTTCTTCCTCAATTCAGACATATCAATTTGAAGCTTTTGGAGCTCTTTTTTGATGGTGTTTCGCTCAGCCTTATGCAGTGCCATACGTCCCTTTTCCACTTCAATTTCCTTTTCAATGCGGGCGCGGAATTTCTCAATGCGTTTCAAGCTCATTTGGGTACGTTTGACGCTGCGTTTCACGCGGATCATTTCGCGGTCAAGTGCGCCTATTGCTTCTGAAATGCGGGTGATTTCAATCTTGGAGCGTTCAATTTCTTCTTCAAAATATGATATGTCATTTCTACGCTGGTTGAGGTGTGTCTGAAGGGCTTTCACTGCTTCATCTAGACTTTTTATAGCGTTTTCGCTGGGAATAAGGGTGGAGAAGTCAAGTGGGGCACGGTAGTAGCCGCTTTCGAAGGCGCCGCCGGGCTCATATAAGTCGCCTGCGACTGTCACTGCACGGTAACCTTCGTTTGAAAGGGCAAATGCGACTTTGTCGTTGGCAACGACGAGGGTGTCGCCGAAAATATAGTTTACGGCTGGTTCATAGGTTTTATCACATTTCACAAATGAGGCTGCTAAACCTATAATTCCCTCGCGAGTGGGTGTTTTGAACTGTTTAGGCGTTGCTGCACCTTGAAGGGGTATAATTTTGATTCTGCCTAGCTTCATTCTGCGCAAAGTCTCGGCGCAAGTGAAGGCCGCATCTATATCCTTCACGACTAATGCGTCCATCCAACCCACCGATGCAGCGTCTAGCGCTTTTTTATAGTTTCGGTCAATTTTTATGAGGTTTTTTACTCGCCCTGCAACACCGTTGATGACACCCAAATGTCCGAGTTCTTCGATGTTTCGAAGAGCTTTTTCTTCGGCTGCAACGGTTTCAGCTAGTTCTCGTTGAGTGACAAATTCAACAACCGCTTCTTTGGCGCTGCTAGCAATTTTTCCCGCTTCAGCTATTTCTTTTTCTGCAGCATCTTTTTGAGCGGTTTTTTTCTCTATGGTTTTTTCGAGTATTTTCAGCTGTGCCTTTTGCTCTTTCTGAACACGGTCTAGTTCAGCAAGGGAATTTTCAACTTCAGTAAGTGTCGCTGTAAAGCGTTCTTTTCGGGCGCTCAGTTCTTTAAGTCTACCTAAACTTGCTTTGACAAAGGTTTTTGATTTAGTATATTCAGCACGTAAAAGAGTGAGCCTTTTGTTGTAAGTTTCAATTTCCGCTTCAATTTGCCGTATTTTAGCGCTGTTTTCTCCTAGATTGTCCCATAATTGTGTAGTTTCTTGTGCGAGACTGTCATGTTCTGTTTGTTTAGAGGCAATCTGACCTTCTAAGACCGAAAATTCGTTTCTCAGTTTACGTATGTTTAAGCGGTTTTGTCGTATTTCATTACGCAGTGTTTCGTATTGTTGTTGATTGTTTTCCTTTATACGCTTTAGACTTTCAAGGTTAGATTGCCCAGAACTGATTTTGGTTGTAAGTTCTGTTAGTTTAGATTTAAGTTCTCCAATCTGAATCTGTACCTTCATTACTTGGGAACTGCCGTCTTCCATAACTTCAGAGCTTAATTTCCGCCATTCTCCTTCAATTTCACGCCGTTTATTTCTTCGTGCGTCACGGATCTCCTTTAGTTTTTCTACTTTTGCTTTCGCTTTTTCTGTTTGCGTAGTCATTTCTTCAAGTTTTTTAGTTAGCTGTGTTATTTCGTGACTAACTCTGATTGCTTCAAACTTTTTAATTTCAGTTTGTATGAAGTTGGCGCGTTGAAGTTGGTTGCGTTCTCTTTCTAAGTCATCCAGTCGTTTTTGAACTTCGTCAATTCTGCCCATTGCAGTACGAATGGAGATGTCAGCGGCACGCAGTTTTTCTTCTGCGTCTGCTTTTTCTGCGTCGTACTGTGCAATGCCTACAAGATTTTCAATTATTTTTCTGCGTTCTAAGGGGATAATATCGGTGAGGCGCGTGATTGTGCCCTGTGCAATTATGTTCTGGCTTTCGGCGCTGATAGCACCCATTGACAAAACTTCTAGAAGTTGCTGGCGACTAACGCGGCGTCCGTTAAGCCGATAAATACTCTGGCCATTACGGTAGACTTCTCGAGAAACTGTGACTGTGGTGGTGTCAACCGCCATAGTGCCATCTGTGTTGTCAAATTGAATTATCACCTTGGCCATTTTCGATTTTTCTAGTCCTGCTTTTTCGGAGCCATGAAAAATCAGTTTAGCTGCGTTTTCTGCACGGAGCCTTCTTGTGCTAAGTTCACCCAGCGCAAATAAGATCGCGTCCATGATGTTGCTCTTGCCACTTCCGTTGGGGCCTGTAATTGCGGTGAAGCCCTTATCGAGATTTATTTTAACGGTTTGAGGTCCGAAAGATTTGAAACCTTTAATCTCGATTCTTTTGAGGTAGGGCATTAATTTGCGCTCTCTTACATGGAAGAGTAACTTGTCTGGTTAAACAATTTCCTCCACATTATTATAAAAGCTTATTCACATTGAAAACAACGAGTCCTTATCAAAAAATTGTTGAAAAAACGGAGAAAATTGATAAATACGTCGCTGAGAACAAACAAAGAAAAGGTAGTGTGAAGAAGAAGTGAGTTTTTTCAAGTTCGGTGTAGATAGTGTCCAAGAAATTTTAACGTTAGCACTTATGCTTGTATTCGTATTTGTGCTGCTTTACACTGAAATGAGCTTGATGTACAAGTTTGGCATAGGCGCACTAGTTTTTGCTGTGATTTTCATAACAAGCTTAGTTAATCAAGCTCTTAAGCAACAAGAGCAAGAAGCAAGAAAATCAAGATAAACCTGTGAGAAACATACCCAAATTTTACATCACCACAAGCAGCCTTCCTTGGCGATAGCTTTTATAGTGACGGAGGAAATTGCCTAAATATTCGGGGGAACAAAAAGCATGAGTGCAAAATGGCGAAGAAGCAAAAAACACCAAAAATGGCTAGACCTCAAAACCCAAAAATTCAAGCCAACCAAGGGTTCAAAAATTCTGCGCTTAGAAAATCCCAAGATACCGAAAAAAATCCGCCCCCAAAAATACAGATTACCAAAAAAATACGCCAAAGGTAAATGGGTTGAACCCAAACCTCTAATAGACATGTTCCAAGATAACAACAACATAACTATAGTTGCTGAACTTGCAGGATTCAACCAGGAAACTGTTAAGGTTGCAATCAAAGATCAAAAACTTATCCTCGCCGCCCAAGCCAAAGACCGCAAATACTATAAAAGCTTAAATCTGCCAAAAGTAGTCATTCCAGCAATAACACACACAACCTATAAAAATGGCGTACTAGAAATAAAGCTGAAGAAAGCAACAAAACAAGAAACCATAAAACAACCTCAAGCGGGAATGAACGATGCCACATAAATTAAGGAAACACCGCAAAATGCGCGGTTCGAGAACTCAAGGCTACGGGCGAGTAGGACAACATAGAGATGCAGGCTCAAAAGGATACCGAAAAGTAGGTATGCACAAACATAGATGGAGTATAGCCTCCAACATGGAAGAACCCTATTTTGGCAAACACGGTTTCCGCTCACCTCAAGCCTTGCATAGAAAAGAGAAAACCATCAACCTCAAACAACTCGATCAGCTTGCCAATAATGGACAAACAAGCATAAATCTGTCAGAAATGGGCTACACAAAACTTTTAGGAACAGGAAAAATAACTAAACCTCTAATAATCACCGTTCCATCAGCATCAAAATCTGCAACTGAAAAAATTCAAGCTGCAGGCGGAAAACTTATAATCGAAACGAAACAAGAAGCCGAAGCATAATTAAAAAAGGGCTAAGACATGGCAGGTAGATTCCTTAACCTCTTCAAACCCATAGGACGCGTACTCCCAGAAATTAAAGTCCCCGAACGCAAAGTCAAATTCAACGAAAAAATTTTCTGGACTGCCCTCGTTCTCATAGTCTACCTGATAATGACTGAAATCCCACTTTACGGCATAACAACCCAAGCAGGCAACGAATTCAATGCGCTACGTGTCATTTTCGCCTCCAACAGAGGCACCCTCATGGAACTTGGCATCGGACCTATAGTGACTGCCGGCCTTATTCTCCAACTTCTAGCAGGCGCTTCACTAATCAAATGTGACATGAGTAAACCAGAAGACCGTGGGCTCTTCACTATAGCTAGCAAAGTCCTCTCCATAGTCCTCACAGGCGTACAAGGTGGCGCGTACATACTAAGCGGTATGTACGGTAGACTTAGCCCTACAGTTATGCTTGTCATATTTTTCCAACTCATAGCTGCAGGTATAATAGTCATGCTGCTCGACGAACTAATCCAAAAAGGTTGGGGACTCGGTAGCGGTATAAGCCTCTTCATCATGGCAGGCGTTGCCCAACAAATCCTCTGGCAAACTTTCTCTCCTTCAAACGGTCTATTCGTGGGTGCCCTCCAACAACTCCTCGCAAACAACATTACCATAATTGAATGGATAGTAGGTACAGGTATCTATCCATCCCTAATAGGGTTAGTAGCCACAATCGGAGTCTTCATAGTGACAATATACTTAAACGGGGTTAGAGTGGAACTCCCCATAAGCTATGCAGGATACAAAGGGTTCCGAAGCAAATACCCAATCAAACTTCTTTACGTATCAAACTTGCCAGTAATCTTCGCATCTGCACTCTTCGCTAACATATATGTTCTCGGTCAGTTTCTCTGGAGTTGGCAAGGCAGCCCTGCGCCAGGCGCCAATCTCCTAACGGATATTTTCGGACAATACAAAAACGTAAATGGAACAATTACCCCATCTGGAGGCTTAGCCTATTACGTAACAGCCCCACAAAACCTCCAACACGTTGGAGCAGACCCTTTACGAGCGCTTATATACTTAGGCATACTTGTAGCTTTCTGTGCCTTCTTCTCGCTTATCTGGCTCGAAGTTGGAGGTCTTGGACCATCCAAAGTAGCACAACAACTCATGGACTCAGGTATGCAGATTCCAGGTTATCGACGTTCACTTGGACCAATTGAAACCATGCTGAAGCGATACATTCCAGTAGTAGCCGTGCTAGGCGGTATAATCGTCGCGTTAATCGCAGGTTTTGCTGATTTCTTAGGTGTATTTGGCTCAGGTACAGGTATACTCCTCTCAGTAGGCATAATATACCAGTACTATGAACTGTTAATGCGCGAACGCGCTGCCGAAATGTATCCTGCATTTAGAAGAATCTTGGGTGAATAAGCTTCTCCCTTTTTACTTTATTTGTTTAGCAAGCAAAAATGGTTATATGCGAGCAGATCGAATAGGCATACACAACATCAATTAGTCCAAAGAGGAATTGAGACATGGATATCTCAGTTATACCCACAGCGACGTTCACAATAATGCTAGTAGCCCTTGTAATATCATTCATAAACATGAGTCTCAACCGTTTGATTATAACAAAAATGGTTGGCTGGCATGAATACAAAGTAATGCAAAAGGAAATTGCTGAATATAACTCTCAACGAATGGCTGCTTTACGAGCAAAAGACACCAAGGCATTAGAGCGCCTCAAAAAGAAAGAGTCACAAATTAACGCGATGCAAACAAAAATGTTTAAACCCCAAATGGTTCTTATCCCTATAACTTTCATTTACCTCTTTATTTGGCCAATCCTTATAGGTTATTTCCCACAACCTGTTGCTTATATTCCATATTTAGGTGCCGTGCCGTTCTTCTACTGGTATTTGATTTGCTCTTTCTTTTTTGGGACAATTGCCTCACGTATAATAGGTGTAACGCCTATACAATAGGCCCTTAGCAAGTGAGATATAATGAGCGGATCTGAGAAGGCACCAATTTCTAAAGCGAAAAATATTGTCATTTGCATATCAGGCATGGCTGGCACTGGAAAGAGTACTCTAGCAAAGCGGCTCGCCAAAAAATATGGGCTAAAATATTACTCTGGTGGTGACGCGCTCAGAGATTTGGCGTCCGCTGAAGGCTACCAAGCAAATAGTAATGGCTGGTGGGAAAGCCCTGAAGGTTTACAGTTTCTTGAAGAAAGAAAGAAAAACCCCAGTTTCGATAAGGCAGTTGACGAGAAGCTCATGGAATACGCTGCTCAAGGTAATGTTCTTCTGGACAGTTGGACAATGCCTTGGCTGCTCAAAGACGCCTTTAAAATTTGGTTATCAGCTTCATTTGAGAAACAAGCTGAACGTATCGCACAACGGGACAAAATGACAATTGAAGAAGCAAGGCAGGCATTGCAAGAAAAGGAGTCGCGTACAAAGGCCATCTACAAAAAACTTTATGGCTTTTCCTTAGGTGAGGATTTTACACCCTTCGACTTCATTTTAGACACAGACACTTTGAGTGCTGAAGAAGTTTTTCAAGTTCTATGCAAAGTAATAGATAATGTAGTTTTCTGTAGAAAAAGTGACTAATCTTTTCTATAGATTGCTTCAATGTATAGTTTCTTTTATGTTTAGTTAGGGCTGCTGCTTGGTTTCTCATTTTTGAAAAGTTTAAAACTAGCTGCAACAGCAAGCGACAAGGCAACAACAATAGTCACTATAAAGGGAATCTCAGGAGCAATAGCGTATAATTTGCCCCCTATATACGGCGCAACAATTATGGACAGCCGTGTCGTCCATTGGACTACCGAAATCCATCTTGCCCTCTGCGTTAGAGGAGCTGCTGAACCTGCTATCACTCCCATATAAGCCCACATGGGAAAAGATGCACCTCTGAGAAAAGAGGCGACAACCTGCAAAACAAGATCGCCAGTAAAGATGAATATAAATGAGGCTGTGCTAACTAGAATCATCGAGAAAGAGATTGCAGTTGCTTTGCTGTATCTGTCTCCAACTCTTCCGATTATTAAAGAAAGCAAAAAAGCCCCAAGATAATTAACTGTGCCTAGGTAGAGCACTCTCTCAACGTTATAATGGTAGATGTCATTTAGAAATTGTGGAATCACTGTTGAAATTAAAGAAATTATGAACATCATCACTGCAAAAAAAGTTGAAATACCCACTAGCTTCCAAATTCCTTGGTTTTTATCAGCAGAACTATTTTTTTGTGGTTCAGTTTGAGTTTTCGTAGGTTGCTGTGATGTAATCTGTGTTAGAGTTAACGCAGCTAACAAATAGAAAATGGCTGTAACCATAAAAATTAGGCGTGTGTCTAAAAAAGAAGAAAGTAATCCTGCAACTGCAGGTGAAAAAATATAACCTATTGCATATGCAGCCCCCAAAGTGGTAAACGCTAATGCCATGGAATTTGCTTGTGAGCGTTCTAAGACGTAAGCGCTAACGGCAGGAGCAGAGAAAGTAATACCGTAGATAAACATTGGAATGAGTAACTGCGTCCAATCAGCCGCAAAATAAAACATCAGTGGTATTGGTATCCAAAGTGTCCACCCAATAATCATAATTTTTTTGCGATCGTACCTATCTGCTAAAAAACCTCCTGGAATAATTGTTATGGCGGCAGATAACGAGGAAAGCGAATAAAGTAACCCTACATCTTCTGGTGTAGCGTTTATGCTTCTGATAAATAACGGCAGAAGATAAACAATAAATCCGTCGCCGAATGCTGCTAGAAGGTTAGAGGTGAAGATTATTTTGAGATTTTTGTCCAGTATATCGTATGCCAAGAATCTCTTAAACTCGATCTTTGCGTTTCGCAACCATGTACCTAACATGAACTTTCTTTTATGTAGTTTCGTCGAAGTTGTCAAAAAGTTTTTGCCAAAAATAATTAAAACAGCCTAAACCTAATATTCCCTATTCTTTCAACAATTGCTCAGTGGACTCATTGACGAAAACATTAGTTGAAAAAGAAAAACATGAAATACCATCACATATCCGTGTATCTATAGGTACAGCAATGGTTATAGGGCTTTTAGAAGGTAAACTAGATGTTGCGCCAACAACCGCCTATCTTATGACGTATAAAGAAGGTAAATGTACAGCGAACTGTGGTTTTTGTCCTCAAGCTCGAACTAGTCAATGCAAAACTGAGTTATTGTCGAGGGTAACGTGGCCTACGTTTTCAAGTCGAAGTGTAGTATTATGCGTCACCTCAGCATTTCATTCTAGTAAAATTCGTCGTGTTTGTATTCAAGCTCTGAACTATCCAACTGTTTTTAGCGACCTCTGTCGCATAGTTAAAGCCTTAAAACAGCAGATAGAGGTTCCTGTTTCTGTTTCATGTCAGCCCTCAAAAAGAGCTGACCTGCAATGTTTATATGAGGCTGGTGTGAACAGAATAGGTATCCCTCTGGACGTTGCAACCGAGAAACTTTTCGATTTAATAAAGGGCGCAAAAGCAGGTGGTCCCTACAGGTGGGAGAACCAGTTTAGACAACTCAAGGATGCTGTGGAGTTTTTTGGCAAAGGCAACGTTAGTACGCATCTAATCGTAGGATTAGGCGAAACCGAGAAAGAAGCGGTCGCACTGATTCAACGGTGCACTGACTTGGGTGTGACTTTGGCACTTTTCGCTTTTACCCCTGTTAGAGGAACAATTCTATCAAGTAAACCACAACCCTCTATAGAGACATACAGACGTATCCAACTTGCCAGATACTTAATTGTAAACTGTATGACAAGATTTGAAGATATGCACTTTGACAAGAAAGAAAAAATAACAGCGTTTGGTGTTCCAAAAGAGAAACTACTTCCTATAATTGAGTCTGGAGAGCCTTTTCTCACCTCTGGTTGCCCAGATTGTAACAGACCATTCTACAATGAAAAACCCAGTGGGCCAATCTATAACTATCCAAGACGCGTCACTACAAAAGAAGCGTTCTTAATCAGCAAGCAACTTACACTAAAATAGAAAAGACTATGTAGAAACTAATTTTCTTGCAGTGTTTTTTCCGCTTTATCCTTAGGTTCAGGGAACTTGGGTTTCTGTCTGGTCACCTGCTCGACAAGCCGCCAGAATTCAGGCATCGCAAGTCCTTTCTGCAAGTCCTTCAGAAGCTTTTTTACTTGGTAGAAAGCCATTTGTGCTTCGCCTTTATCTAAGTTCTCTTGTGGACCTTTTATATGACGTAATATTTCATCTATCTGCCTAGGCGAAGCACGTATACTTGCTTTCTCCAACAAACTTTGAAGTAAAGTTTGCCCTGTGTTTCTGCCCACGAACAGCGAAGTTTCGCGCCCGACAATTTCAGGTGGGAACGGCTCAAACATTAACGGGTGAGACAGTGTTCCTTCCACGTGTTCATCTACTTCATGAGTGAAAGTGTTATCACCAACAATGGGCTTGTGGAACTGTATAGGTAACGCAAAAGATTTTTCAGCTAACTGGGCAAGTCTGTAGATGCGTTCTAGGTCTACTCCTGTATCGATGTTGTAGAGAAGTTCTAAGGCGGTTGCTACTTCCTCAAACGGTGCTAGACCCGCTCTCTCACCAAAGCCCACGACAGTAGTATGTACATATGTTACCCCTTCCTCCACCGCTGCAAGGGTATTGGCAGTTGCCAAACCGAAGTCGTTGTGGCAGTGAATTGACAACGGCACGTTCTTTTTAACGGCGTCTGATAAATCATCTCGGACGTGAGAAATAAGATACCGGGTTGCCAGAGGTCTTAGGAAACCTACTGTATCTGCTAAGGATAGTTTAGTTGCTCCTGCCGCTACTGCTGCTTCAAAAACTTCTATTATGTCTTCCAAGGTGGTTCTTGACCCGTCTGATAGAACAAAATTAACTTTTAAACCATGTTTTTTGGCGTATTCAATGCTTTCTACTATGCGCCTGCGGGCTTCTTGTTTTGTGATTTTAAGCCTATACTGAAGATTCAAGCCGTTGAATGGAGCTTCGATGTTAATTTCTTTCATTCCCACTTCTAAGCAGGCATCAACATGCGCCTTATTTGCTCCTGCTGAGGCAGTGAGTGTTGATTTCTCAAAACTTTCATTCACGATGCGTTTGACGGCCCGTTTCTCTTCTTCTGTTAAACCTGGAAAGCCAATGTTTATAACAGCTATGCCTGTTTCATCCATCATTTTGGCAAGTTTAAGTTTCTCTACGTATGTTAGAAAGACTGTGGGTGCTTTGATGCCTTCGCGGAAACTCTCATCAACCATGTAAACTCTTTCAGGCAGTTTAGGCGGCAGATTTTTGCGAAGGCGATTATAATTAGCAATTAAGCCTTGAGCTTCCATTTTTTTAAAGATAGTCTTTCTCATTTTTTGTACACAATCCAATAAATTCTGGATTCACAAGGTTTGATTATTATTTTGCGTATATATAAAAATAGCACAAATGCAGTATACAGTTTTTATTGAATATTTTTTCTTGTCTGGCGTGTTCAGCTATTTATAGTTGCTTGTTCTTAAAGAAGTCATGTTGTTAATGGGTGAAGTTGCATGAGAGTGTGGCGGTTACTTAGGCTTGAAAGTTTTCACCCTTTTATGAATATGGCTATCGACGAGGCTATTTTGCGTGCTCGCATTGCGGGGACTGTCCCTGATACGTTGAGGTTTTATCGTTGGCAGCCTTCAGCTGTGTCGATTGGAAGGTTTCAGAAAATAGAGAATGAGGTCAATTTGGAAAACTGTCAAAGACTGGGGGTTGAAGTTGTTAGGCGAGTTAGTGGCGGCGGCACTGTCTATCATGATTCTGAGGGTGAGGTAACCTACAGTGTGGTTGCTAAGACCGAAAATTTGGGCACTAAGGATTTAGCGGAAGTTTACTCAAAAATTTACTCGGCTATGAGCCATGCGTTACGATTGATGGGTATAGTTGCAGATTATAATGGAGGTGACTCTAAAAATTGTCCTAATTTGACTGTTAACGGTAAAAAAATTTCTGGGAGTGCTCAAGCTAACAAAAGCGGCGTTGTTTTACAGCATGGGACATTACTACTAAATGTTGATTTACCAAAGATGTTCACTCTGTTGCGTGTACCTTGGGCGAGTTCATGTATGCAGGTGGTTAATGTGGCAAAAAATAAAATAACAAGTGTCCAAAACGAGTTGGGTCACACCATTAGGCCTGAGACGGTTGCGAACGCTATGGCGCATGGCTTCGCAGTGGCGCTTGGGATTCAAGTTGTAGAAGATGTGCAGACAGTCAAGGATGAATTGACCACTGCAGAGCGTGAACTGGCAGAAAAACTCTATAGGGAAAAGTATGCAACTGACAAATGGAACTTCAACGGTGAAAGCAATTTAGGTTAACCTTTTTCTTTCTTCCATCTGATACCTTGCGGTGTATCTTCAAGAGTTATACCCATAAATCTGAGTTTCTGGCGGATTTCATCAGCAGTTTTCCAGTCTTTAGCCTTGCGCGCCTCTTCACGTTGTTTTATGAGTGCTTCTACTTCTTGAGGTAATTTTTCCTGCTCAGCTTTAGGTATTACTCCTAAAACTTTGTCAAAGTCAGATATGAGTTGGTTAACTTTGACGGCTTCTTCTTTGGTTATCGCATTGATATCCAGCAAATTGTTGATTTCTCGTACGAAATCAAACAGTTCTGCTAATGCCACGCTGATGTTGAGATCATCATCCATGGCTTCACTGAAACCTGCTTGCACTTTGTATATTAGCTGAGTCAGTTTTTCTCCGATAGTTTTACCGTTTGCGTCTTGAAGTCGACGTTGTAAATTTTTGAGTCGTTCAATGGCGCTTTTTGCAGCGTTTAACCCTTCAAACGTGAAGTTAAACTGTTGGCGGTAATGGGTAGATAAAAGTAAATATCTAATTGCCAATGGATCATACCCTTTATTGAGCAGATCCCGAAGGGTGTAAAAGTTGCCAAAACGCTTTGACATTTTTTTTCCTTCAACCAGTAAGTGTTCATTGTGCATCCAATAGCGGACGAAAGGTTTACCTGTAGCGGCTTCACTTTGGGCGATTTCGTTTTCATGGTGGGGAAACATATTGTCAATTCCACCGCAGTGTATGTCGAATGTTTCGCCTAAGTATTTCATGCTCATAGCTGAGCATTCAATGTGCCAACCGGGTCTGCCCTTGCCCAATTCAGTTTCCCAGAAAACGTCTCCATCTTCAGGAGTATATGCCTTCCAAAGGGCAAAATCCCGCGCCTCTTCTTTGGCGTACTCGTCTTGTTTCACTCTAGCACCTGCTTTGAGCTTTTGAGTTTTAATGTGACTGAGTTTACCGTAGGCCAAAAATTTGCTGATGTCATAGTAGATGCTGTTGTCCTCACCTCGATAGGCGATACCTTTTTCGAGAAGAGTTTTGATTATGCTGACCATTTCTGGGATGTGCTCAGTTGCTCGTGGATAAACATCAGCTGGTTCAACGTTGAGAGTTTTTATATCTTCAAAGAAGGCTTTAATATAAAAGTCCGTGTATTCTTTAAGTGGTTTTCGCTGTTTTTGGCTGCCTCTTATGGTTTTATCGTCAACATCTGTTAAATTCATAACATGTGTAACCTTGAAACCTCTATGTTTCAACCAACGTTTTAAGAGATCCTCAAAAAGGAAGGCACGAAAATTTCCGATATGGGCATAGTCGTAGACTGTTGGTCCACAAGTATACATACGCACTTTCCCCTCTTCAAGAGGGGAAAAATTTTCTTTTTGACGTGTAAGAGTGTTAAAAATGCGTATGTTTGATCCTTTTGTTGTGTCCATTGTTGACCATGTGAAGTACAATTTGGATATTATTTAAGCGTTCCAGTAAATTTCTTTTGCTTGATGTTATAACTTTCAATTTGTTAGCTCTTGTTACTTTTCTTCAATAATGTAAGCGCAAAATACCTGTGTTTTTGTTGTTCATCCTAAATTAACACTAAACAAGTGCCTTTTACTTTTATAATTATCTTATTTTTAAACATAAACGGTATATAAAAGAATTAGCGGGGATGCGGTAGGGGCAGAGTTAACCTGTTTTGTTCTATCCTTTTGCTTTTATTGGATCCTTTTTTAAGGCGGGCACACCCATCTTCGATGTTCTTGATTTTTATACAAATGGTTATTTATGGAATATTTATCAAGAAGAGACTGGTTATGTTTACATAACATTTTAATTTCTGCCCTTTCACGACGCTAAGCTGTAAGGGTGTTTACAGTTGGCGACTTTAAACCTCGACAAAATATTTAACCCAAAAAGTGTAGCCATAATTGGTGCAAGCGATACTGAAGGTTCAGTGGGCTACGCAATAGTAAAAAATTTTACTAACTCAGGCTATCTAGGGAGAGTCTACTACGTCAACATTCGTAAATCTGAAATTCTCGGAGTGAAAACTTATCCTTCTGTAGAACAAATTCCTGAATCTGTGGACCTCGCCATTATAGCTACCCCTGCAAAAACGGTTCCTGATGTGGTGGAGGAATGTGGTCGTGCAGGGGTAAAAGGAGTAATTATTGTTTCTGCTGGCTTCAAAGAAACAGGGGCTGAAGGCAAGGCCTTAGAGGAAAAAATTCTTTATGTAGCCAAAAAATATGGTTTACGAGTTATAGGTCCCAACTGTATAGGGGTTATTCGTCCTTCAATAAATCTCAACGCTACTTTTGTGGACAAGATGCCAAAACCAGGTAAAGTTGCTTTTCTTAGCCAAAGTGGCGCGTTGGGTTCCGCAATTCTTGACTGGGCTATTCACGAAAACATCGGCTTCAGCAACTTTGTTTCTGTTGGCTCCATGATCGACGTGGATTTTGGGGATCTCATTGATTTTTTTGGCACCGACCCTAAAACCAAAAGTATTCTTATGTATGTGGAAGGTATAACAGAAGCCCGAAAATTTATGAGTGCTGCACGGCACTTTGCAAGAACTAAACCTATTATAGTCGTTAAGTCTGGCCGGTTCAATGAAAGCGCCAAAGCTGCGGCTTCACACACTGGTTCTCTCTCAGGGGAAGACGCCATCTACAACGCCGCTTTCAAACGCGCAGGGATAGTACGCGTCGACGAGATTGCCGATTTATTTAATGCTGCAGAGGTTTTAGGTACGCAGCCTTTACCCCGAGGACCAAGATTAGCTATAATTACAAATGCTGGTGGACCAGGTGTGATGACTACTGACTCTCTGATTGCGCGCGGTGGGCAGTTAGCTAAGCTGAGTCAGAAAACTTTTGATACCCTCAACAGTGTTTTACCGCCGTTTTGGAGCCGTGGTAATCCCATCGATGTTTTAGGAGACGCTAAAGCCGATCGTTATAAAGTTGCAGTTGAAGCTTGTTTAAATGATGAAAACATCGATGGCATACTTGTGATTTTTACCCAACAAGCCGTGTCTGCAGCAGTTGACATCGCAAAGAATATTGTTGAGTTAGTTCAGAGCAAGACATACCAAAACAAAACCATTTTGACTAGCTTTATGGGATACGACGCAGTAGATGAGGCAAATCGCATCCTCAACGCCAACAACATACCTACTTATTCCACTCCTGAACAGGCCATTAAAACTTATATGTACATGTACCAATATCAGCGTAATCTTGAATTGATCTATGAAACTCCTGAAGAATTGTCTGTAGACGTGGCACCGCCAAAACGCCCCATAAACGTCATCCTTAGAAGTGCTGCATTAGAAAATCGAGATGTCCTAACTGAAGACGAAGCGAAAAAAATTCTCAAGTACTACAACTTTCCTGTTATAGAAACCGCAGTTGCCAATAATGTAGAGGAAGCCATCGCTTATGCTCAAAAGATGGGTTTCCCTGTTGTCTTAAAGATTCTATCTCCACAAATTATACACAAAAGCGACGCTGGCGGTGTAATCCTTAACGTTAACTCTCCTGCTGAAGTAAGAGAAGCCTTTGGTACGCTGATACAACGTGCCACCGCATACAACCCTGAGGCTCAAATAATTGGTGTGACTGTACAACCAATGGTGCAGAAACAAGGTCATGAGATAATAATTGGCGCTAAAACTGACCCTCTTTTTGGTCCTATAATTCTTTTCGGGATGGGAGGTGTTGGTGTGGAACTTTTCAAAGATTATGCCATAGGTCTTCCACCGTTAAACACAACTCTTATCAGAAGGATGCTGGAGGAAACCAAAGTTTACCAACTCCTTAAAGGTTACCGTAACTATCCACCTGTTGACATCAAAAAACTTGAAGAAACTTTATTGTTGTTCTCGCAATTGCTGATGGATTTTCCGCAAATAAAAGAAATAGACGTAAACCCTCTTTTATTAAATGCCAATGAAGCCTGCATCTTAGACGCTCGAATTGTAGTTGATAAAGAGCGCTCTTGTAGAAAACTTGAGCCTCATGAACACATGGTCATTAGCCCCTACCCCAAGAAATATGAAAAACTTTGGTCTCTCAAAAACGGGGAAACTGTCTTACTGCGACCCATAAAACCTGAAGATGAGCCTCTTTGGCTTGAAATGTTTCAAAGCCTCAGCGAAGAATCCATTCGTTACCGCTTTTTCCAAATGCTCAAAGATACTCCTCATGAAGTTCGCGTGCGCTATTGCAATATAGACTACGACAGAGAAATCGCTATTGTGGCAGAACTTACCCAAAAAGGTCAAAGAAAAATCCTTGGCGTCACCCGTCTAAGCATTGAACCTGACGGTAAAAGCGGTGAAATCGCTTTCCTTGTAGCTGACCCATGGCAGGGCTTAGGGTTAGGCACAAAAATGGTGGATTACGTCTTAGACATAGCTAAAGAAATGAAGGTTGAAACCGTTTACTGCATCATGCTGCCTGATAACTATCGTGCATTAAGTTTAACAAAGAAGATGGGTTTTAGCATTGAATATTCAAACGATGGCACGGTGAGAGGTATTTTGGATCTCAAGGCAGAAGATGCAATAGAACAATGTAGCAACCCTCAAAAATCTGCAGGAAATCAAAATGAAAAAACTAAAAATGGTTTGCTAAAGCAGGAAGAAAAAGTTGGAGTTAGACAAGCTGAAGGAATAGCTTCCGCTTAATAGGTTCACCTCAAACGAAATTCACGGTTAAGTAATGGGTAGAACAAGAGATGCATGGGTCATAAGCCCTAACTAGCATCTCAAGTGTCAATTCTACCTCTTTAGGTGTTTTATCGAGGATTTTTGGTATGAGTGCTTTCATGTCTAACTCTATGTTACCGTGGTTCTGATTGGTGGGTATTATGCAATTTGCTTTTGTGCAAACTCCTTTGGCATTGTAGGTGTAGTCGTGGAAAAGTATTCCTCTTGGGACTTCAACTGCTCCAACACCAGATCCCGCCTTGATTTTTATGTCTAGTTTATGGTATTCTGGCTGTGGCTTTAAACCTGTAGCTTCCAATTCATCTATTAAACGGATTGAATCTTCTACACTGTGAGCTATCTCTACAAGTTGTGCAATATTGTTCATGAAGGGGTTGTGGCAAATCGGTTTTAAGCCAAATATCCCTGCTACTTTTTTGCCAAAAGGCGACAGTTTCTCATAGTTGAGGTTGAACCTCGCGAGTGCACCTACCATGTAAGAGTCACGAGCATGCTTTGCTCTTTTTGCTGTGGATATCGGTACGATGTACTCATTAGTGTATGAAAGATACTCTTTTACCGGCGCATTACCAGTGTCGGTTGAAGCTAGCTGTCCATCATAGAGTGCATATTCGTCGGCGCTGGTTAAACCGATGAACTCTGTTTCTCTTTTAAAATCAGGAAACTTTGCGGTACTCTCAACAAGATTAGCCACCGCTTCAATACTTGAAAGCGAATCTTGAAGTCTCTTGCGCAAAGCTACCAATTCTTTCATCGTTGGTATCTTCGAAAAACCCCCAGGTATTAACCTTTGAGGGTGTGTCGTTCTTCCACAAATAACGTTAGACATTTCATTTGCCATTCTGTGCAGGCTCAGAACAGTTTTCACTTCAGTTGGGTTCGATGTTGCCAAGGGGATAACTGAACCTACACCAAGTAAATCTGGCAGAACCAAAAACCCAATGTGTAAGATGTGACTCTGCAGGTTTTCAGCGTGCAATGCCAGCTTCCTTAATTTTAGGTCTTGTTCACTTATAGTTATGCCCATCGCTGCTTCTGTGGCCTTTAGCGAAGCCAATGTGTGCCCGATGCTGCAGATACCGCATATACGAGAAGTTATGTGGTGCAGTTCGTTCCAGTGGCGACCCACAACCATAGCCTCAAAAAATCGTGGTGCCTCAGGAATACTCCACTCGCACTTCTCTAATGTACCGTTTTTTACGTTTACATAGATGTTACCGTGGCCTTCTACTCTTGTAACGTAGTGCACTTTAATTTCCAAATTTTTTTCACAGCCTTTTTCGTCTTTCATCGTTTACCCTCCTGCCAACCAAAATACAACTTAAACTTGCCAATAGCATCGTCTACTGTAAGTCCATACTTGATCAAAATTTCTTTTTGGCTGTTCTCGTTAGGATTATCAATTAATCCACGACAGCCCCAGCAAATTGTTCCTTCATTAATGCAGCAGCTGTTACAGCCTGCTCGTGTTACGGGTCCTACACAGAACTGTCCCCTGTCAAACGCACATATGTTCTCGTTTTTCTTACACTCTACACAAACAGGATAATTGGGTACTTCAGGTTTCTTTCCTAGCAACAAAGATTTTACCACTTGCAGAAACTCATTGCGGTCAATGGGGCAACCATGTACATATGCGTCCACCGGAATTATAGCGTCTATGGGTCTTGCAGCGTATGTATCAAAAAGTCTAGCACTTTCACCATAAACTATTTGGCGGACTTCGTCGAGATTTTTGTAGTTTTTAAGAGCGTTTATGCCCCCTATAGTTGCACATGAACCGATGGCAACAACAATTTTAGCGTTTTTTCTGATTTGCTTCAATCTGTCTTCATCTTGCAGTCTAGTGCAGGAACCTTCAATGAAAGCTATGTCATAGTCTTCGTTATGCTCTTTCATGATCTCTCTGAAACTCACAACTTCAACTTGACCAAGTAACGTTAGCAAGTCTTCTTCCAAGTTGGCAACCTGCAACTGGTCTCCCTCGCAACCTGCAAAATCAAAGAAAGCAACTTTCGGCTTCATTTTATAACGCCTCCGGGACTCCTTTTATTTTTGAATAATTAAAAACGGGGCCATCTTTGCAAACATAGATTTGGTTAATCTGACAGTGACCACATTTACCTACACCACACTTCATTCGGCGCTCTAGCGACACAATTATGTGGTCGTCTGGAACTTTGCGAGCTTTCAAGTCAGCAATTACATATTTATACATGACCGGTGGTCCGCAGACTATAGCGTAAATTTTGTCCGGGTCAAAAGAGACCTGTGGAATCAGGGTTGTGATTACACCAATGTTTCCACCCCACGATTCACCATCAGGGCACCAGTTCACAGTAGCTTTGAACTCCACATCAGGTCTGCGAGCTAACTCCTCCATTTCCTTACTAAAGAGTAATTCTCTTGGTTCTTTACATCCATAGAGCAAAACTACATGCCCGAACTCTTTACGTTTATCTACGACGTAATTGAATAGTGACCGCAGCGGTGCAATACCTAAACCTCCTGCTACAAACAACAAGTCTTTACCCTTTAAAGCATCCACATCAAAGCCGTTTCCGAAGGGTCCTCTTACGCCGACTTTATCTCCTACTTTAAGTGTATGCAATTTGTTTGTAACGTTACCCACTTTTCTTACGCAAATTTCAAACGACCCTTTCTTTGTAGGTGGTGAAGAAATTGAGATGGGCGCTTCGCCTATTCCAAAAACTGAAATCTCTGCAAACTGGCCGGGTTTGTGTCCCAGTTCTGAACCGTCATCCATCTTGATTTCAAAGAGGGTCTCGTTGGGTGTCATGACTGTTTTGTTGATGATTGTTGCAAGTCTTGGCACATAGTCGATGTTGCCTTCGGTTTGGATATTAACTTCTGGTGTTTGAGCAGGGCTAACTTTGACTCCTTTGCTGTGAATTTCATGGTACATATCGTTGAATAGTTCCACAGGATTTGCGATGTTTGGAAGACAGTTTGATGAGCATCTACCGCAGCCTACGCAGGATATAAAACCGAATCTGTCAAAAAGGTATTTGCCTTTTTTGAAGTATCGATGTCGATATCTCGTGGGGCGCGTGGGACGGAAGTTTTCTCCTGACGCTATCTTGGCGAAATCTTCGAGTAAACAGCCATCCCACGTGCGTATGCGTTCGACTTGTTCAAGGGCAAGGTCGGGATTGTCTTTTACGTCAAAGCAGTAACAGGTGGGGCAAACTAGAACACAAGAACCACAGGCTAAGCATTTTTCAGCGTGTTTTTCCCAGAAACCACTTTCCTCATAAGTTTCTTTGAGCAATTCAGGGATCATTTCGGTGGAAAAATCAAATTTCTGTTGAGACATATTCATTATTTCTCGTTTCTTTTGCCCCACCAACTGGATATCGCGGGCAAGAGCGCTGTTGACGTTTTTGGCGTATTTAGAAAGTAACTCTCCTCCTTTTTGAGATCCTACACTTATGGCATACCTGTTTCCCAAGTCTGTAAGCATCAAATCATAGCCATAATCAACAATGGCGCATCCCATATAGGGGGCGAAATTCCATTTAGACATTTTCTGCATGTTGACGCCAATAATTACAGTAGAGTTTCTTTTTTCAAAATAGTGGGGGTCAGATTTGGTGTCTCTAAAGATTTCATCCATGTGAAACAGGGCTACAATATCATAAGGGTGAACACCGATTATCACAGAAGGTTTAGTTTCAGGGTTTTTGGCAGAAGATCCATCAGCTAAGTTATACGTGAAAAGAGTTTCACGTTGAGGAAAAAAGTATTTCTTAGGTGGTAGAAGCGTTACATCATAATCTAAACGAAGCTCGTTGGCGTTCTCCAGAGGTCCAAAGGCGAATTTGTCGCCTTTAGCTTTGACCCCTATCACGTTCCATTTTTCATCCTTTATCAGTGCATCAACAAAATTGGAAAACTCATCTTTTGATATTATTTTCATATTTACTTTCTGCCCCAGATTTTAAGTTGCAGATCTATCCTCCCAAATAATCGAAAGGTTAACATTTAATGCTTTCTAAAAAAATCTCCATAATACACGTTTTTTCATAATTCAGCCACCCCTAAACTATGGGTAAAACAGGGGTGATTAATGGGGTGAATGTCTTTCTCTATGACCGAACATTTATGTAGTGGAAATGGGCTTTTTGAACCACTATGCACACACGGTGCTTCAATGTGCTGTCTAAAGTTGAGAATCAAAAGGCGGCTACTTCCCTATGCCATTTGCTTTCAACAGTTTTATTAAATTTCGCCATCGTACATGATGGTTGGGTTGGCAACTTGGGTTTACATTGCACCGTTGGGGAGAGTATTGTTTAATGACGGAAAACGTAGCAGCATCCTCAAACAAGGAGCCTATTCGTGCTTCAGAGTTTGATCCAAAATTTAAGTATGAACTTATAAAAATGCATGGCGGAGAGGGCTTGTTAAAATGTTATCAATGTGGAACTTGTACCTCCGACTGCCCTGTTGCAAGGTTTAGTGATGACTACCGACCACGTACCATAATTCGTATGGCGCAGCTTGGATTAAAAGATCGTATTCTTAAGAGTGGCACCCTCTGGCTTTGCGCTGCGTGTTTTACCTGTACTGATCGGTGCCCTCAAGATGTAGAGGTTGCTAGTGTTATTCGTGTGCTTCGTAACTTAGCTGCAGAAAACGGTTGTGTTCCCCAAGTTTTCAAAGATCAAGCCTGTAGTATATTGGAGTCAGGTTATGCGTATAAGATCCCTGACTTGAGAATCAAAAAACGTGAAAGTATGGGTTTACCCCCTCTGCCAAAAGGCAATCCTGAAGCTATACGGAAAAGTCTCAAAGGTGTAAATTTCATGAGGTACATTGAGAAGAAGAGTGAACGGAATGAGTAACAACAGTAAATACTTGATTTTTCTTGGGTGCGCTGTTCCTTACCGTGTTTCTGCTTATGAAATTTCAGCCCGCAAAGTTCTCGCTAAACTAGGGGTAGAGTTGGTTGAAATGCCTGAGTTTAATTGTTGTGGTCTACCTTTAGACCCAGTTAGCCACGAGATGATGCTGGTTTTGGCTTCTAGAAACTTGGCTGTAGCGGAAAAAACAGGGCTAAATATACTTACTTTGTGTCCAGGATGTGCAGGCACTTTAAAGAAAGTTACTAAAATTTTGAAGGACGACAAAGCTTTAAGAGAAAAAATCAACGCGCAGCTAAAGGAGTCAGGTTTGGAATTTAAGGGGACGGTAGTAACTAAACACATCATGCAGGTTCTCATGGAAGACGTCGGTGTAGACAACATAAAGAAATCTGTGGTTAAACCTCTTACAATGTTGAAAGTCGCTGAGCACGTAGGTTGTCATTTGTTACGTCCCAAAGAATACATAGGCTTTGATAACCCTGAAGACCCGCAGACTCTCAAAAAGCTCATCGAGGCTACAGGGGCAACCTGTTTAGATTATATAGATGAAACTGAATGCTGCGGCGCTCCCAGTGTGGGCGTAAGTGATAAAGTTGCGTTACAGCTAGCTAGGGATAAACTGAATCATGTGAAGATGGTTGACGCGCAAGCTTTAATAACAATCTGCGCATTCTGCCACATAATGTTCGATACAAACGAGTTGCGAATCGAGAAAATGTTCAACGAAGCATACGGTATACCTATTTTGCATTACCCACAACTGCTCGGTTTAGCATTGGGTATGAAGCCTGACGAACTTGCCTTTAACGAACTCAGAGTTGATACCTCAAAATTATTAAAACAAATAAATGAAGGTGCAAATTAAATGAGCCAAAAACTAAAAATAGCCTTTTATTGGGCTGCAAGTTGCGGCGGCTGCGAAATCGCCGTGTTAGACATCAACGAGAAAATCCTTGATGTAGTTAAAATCGCCGATATTGTGTTCTGGCCTGTAGCCATGGACGTGAAGTATAAAGATGTTGAGGCTATGCCCGACAAATACATCGATATCACGTTCTTTAATGGTTCTATACGGAATTCTGAGCAAGAACACATGGCGAAGCTTCTGCGCAAGAAATCCAAGACTCTTATCGCTTTTGGATCCTGTGCTCACGAAGGTTGCATACCTGGATTAGCAAATCTTCATAACCGCGACGAAATTTTTGAGCAAGTATACCTGAAAGATAAATCAAATGTCAATCCCAAAGCGGTAGTGCCCAAGACTGAGACAACGGTGAAAGAAGGCACTTTGAAGATTCCCGAGTTCTACGATAGTGTACAAACTCTTGCTCAAACAGTGGATGTCGACTACTTCTTGCCTGGATGTCCACCTCCAGTCAAGCTAATCAGTAACGCGATAGACGTTATTGCAAAAGGTAAATTGCCTCCAAAGGGCTCTGTACTTGCACCCCTAAAGGCAGTTTGTGATGAGTGCCCCAGAAAACGCGAAAACAAGAAAATCACAAAGATTTATCGTGTCTACGAAAAAACTCCTGAACCAGAACGTTGCCTTATGGAGCAAGGCATAATTTGCATGGGTTTTGCAACTCGTAGTGGGTGTGGTGCTCAATGCTTAAAAGTTGATATGCCTTGCACAGGCTGTGGTGGAGCAACTCCAAATCAGCCCGAAGTCGGTGCAGGTATGATAACTGCTCTTGCTTCTATCCTTGGTACAGATAAAGAGCTAGGGCAGTACACTGAAGAGGACGTTGAAAAGTTGATGAGTCAAATTAAAGATCCCGTTGGCACGTTCTATATGTATAGTTTGCCTGCTTCCATACTCAAACGGAAGGTGATTAAAAAATGAAAGAAATACTCATAGACCCCATTACACGGCTCGAAGGTCATGGCAACGTTTCAATATTCCTCAACGACAAAGGCGATGTAGAAAACGCTTACCTAAAAGTCCCTGAACTTCGTGGTTTCGAAAAATTCTGTATTGGTCGACGCGCCGAACTTATGCCTCAGCTTACCACAAGAATCTGCGGTGTCTGTCCTGTCGCTCACCACTTTGCTTCAGTTAAAGCTTTAGACGCAGCATTCAATGTTGAGCCTCCTTCGGCAGCAAAGAAGCTTCGTGAACTAATGTATTGTGGTTATTACATTTACGACCACACTTTGCACTTTTACTACTTAGGCGGTCCAGACTTCATTGTTGGGCCTGATGCTCCTGCAGAAAAACGCAATATTCTAGGCGTAATTGAAAAAGCTGGTTTAGACGTAGCTAAAGAGGTAATCAAACACAGAGCTTATGGACAAAAGATCACCGAAATCCTTGGTGGTAAGGCAACCCACCCTGTTTGTGGTTTACCCGGCGGTATGTCTAAACCTTTGGGCGAAGAAAACCGACAGGAAATTGAAAAAATGGCAAAGTCCTGTGTCGAATTTGCTAAGTTTACCTTGAAAATTTTCCACGACATAGTTTTAGCCAACAGCAAATACGTGGACATGATCAAAAGCGATGCATATACGATGAAAACCTACTACATGGGTACCGTTGACGACAAAAACAACGTTAACTTCTACGACGGCAAAATCCGTGTTGTTGATCCTGCAGCTAAAGAATTCATCAAGTTCGAGTCCCAAGACTACCTCAAACACATTGCAGAACATGTCGAAGAGTGGTCATACGCCAAATTCCCGTACCTTAAGAAAATCGGCTGGAAAGGTTTAGTTGATGGTGCTGATAGCGGGATTTACCGTGTTGGTCCGCTTGGACGATTGAACGCTGCCGCTGGCATGGCGACTCCGCTTGCACAAGCAGAATACGAAGTCATGTATAAAACATTGGGCAAACCCGTTCATGGTACTCTTGCCTTCCATTGGGCACGGCTAATTGAGTTGCTTTACGCTGCCGAGCGGGCAGTCCAACTTGCCAAAGATCCAGAAATCACAAGCCCCCAAGTCCGCAACAAACCAGGCACACCGGGTGAAGGCATAGGCGTCGTTGAAGCTGCACGAGGTACCCTCATTCACCACTACGTTTTAGACAAAGATGCCCTCGTTAAAGACGTCAACATGATTGTAGCCACAACCAACAACTACCCTGCTATATGCATAAGCATCCGCGACGCGGCTAAAGGCCTAATCCGCGGCGGCAAAGTTGACCAAGGGATCCTCAACAAAGTAGAAATGGCTTTTAGAGCATACGACCCTTGCTTCGGATGTGCAACACACTTCGCTGTTGGTCAAATGCCTTTAACCGTTGAAGTCTTCGATAGTAACAAGCAGTTAATTCAAACGCTTAAACGCTAAAATTAGCTTACCCCTTCTTCTTTTTTAGTTGTGTGTTTTTCTTTGGATCCTGCTTACGTGTCGTATGACTTTGAAAATGAATTAGCTCGTTGGTTAAAAAACTCAAAAACTGTAGTAATAGCTGGCATTGGAAATCCAATACGTTTTGATGACTTTGTTGGCGTAAAAATTGTCCAAGATCTTCAAGGGCATATTTCCAAAAATGTACACCTCATTGAATGTGAAACAGTGCCAGAAAGTTTTATGGATGAAATAATTGAGCTTAAACCTTCTCATGTGCTTCTAATAGACGCCGCCATCATGCAGTTATCGCCCGGTGAAGTGCGACTGTTTGACGCTGATAAAGTAGCAAATTTCCCTGCTATATCCACACATATGTTGCCTTTGAGAGTTTTCTGCGAATACATAACAAAAATGAGCGGTGGAAAACTAGCGTTGCTTCTGATTGAGCCTAAAAAATTTGATTTCGGTGAAGGATTAACCGCCGAAGTCGAAAAAACTGCAGAAAAAATCGTCAAAGTTTTAAAAAAGCTGCTTCCATAACGTATGCACTGCTAAACATGAGTTTCCCCTTCAACATTCCATTAGGTTTATATCTGTTTTACCTGCCTATACTAAACCAACACGTATAGAGGTAAAAACTAATGTATTCATACGCTGGAAAAATATTGCGTGTTAATTTGACCACTGGGCAGATAAGCACTGAGCCATTAACTGAGGAAATGGCTAAACAATACATCGGGGGAATTGGGCTTGGTATCAAGCTCCTTATGGATAATTCAAAGCCTGGAACTGACGCTTATGACCCAGATAACCCACTTATCTATCTGACGGGACCACTTAGCGGGACTATGGGCCCAACAGCTGGGAACGGTTACGCAGTTGTTTCCAAGTCGCCTGCTACGGGTGGCGTAGGCGAAGCTAAGGCACATGGCTTTTTTGGTCCTGACTTGAAAAGGGCAGGTTACGACGCGGTAATAATCACAGGTAAAGCTCCACGACTATCTTACTTATGGATTGATGATGACAAGGTTCAAATCATGAACGCGGAGCACCTGAAGTATGCCACTGTTGGTCACACTGATAAGACCATTCGGGAGGAACTCGGCGACTTCTACATACGTGTCTCAGCAATCGGAGAAGCAGGAGAAAAACTCTGCCGCTTTGCAGCTATAATTAATGATGAGTTCCGCGCCATTGGGCGCAGCGGCATGGGTGGTGTTATGGGTTCCAAAAATCTGAAGGCTGTAGCGGTCAGAGGAACAAAGGATGTTAACGTCGCGGATATGAATGGTTTTAGAGAATTTGTTAAACTTATTCATGAGCGTATGAAAGGTCCAGCAACTAAAAAATACAAAACCCTTGGCACACCTGAGAATGTTTTGGTTCTGAACTCTCTTTCTGCCTTGGCGACTAGGAACTGGACGAATGCAACTTTTGAAGGTGCCCATAAAGTCAGTGGCGAATACCTCAACGAACACTACGTCAAGAAGATTGTTGGTTGTGCGACATGCGGTATGCGTTGCGACCACATCGCGGTTGTCCCAGAAGGGCCATATAAAGGTTCCACTTCAAGACTTGAGTTTGAATGTCTCTGGTCTATGGGTCCACTTTGTGGTATTGATCGCTTAGACGCTATAATTGAAGCTATGCGCATTGTAAACGAATACGGTATGGACGGCATATCAATAGGTGTGGTTGTCGCTTTTGCCATGGATCTTTATGAGCACGGTATAATAACTAAAGAACAAACCGACGGAATAGAGCTTAACTTCGGAAACGCCGAAGCTCTTATCGCAATTATCCACAAGATTGGTAAACGTGAAGGCTGGCTTGGTAACATTTTAGCTGAAGGTGTTGCAAAAGCAGCTGAGCTAATAGGCGGCGACGCCCCCAAGTACGCATGTCACATTAAAGGTTTAGAACTCCCAGGTTATGACTTGCGAACTTTGAAGACGGCGGCGCTTGGTTTCAGCGTTGCGTTCCGTGGTGCTTGCCACTTGAGAAACGGTGCTTACTCTCCTGACGTCAAAGGAAAAGTTAATCGCTTCAAGATTGAGCCAGGACGTGGCAAGATGATCACTGATGAAAGCAAAATGTACAACATTATCGACTCCCTAATTGTGTGCAAGTTCTCCCGCGGTACTTATTACGACGGTTGGAAAGACTTAGCAAACTACTACGCACTAGCAACTGGTATACCCATGACTCCTGAGGAGATGGCTAAAGCTGGCGACAGAATTGAAAACCTTGCTCGTCTCTTCAACATACGCGAAGGCAAAGGTACAAGAAAATATGACACGTTGCCTTGGAAGATAAAGAATGTTCCTGTTCCAGACGAAGGGCCTGCCAAAGGCGTATGTGTCAGCGAAGAAGAATTCCAAATTGGCTTAGACGACTACTACGCTTCAAGAGGCTGGTCAGCTGAAGGTATTCCAACACTGGAGAAACTTAAAGAATTAGGACTCGAAAATTACGCTTACATCGCTGAAAAAGCTGAGCAAGGAGGCAACTAAAATGGTGCGCCCACAAGACCGAAAATTTGTAACTGCTGACCCTGAGAAATGTATCGGTTGTGTTGTCTGTGAATATGCTTGTTCTATGGTTAACGAAAACACATTCAATCCGACTAAATCCCGCATCCGCGCTATGCGTTTAGGGCCACTCACAAACCTGGCCGTTACCTGTCGTCACTGCGAAGATCCTGCATGTGTAGCTGCTTGTCCACGTGACGCCTTAAGTCAAGAAGAAGACAGTGGAATAATTCGTGTTGACGAAAATGCCTGTAATGGTTGCGGTTGGTGTATTGCTGCATGCCAGTTCGGAGCAATGAACATGCACCCTGAAAAGAAGGTTGTTTTTACCTGCAATAGTTGCACCGACCACGCTGAAGGCGAACCTCAATGTGTCAAGTGGTGCCCTGAAGAAGCATTATCTTTTGTCAGTGCTGAAGTGCTAGCCCAGAAATCGAGGCAAAAAGCTGTCAAAAACCTATTCCAAACTGTAGAGACCCCCAAAAAGTAAGCTGTCATTCATACACAAATGTCAAGCGCTCTACGCGCTACTCTCTTTTTTCGTTCTTTATTGAGCGTTTTTTGTTTTCAGTTAACAGGGCATCCTTTGTTTTAATCCAGCGTCGCATAGGTTGGAAGGCATCCCAAATTTTTTGCCTAAGTTGCCACAAACACCCAAACAGGATAAGTGTAAACCCTATATACTGAATGCTTTGTGTTTGATTGCTATTAGCTGCAAGATCAAAGTTAAAGAGACTGTAGCCTACATCCACGTTTCTTTCAACCTTAAAAATAAGGTAATCTGATCTGGAAAGTTGTTGAGCCGCTTGTATGTTAACAAAGAACGCGGCGCTAAGAAGAAAAATCCCTGCGAGGCCAACTGTGAAAAGGAACCACTTTTTGAATGTGGTTTTTGTTTTAGCGTAATTGAATATTGTCAAGCACTTGCCTGCAAGTGATGCTGCTGCCAAACTGAAGAAGGGCAAGAGTTGGTAATCAAACTTTATTGCATTATTATACGGCGACTTAAGATTAAGCGTTGCTCCCAAGAAGGTGTTAACGCTGACCACTAAAACTATGATGGCGATATAAATCAAATCAAACGTAAATGTTTTCGCAAAATGTTTTCTACCGATAATACCGATGCCTAATGACAGCGTTGAGGCTGCTAAAAGAAACCATCCCAACCCGTAATCTCCAAGGAAATTGATGACAAAAAAATAAGATGGAACAACATTGGCGTAATTTGGATTAGAGAAGTCGCCGTGATTGAAAACAGAAAGTACTCCTTGCCCTGAAATTACTTCATACCACAAAAGGACAAATACTAGTGATGGTAAGCAAAACCCAACCACTAAGTTAAGTGAGCGTTTCAATTTTTTTCTAAAGAAAAAATAAAACATAGCAAGGGGGATAAGAATGAAAACAGCATACAGTTTTGTGAGAAGTGCTGCAGCAAAAAGAACACCTGCGCCCACTGCTAGCTTGCCAGACTCTTTACGGACAGCCAAGATTCCCACAAAAAAGCAAAGTAGACTAAGAAATAGGCATTGTGTATCTATGAGAAAACTTCGTGAAAGGATAAGATACCATGGCGTTAAAGCAAAAAGTGCTGCGGCGAATAGACCGGTATTTTCGCCATAAAAAGTTTTGCCGAGTTTGTACAAAACTATGATGGAACCAAGTCCAAACAGAGTCACAAGAATTACACCTGTATCTGCTGAGGCGCCGAAGGCTTTGAGAAATAATGCTGCGGTGTAAAAACCTAGTGGAGGCTGATCCATCATGTTGCCGATGTCTTTCACGTAGGGCATACCCCATCTCAATACGCCTGAGGTTGCTTGGAATTCCCATTCCGTATCCCCATTCTCAAAAGGTCCAATGGCAACTAAAATTAGCGCAGTGCCAATTAGGACGCTCAAAAGGGGAACTTTTCCATTTATTAGATTGATTATTTTGCTTTTGTTACGCATCCTCCATGTTTGTCTCCTTTTGACGATGCCTCACCAAATAACCTCTTATTCCATCTTGAACTTTTTTTAAAAAAATAAAACTTTTCCCACTTCCCACTTCGAAAGCTTTACTAGTTCCAGGAATATAGTCTGCTGCGTTATTTTTGTCTTTGAGGTTTTATCCTCCTGTCATCAGCGGCATAATCACTATGTTGTCGCCATTTTTCAACTTTGTTTCTATTCCTACTTGATCCATCAGAACACCGTTAACCATGATCACAAACATGGGTTTAACTTCTTTTTTGTTTGGATCATAGATTTCTGGGTTGAAGGGTTTTCCGAATTCTGATGAAAGCTTGTCTAGTAACCCTGTAAGTGAAGTTCCTTCGGAAAGTTCTTTTTCGTCTTGTATGCGATTTGTGTAAGTTTTTACCAATCCCAAATAGTTAACTTTCACTTTCAATTTTTGTCCCTTCGCTACCAAACGTGTTTTCATTAGAAGAATTTAGTATCTCATATTCTTTTTTCAACTTTCGGCTTAGAGATCCATATAAAATCTAAGGTAGCACTACAACATCAAATAATAACTTTTCATTTGCTCACCCATTAAGTTAATATAGCTTTCAACTGACTATAACTCCATAATCGTATGGAGGACACAGAATTTGTACGGTTATGCAGGAAGAGTCCTTTACGTTGACTTAACTACCGGCAAAACTCGCGTTGAAAAACTAAATGAAGAGTACGCCCAGAAGTACGTTGGTGGAATAGGTCTGGGTATGCGCTTGTGGCTTGCTAACTCAAAAGCAGGCGTTGACGCATTCAGCCCCGAAAACCCCCTTGTTTTAGCTCTTGGTCCAATATCAGGAACTATGTTCCCCACAGCTGGAAACGGTCATGCGTTTGTTTCTAAATCTCCCGCAACTGGTGCAATAGGTGAAGCTGTCGCACATGGCACATTTGGGGCGGAGTTGAAGCGAGCAGGGTACGATGCCGTTATATTAACTGGCAAAGCTGAGAAACCTGTTTACCTCTGGATTGATGATGATTCAGTGCAATTGTTGGACGCTGCACATTTGATGGGTAAGTCGCCTAGTGAAACCGAGGATGCAATAAAAGATGAACTTGGAGACTACTATATCCGTGTTGCCTCCATAGGTATGGCTGGTGAAAAACTCAGTCGGATCGCTTGTATTATAAATGAGAAAACTCGAGCTGCTGGACGGACAGGCATGGGCGCCGTCATGGGCTCTAAGAATCTTAAGGCTATTGCGGTACGAGGAACAAGGGATATTGTTCCAGCTAAACCTGATGAGTTTATGGATATGGTTAAGGAATTCCATGAACGTATGAAAGGGCCTGCTACTCAGAAGTACCGCACTTTAGGAACGGCGGAGAACGTTTTGGTTCATAATTCTCTATTCTGTATGCCTACACGTAACTACAACAATGCTCACTTTGAGGCCGCTGATAAAGTAAGCGGTGAGGTCATGAATGAAAAGTACGTGGCAAAAATAATCGGTTGCAGTTCCTGTGCGATGCGTTGTGAGCATGAAGTTGTCATTCGTGAAGGTCAACACAAAGGGACCATGACCCGCATGGAGTATGAGATGCTCTGGTCCATGGGGCCCTACTGTGGAATTGACAAGTTCGATGCTATCATAAAAGGTGTCTCATTGTGCAACCAGTACGGCATGGACGCCATAAGCGCTGGTGTTATTGTAGGTTTTGCCATGGACTGTCATGAACAAGGCATTCTGTCACATGAGGAACTTGGGGTTGACGCTCACTTTGGCAACGCGGATGCCTTGCTCACTTTGCTTGAAAAAATGGGCAAACGTGAAGGAATTGGTGACATACTGGCTGATGGTGTACGGATTGCGGCACAAAAAATCGGTAAAGGCGCAGATAAACTAGCTCAGCACATTAAAGGTTTGGAGGTTACAGGTTACGACCTGCGGTGTCTCAAGACAGCTGCTTTAGGTTTTGCCGTCTCTTTCAGGGGTGCTGACCACAACAGACATGGTGCTTATGCTTTTGACGTGAAGGGAAAAGTTGATCGTCTGAAAGCGGAGAAAGGACGCGGTAAACTAGTTCGTGACATGGAAGACGTCTACGCACTAATCGATTCTTTTATTGTATGCAAGTTTTCAAGAGGTACCTACTACAAGGAACTGTCTGATATGGCTAAACTTTACAGCTTAGTCACGGGTTACGAGATGAATCCGGAAGCGGTAAAGAAAGCAGGCGAAAGAATAAACACAATCGCCAGAGTCATTAACGTCAGAGAAGGCTTAAGCCGGAAAGATGACACGTTACCATGGAAAGTCATGAATCAACCCATACCTGATGATGGTCCAGTAAAAGGCGCTGTTGTTACCCAAGATGAGTTGGATTTGCTATTAGACGATTACTACCAAGCCCGCGGCTGGACACCCGATGGTGTGCCAACAGCAGAGAAACTTAAAGAGCTAGGCATGGAAGACCTCGTCGACATCATCCAAGCTAGGGAGGCATAAAAATGGTCAAAATTCACGAGCGCCAATTCGTATCTTGTGACCCAGAAAAATGCGTCGGCTGCCAAATCTGTGAATACGCTTGCTCTTGGACTAAGGAAAAAGCATTCAATCCAATAAAATCCAGAATACGTGTTGTCCGCCAAAACCAAATCGTTAACATGGCGGTTGCCTGTAGGCTCTGTGAAGAACCCGCTTGTGTTGCAGCTTGTCCGCGGGACGCTTTAACCCAGTCTGAAGAGACAGGCGTTATAATGATTGATAAAGATCGTTGTAACGGTTGCGGGTGGTGTATTGAAGCCTGCGACTACGGCGCGATGATGCTGCATCCTGAAACAAAAACAGTATATGTCTGCGACTTATGTAAAGACAAGCCGGATGGTCCCCAATGTGTCAAGTGGTGTCCTGAAGAAGCTTTAAGTACAGTTACCAGTGATGTGCTAGCACAAAAGGCAAGAATCAGCGCTATAAAGAAACTCTTCCAAGAAAAGAAACTATAAGCCCAAAAGGGCTTTCACATTTCCCTTTTTGATTATTCTGCTGTTGAAGTAAAAAGAGTTCAAAGTATATCTAAAGTTATTTCTTTGGAATACAGGTGTCACTTTTGACGTCTTTGGCAAAGACAAATTCCAAGCTATTTGTAAAAGAAACTGATAAAAAGTTTTATCACTTTCTTTATGGGTAAGAAAGGTGAGGCACTTTGAAGGTAACAGTGGATTATCTAGGTTACATCAAAGGGGTGCTTGGAGTAAAACAACCTGAAGTTGTTGTACTCAAAGACAACGCGCAAGTTCGAGACTTGCTAGCGGCTTTGGCTGAAAAACACGGGGCACCTTTTAAAAAAGCTGTATATGAGCCAAACAGTTCAGATCTTAAACCAACCTACATAATGTCCATCAACGGTCTGTTGCTTAACCAACTCAAAGAGTTAGACACTAACCTCAAAGACGGTGACCAAGTCGTCCTCCTGCCCATAGTTACAGGTGGGTAAGAAAAGGAAAATTTAAACATACAAACCGTGCAGTTTCTGGCGGTGAAAAATCTGAATCGTATAGACGCTCTCAAGCAAGCTGCTTTTATCGAAAGCAGTTTTGATGGTTATTTAATTTTTAACAGCATAAATCTGTTGTACTTAACAGGTTGCTCTGGGCCATCTGCGTTGCTTATCCCCTCTGCTGGCGAAATCACTCTCTACGTGTACAGTGTAAACTACGAGCAAACCAAAGCTCAAGCTGCAGGATTCCAAGTGGAATTGGTCAAAGCCAACGAGAATCTTATATCAACTATTGCTGAACAAGTCAAGTGCTTCAAGATAAAAAAACTTCTTGTAGACACATTAACCGTTGAAAAGTGGGAAATCCTAACCAAGGAACTAGGCGCCGACCATACTGCATGTGTCAACACATCTTTCATTCAGGCGCTTCGCGGGGTCAAGGACAAAACAGAAATTGCATTAATGCGTAAAGCCGCCCAACTAACAAGTCTAGGCATGAAAGTTGCGACTGAAACTATCCGACCTGGCGTCAAAGAGTATGAGGTAGCGGCAGAAATTGAGTATGCAATGCGTAAAGGCGGGGCAGGGGGTACAGCTTTTGAAACAATTGTGGCTTCTGGGCCAAATTCTGTTTTTCCTCACGGTGGTTGTTCCAGCAAAAAAATCCGAAAAGGTGACTTAGTGGTAGTGGATATAGGCGCAACCTTCCAGCATTACTGTTCAGACATGACGCGGACGTTTGTCGTAGGAAAACCAACTGAAAAGCAACTGAAAATCTACAACCTTGTAAAAGACGCGCAGGCTGCCTCTTGTCACCTATTTAAAGCAGGTGCCGCGGCATCTGTTGTTGATGGTGCTGCAAGAAAAATAATTTCAGAAGCAGGCCACGGGGACCACTTTGTGCATCGTTTAGGTCACGGAGTAGGTTTGGAAGTTCATGAGTCTCCAACTTTAGGGCAATACAGTCAAGATATCCTTGCAGCGGGTAACGTCGTCACAGTAGAGCCTGGAATATACATTCCAGGATTTGGTGGTATACGCATTGAAGATACTGTTCTAGTAAAACCTGAAAACGCAGAGAAACTAACCTCTGGTTGTTATAGTCTCGTTTTAGAAAATTAATAATCTTAAAATTGTCCTTCACTTATTAAATAGCATAATTGGGGGTTAGATATTGAGCACAAAAGCAGTTATAGTGGTTGATATGCTAAACGATTTTGTCACGGGCAAGCTCAAAGTAGATCGTGCTCAACGTGTGATCCCTAACATCAAGCGTTTAGTTGAAGCGGCACGTGCAATACACATACCAGTTATCTATGTCAATGATGCTCATTATCCACAGGATTTAGAAGTAACTCGGAAATGGGGTGAACATGCTATAAAAGGCACAAAAGGGGCTGAAATAATTCCTGAACTTAAACCTGTCGAATCAGATTATGTCCTTGAAAAAAGAACCTATAGTGGCTTTTATGAAACAGGTTTAGACCCCTTGCTGAGAAGCCTATACAAAGGCAAAGGTGTAAAAACTTTGGTTCTGTGCGGTTTGCACACTCACATATGCATAAGACATACTGCAGCCGACGCCTTTTTCAGGGGTTACAGCATAGTAATCGTAAAAGATGGCGTTGAAGCTTTCACAGATGAAGACCACGAACAAGGACTTAAATATCTAAAGCAAGTTTACGGCGCCAAAATTTTAACTACAGCTGAGGTAATTGCTGGGTTCTGCTAAAACAACGAGAGATCTGAAAAATCCCCTAACGAAGCATCCTTGACAAAAAGATCTGATTAAAGGTTTTAATGGACCCGGCCGGATTCGAACCAGCGACCGACAGATTATGAGTCTGGCGCTCTAGCCTAACTGAGCTACGGGTCCACATTGTGTTCCTTACTATTGCTGTTTTTAACGGAATTTAAACGTTTTCCGAGTTTTTGCTGCATAAAATCCATCCATGTTTTTCCTGTTGGATTTTGAGTTAATTGAGTTTTAAATCAAAAGCTCAGTTGTCAATGTTTGTCATTCGTTCGTAGTGATAAAGGTATTCTTGGGCATATCCGGCGTAGTCTCCAAAGTAGTTTCTGCATATCTCACTTATTTTTGAGTACTTAGAGTTGTCGAGTTTTCTACTTTTGGCCAGTTTCTGTGTGAGTTCTCGTGGTAGAAGGCGATTATAATGCCGTAAAACTACGCGTTTGATCCAGACGTCAACAGGGAACGCTTCATATTTGCCTAAAGAAAAAAGCAATACGCAATCCGCCACTTTAGGACCAACACCCGTAAAGTTGCATAGAATCTTTTTTGCCTCGGCATAAGGCAACTGCCTCAGTTCTTCTAAATCAAACTGTTGCTCAAAGATTTTTTTAGCCGTGGTTTTGAGGTATTTGGCGCGGTAACCTAAACCACATGCTGATAAACTGTCTAAGGTCGCACAGGCTAGCGCGTCTACAGTGGGGAAGTTGTAAAAGTCGTAGCCTTCAAAAACTGTTTTTTCTCCGAATTTTTGAGCGAGCTTGTTTAGCATGGTTTTTATGGCTGGTATACCTTTGTAGGTGGCGCATATGTATGATGCAAGGCACTCCCATGGGTCTTGCTGAATTAACCTTAAACCCCACAGTTTTTCAAGTGCGCGGCAAATGTGTGCGTCTTTGTTGATGCTTTCCTTGATTTTTTGTAGGTCATCGTTCAAGCCGAAATAGTGACAGACAAACTCTGAGTTGACGTTAACGAATTCTAGGCGCTTTTCAACTTGGCGTATCTTGAACACTTTATCTTTGGCAACTCCAAACCACCAGTCGCCAATTTTGTTCCACCTGAAAACTTGACCGCAGCACAGAGTCACATCTAAATTAAACGGGCAAGCCTTCAGATTTAGCATTTATTTTTCCTCCAAAAATTTGCTTGCAGACGGCGCCTCAGAGGGTAACCCTTTTCGGCGGCGTATCTCCGAAATTATTTTTGGCGCAATTTTTTCAGGTACCTTTTCCCACCGGTCAAGATTACTCTGCCAAAAGGCGTATCCTGAAGTTGAAGACCGCAATTCTTTAGATAAACCGAACGTCTCTGCAACCGGAACAAAGCCTGTGATGGTGGTCAACAAACCTTTGTTTTCAAAAGATACAATTCTTCCCCGTCTGCTGCTCAATGTTCTTTGACATTCGCCCGCCATCTCTGTTGGAACTGAAATTATTGTGCGGTAGACAGGTTCTAACAAAACAGGTTTTGCGCTTAGAAAGGAGCCAAAAATGGCTTTCCCGACGCCATGCATGATTTCGACGGCGCTAACAAAGTCGGCTTTACTGCTTAATTCAAAATCAATGAGGTTCACTTTGATGTGGCGCACTGGTTCTTTGCATAGTGGTCCCGCTCTGCAGGCGAACTCAAATCCTGCAATAAGAGGTTCCAAAATTTCTTCTTGGATTTGCTCTGTTTTTCCTGTCGCGTCACACAGAACATTTCGGTGTTCATCAAACGAGAGGATACTTCCTGACTCTTCAGTTTTGGAGTTTGATGAATGCTTTATTTCATCTACAAGTGGTTCCACTTGCACTGTAAATCTGTTTTGTCTGTTGGGACTTAGCGCTGTAGCTTTGATGCCTTTTTCTGAGACGCTTTCTCGATAAACAACTCTGGGTTGAGAGACCACAAGTTCTACTTCGCTGAGAAGGCTTTTGAGTTGTTTGAGGGCAATTTCAAGATGCAATTCGCCCATTCCACTTAGTAGATGTTCCCCTGTTTCATCGCTTACACAAACCGACAAGTCAGGGTCTTCAATTGCAAGTCTGTCAAGAGCCTCCAACAAGCTTGGAATATGTTGGGGGTTTTTTGGTTCTACAGCAATAGTTACTACGGCTTCCGATGGTGGGTTTATCCCCTCAAAAGGAACCATTCCGCCTTTATGTGCTTCATCGACTAGTGTTTCTCCTGCGCGTACTGGACCCGTTAATGTTAAGGTGACTATATTTCCTGCTGTGACTTTGTTGACCTCTTCTCTAAAGGAGCCCATGTTAATGTAGACCTGTTTTACCTCTGTTTCTGATAAGACATCCATGAGGTGCATTTTGTCTCCTTTTTTGACCGTTCCTGAAAAAACTCTTCCAGTTGCAATCACTTCACTGCCAACTTCTGGGTGTACATTTGTTACGCAAATGACCGCTGGTCCTTCATCGTTACACGCCACTAGCGCTTGTCCAACCTTTGATGCTGTGTGTCCGTCCCAAATTTTCTCTATTCTGTATGACTGTGCTGTTTTAGGATCAGGTATATTCGCTATGGCCATGCTGAAAATTGCGTCGTAAACAGGGAGTATTTTGCGGAGTTTTTCTTGTGTTCCGTCTTTGTAGTTTGTTATGACGTCTCTGAATCTGAGGTTTTTTTGCTGTGCGATGTCTAAAGTAAATCCCCAGCCATGGAGGGCTGCACCAAAAGCTACGCTGCCTTTTTTAGCATCAACCTTCCATGTTGACTTGAAGGGTTTATCGGCGTAAAGCTCAATTAGATTGTTAAAATTTGTGATTATGTGTGTGAATTTCTTTTGTATCTGCTTCTCGTTGAGTTGCAGTTCTGTAATGAGTCTGTCTACTTTATTGATGAACAGAACAGGTCGTACTCTTTCTTCAAGAGCTTGGCGGGTGACCACTTCGGTTTGTGCCATAATTTCTTCGACGGCGTCAACCACGACTACTGAGCCGTCTATTGCTCTGAGTGCTCTTGTAACTTTACCTGTGAAGTCAACGTGGCCGGGTGTGTCAACCAGGTTGATTATATATGATTTGCCGGCAGATTTGTAGAGCATAGTTATGTTGGCGGTTTTTATCGTAATTTTCCTTCGTTGCTCCTCTTCCAAATAGTCCAGGACACGGGCAGAACCAGCCATCTGAGGTGAAAGTAACCCCGTCCCTGCCAGCAATGAATCTGCCAACGTAGTTTTTCCATGGTCTATATGCGCTATAATTCCTATGTTTCGAATAAACTCTTTTGAGCTCATGAGGTTCTGTACTTCAGCTATGTGCCTAAACTTTGGCATTATTTTTCAACCACTTTTACTTGTAGTTAGCCGTTAAACGGGTGTTTATTATTTTTAAGAGGTAAATACATTTTACTCTGTTGTTCAAATCATAGGGGAAACAGTCATGCAAAGACCTTCTATTGTGCCAATAGCGGAGTTAGTTGAGGAGCCTTATTCTTCTGTTATATGTTACCCAAAACTAAACAATGAAGAATTAACAAGGCGAGTAGCAGAACTTGAAGGTCTTGGGGTAACAGCTGTCGAGTTTTCTGGGGGTGCTAGTGCATTTGGTGTTCGGGTGCCTCTTTTGGGCAAAGGTTTTGCTGGCGTAGTCGTAGTTGGGTATATTAAGGGACAGAGGGTTGCTCTGAAAATACTTAGGGTGGACGCTGAACGCCCCGATCTTCTGCATGAGGCACGTATGCTCTGCAAAGCAAACACCGTAAATGTTGGGCCTCAACTTGTAGGGGCAAGCAGAAACTTTCTTTTAACTCAACTTATTGAGGGAGACCATCTTCCAAATTGGTTAAGACGCCAAAAAGAGAAGCGTGTTGTTCAGAAAGTTTTGGGTGAAATTTTGGAGCAGTGTTGGCTTCTTGACGAGATGGGTCTTGATCACGGTGAATTAAGTAACGCCCCAAAACATATAATAGTTGACAATAACCAAAAGCCTTGGCTCATAGATTTCGAATCTGCTAGTGACAGCCGTAAACCTTCTAATGTGACTGCCGTATGTAACTTTCTTTTTTCAGGCACTGGCAAAGTTGCACAGTTGATTAGTGAAATTCTGGGTAAAAGAAACAAAAACGAAATTATGTTAGATCTTAAAGTTTACAGGCAACAGGGTTGTCGTGAAAATTTTGAAAAAATAGTGGACAGTTGTCTACGGTAGTCTGTTTAGATAGCTATCTCGTGTAGGCGTTTCTGTTTGATGGCGTCTTTAATCTCTACAGCTATGCGTCTGCCCATGTACATGTTTTCACCATATCGCAGGTAAGCGTAAGGTGAAGTGCCGATGCCTACGTTGGTGCCAGCTACGATGCGGGCTGAGATTTCAAATGTAAAGATTTTCAAGTCGTCCGTGATGACGGTTTCGAGGCAGAAGGGGCCAATTATGCCTGGCGGAGCTAGTTCACGCGCCTTTTTATGCACGTTGTCACCCATGCGCATAATCTCAGGTAGAATTGATTCTCGGAGTACAATAGGAAAGTTGCCTACCACCGTGTAAGTTGGATTAACATCAATGTCTATTTGTTGAGTTGCAGGAATTTTGCCTATTGAGTCTACAGCAGATTCGTATCTTCTATCCATGGCCAAGAGCTCCACGTCATCTTTTATTATGGACGAGAAATAGCTTGGGTAAACATTAACGCCTAACGCATACTCTTGCAAGTGGACTTTTCCCACGTCGTCTTCTTGTAGTAGACCTCTTTTTACCATCTCTTTGAATTTCTTGTAAAACGCTTTGGGCGAGTTGGCTAAGAAGTAACCTTTGCCGCCTTTTGCGCCTTGTAGTTTTGCAATGACTAATCGGTCGATGTCTTCTGGGGTTTTGAAAGTCATGGGCAATCTTAAACCTGCTTGGCGGAGCCATTCTTCTTGGCTTTTGCGGTTAGCTTCCCAATCGAGAAGTTTACGGTTTCCAAACATGGGAACCATAAGGTTGTTTTGTATTTCTTCAGTGCTTAAGTAAGCTGTGAATGAGCCGTGAGGAATCAAAATTGTGTTGAGTTTTCGGAGTTTTTCTTGCAGTTGCGGGTTTAGTAATTCTGTGAAGTCTTTTACGATTATGAGTTCGTCTACGAGGGGAAATTTCTTGTACATGATAACGTCTTTTTCTTTGCAGATGCAAACTGTTCTAAATCCTTCTTCCTTTGAGCCCTTGAAAATGTTAAGTGATGAGTGGGATCCTAAAGTGCCTATGGATATCTTTTTTTGGTCATATGCAGCTAAGATTTTTTCCATTTCTGCTGCTTCTATCATGTAACCACTTCGTCGAGTCTTTTCTCTTTTATAGCCTGTTTAATCTCCATTGCTACACGTTTGCCAGGTCCTACTTCTACGCCGTATTTGTATTTCATGTAGGGTGAGGTGGGTTCAACGCAAGGGCAGCCTGGTACTCTGGGGCTGACGTCGAAAACGTAGAACTCCAACTCCTTTGTTATGGCGCCTTGTAGTGCAAATAGCCCTATCATACCTGGGGGGTACTCTTTTTTGCAGGTTTCTACAAATTTTTCTGCTGTTTCAAAAATTTTTTCTAATTGACTTTCCCGCATAGTGACGCCTATATGCCCAATTTCTATGTTTTGGGTGGGTCTGCCCAGTTCCAGTTGTTCTTGGGCGGGCAAATCTAGGATGCCGTCGAGGTCTGTTTGGACACGTTTGTCAAAGCCTAGTAGGTCGATTTCGTCGGTTAGAGGTGACCAGAAATAGTTGGCGTTGAATTTGGCGCCTATTATGTATTCTTCTATGACGGCTTCTTTGAGAGCTTGGCGGGTGATTATGCCTTTTTTTATGCGCTCTTCTGCTTTCTTTTCATATTCTTCCTGAGTAGACGCGTAAAAGAAGGCGCGTTCGATGGAGCGTGTTTTTTCTGGCACCTTCACTATAACGAGGCGATCAATTTCTTCATGTGACTTGAAAATTTTTGGTAGCTTTATCCCTGCTTTTTCAAGTAGCCACAACTGGTTCCGTGGCGCAGTGCGTTCTTCAGTTTTGAGCATGTATCTGTTTCCCATTAGGGGTACAGCGAATTCTTTTTCAATGGCGTCGTAGCCTGCGTAGACGCTGAAAGAGCGGTTTGGCACAAAAATTGTGTTCAAATCTGTAAGTTGTTTTATGTTTTCAGGTTTAGTTATGTCGCTAAACTTGTCTACAAGTACAACGTGGTTGAATATGTTGCTGTAGTATTTGGTGTAGGTTTTTTCTCTTCCTTTTTGGCAAACTACGACAGTTTCAAAACCCTCTTGTTTAGCGCCTGCTCCGATTTCTAGTGCCGAGTGAGAACCTAAAACGCCGATGCGTATTTTTTTAGGGTTGTAGAGGCGTAAGGTTTCTCTGATTTTGTTTTTCATCATTTAACCTTCGCCTATGTACTCTTTGTATTTCTTGACGACATCTCTGAGTTTTGGCGAATCAAAAAATTTGGTTCCAGTCATTTCGTTTGCTGTTGAGGTGTACATCTCGCTGATGATTGTTTTCAGCTGTGGATCAAGTTTGGGCGGTTGTGACTTGCAAAGAGATTTCCAGTCTTTAACACCTGTTGCTTCAGCAGTTTTTTTTGCTTCTTCGGTGTCTTTGTACCATTGAGTTTTCTTGTAGAATTGACGGGCGACCTCTTTACTCACATGGAATCCATCAAGCGTGAACCTGCACTCGTCTAACGTTCCAACAACGTCTGTTACCATGAGGCGTCTTTGGCTGTCAAATGCTAATTCGATTTTTCCGTCTTCGTTAACAAGCCCTGCTTTGGCGGAGACTTCATTTATTGTTTCGTTGACTTTTGCTAACACAACTTTTACGGCTGCGACTTCAATGTTTGTTAACCCTGCTATTTTTGCCGCCTCGTCCCAAGTGACGTAGCGGTCAGTTTCTTCCAGTTTTGTGCTCACGTCAAAAATGGGTTTTGTGAATCGTTCGCCTGGTTTTGGGTAATGATCCAAGCCAAGGTCTTGAAGTGTTACTTTTCCTTGTTCCAGTCTTTTGAAAACAGAAGAACCTTCAGGTAACCCGTTGCGGTAAATTATCTCGAGAGGTATTAAAAAGTTCTTTAAGTCAGCTGTGTATGTGCTGTAGTCATAGATTAGTTTGCCCTCTTCTACGCGTGTGTTGGGTCTATACACGCTAACTAAGCTGACTTCCATAATGTTACTGGGTTCTCTCAGTTCTTTGAACGTAACAACTTTTTTTTCGGAATCAACTAAACCTTTATAGTGGGTGCGGACACTTTTCTCTTCTAACCGTTCAAAGCAGTAAGCCCCCATCAGGCATAATGCTTCGCCTTTTTTGTCGATGTGATCCGGCATTTCGCCCCAGTCAAAAACTGAATAGCGGTCAGAGAAGTGAAATCTGCCCGTTCCCATTGTTTCAGATGTTGGCTTCTTTATTACTTCAAGATCTTTAACGCTACCCATTTTACTAATTCAACTCGTGTTTAGGAACTATTCTTCTCAGCTTTATATCGCTTATTTTTTTTAGCCAAGGCACCTTCGCAATTTTGCGGCTTCAACGAGTGCCCTTTTTGCTTCTTCATCCTCTTGTTCAATCATAGAAATTAAGAAGTTATTAGTAAAGTTTTCATGTTTTCTTTGCGCGTTGCCTCTAGGTCCGAGTTTGAGGGCAAACTTTTCTTCTACAGTTTTTAAGTCGTCTAAGCTGTTCAAAAGTGCAGTTCGAAGTTTCTCTTCGGTCATGCCTGCCCTTTTGGCTGTTTTGTGGCTCATCTCCATGAGCATCTTCAAGTTTTCCCAAGAAACGTATTCGCCGATCGAGTTTAGGTCGTGTTCCATTTTCACGTAGTGTTTTTGGAGTAGTTTCCATTCTTGTTCATTTAGTTTGGTAAGTGCTTTCATGCCTATGAACTCTGCAGGTAACCCCATGCTGTAGAGTGCGGCGGCAAAAGCGATTGCTCTAGGTAGGCATACGCCTGCCACGCATCTGCTGTAGCCGAAAAGTCCTATGTGGAGTTTACGGGCTCTTCTTTGTGGTACATATGATGCAACGCAGTTTATAAGTGGCGCCAAAGTTTCAACCTCGGTTTCGTACTGTTTTCTGCATTTTGCTAGGATTTCTAAGAGTTTTTTTTCTTCTTGTTTATCAATTAGGGTGGGGTTGCCGTTTGGAAGTTTCTGGTTAAGGGTTTGTATGCATTCTTTGACTTGTTCAGTTTGGTAGTCATATCTGAAGGCGGATTGAATAGTGACAGTTGAGAGTCCTTGGTATTCTTCTAAGAAATGGTTAACATTTTCCGGTGAGAGGTGCCCTCTGAATGGTCGTGAGCCGACTCCAAGTATAGGGTGTATTTGGATGTTGTGTTGTTTTTCTAATGTTTTGAGTTTGCTGAGGGAGATTTTGGAGAGTAAAACTGCGCATATAAGACCATAGTTTAGTGCAGGATCAGATCTTGCAGTGAAGACTCGGAGGTGTTTGGGTTTTGCAAATTTTATGTAGGGGCTCACTATTTTGTCAACGTTCAGGATGCTGTCAAAGTCTTCAACCAGTGGGATAATCTCTATTGTTTTGGGTTTAAAATCCCCTAGCCAATCTTTAGTTTTAATAGATTCGTAGAGGTCGACGTCTTCGTCTGCAACTATAGTTTTTTTGTAGTAGTTGAGCAGTAGTATGAGTTCTTTTGCGTCGGTGGTGAATGGTAATATGACCTCAAAGATCGGCGAAACTTCTCGGTTGTAAGCTAACGTCGCTACATCGTGAGCTACAGGGATGTTCTGTAGTGTTTCCACCATGTATTTTTTCTCGGCGCCTTCAATATGGGGGTTTGGAACACGATATGTTAAGTAAACGTCTTCGCCTACGATGTGCTCTGAGAAGTAGCTCCAGTGGTTTTGAAGTAGTTTTCTTACTACCCTTGTGTCTGTGTCTTTTCCCTCTGAATCCCACATAACTTCTTGGCAACCCAATGCATTGAATGCATAGAAAGCCTCGAAGACTTCCACGTTTCCATTTATGACTTCCTCTTTGCTCCACTCTGGGGTGTGTGCGTTGTCAGGGTGCTGCGTGGACATGGTACGGGGGATTTTCCTTTCAGGCATAAGGGGTGTCACCTGTTGTTCTTCAGTAAAATTGTAAGGGTTAACTTTTTCATATCAGAGGGGGCTACTTCATTTTTTTTATTGAGGTGTCTGCTTTTTCGATTTCTTCTTTTTTTGTCATCTGATATTTTTCTATGAGCTTTTTTAATGCTTCATTTTCTATTGCAAAGATCTTGGCAACTGCTATGGCTGCGCCGTCAGGTTCAATTGTTACCAGTGTTCCTACGCCGCTCGGTACCCTCAGTGAGGAGTAGATGTCGGCGCCGCCGTATTTGTCTGAGTACGGTGGACATGCAATAACAGGCTTGGTTGTGTTGGAGTCAACAAACGCACTTAAAGCATTGGATCGGCCGGCAACAGTTACGTAAACAACTTTTTCGTTTGCGAATTCTTTTAGAATAGAGAGAACTTTCTCGGGTGTTTTATGTGCTGAGGCAACACGTAGCTCGTAATCGACGTTTAATGCTTTTAGGTTCTTCGCTATTTCACGGCTAAATTCCAAGTCTCTCTCGGAACCCATTATTATAACTGCTTTTCCATTCATACTATACACGCTCGAATGTAAGAGGTGAAACTTATTAATTAATATTTTAAACTTTTAAACGAAAAATATTCGTTTGTACCCCCCACTTTTGGGGAAGAGTCCGATTTAGCAATATTGTGACTCAGTTAGGATTTGACGTCATATGTCTTTTTGCCTGTTTGACTAAGTTTAGGTATTGTCATCGTGAATTGGGCGCCTTGTCCGTGTTTGCCTGTTTCCTGTATCTGCCAACCATACGTTTCGCATATTTTCTTTATAAGATAAAGTCCGTAACCTGTACCTTTGCCGAAGCCTTCACTGAAAAGTTTGTTCTTCACTTCTTCAGGTATTCCTACTCCATTGTCTTCATAAATGATTTTTAGTGATTCGCCGTCCTCTTTGAAATACAACTTGATTTTTGTGACTTTTTCTCCGTACTTCAAAGTGTTATCAATTAAATTGTAAAATATTTGCCTAAGCAGCGAATCTGCCAGTACTGTTAATCCGTGGCACTCGTTGATTATTTGTGTGTTTTCTAACGGGGAAAAAAGCGAAACTGCTTCATCCATAAGTTTTCCAACTTCGACATAAGTTAAATCTTCTGAACCAATCTGCACGTAAACTCTTTGAAACTCTAAAATTTGCAGTATTTGTTTAGACGCCATAGCTATTGCTTCAACATGCTCTTTTAGTAGTGGGTTATCTCCTATTCTTTTTTTAAGCAGAAATATTCTGCCATCAACAATAGTAAGTTTATTTCGTATGTCATGATTTGTTAACCTTTCAACAGTGTGCAGTTTGCTGTTAAGTTCAGCAACATGTTTAATGGCATCTTCTAAAACTTCTAACATCCATGTTTTTTCACTTATATCCGTTGAAACCCCTATACCACCCGAAAATTTCCCTTCTAAGTCGTTTATAGGCGAAATGGTAATTAACACATGTACAGCAGTTCCGTCATTGCGGCTAATTGTAGTTTCCTTTGTTAAAGACTTGCCTGTCTTCAAACTGTCAACAACATCCTGTACTACCCCAGCCTTTAGTCTCGCACCAAATATGTCCATTATGTGGCGACCTAACACCTCATCCCTCGATAGACCATAAAGTTGCTCAGCCGCTTTGTTCCAATAAGTAATTCTCCCCTCGGCGTCGGTAGCCGTAACGGCTTGCCCAATGGAATTCAACAATTTAGCGTGCAGCTGGCAAGTTTCAAAAGCTTTCTTGTTTTCAGTGATGTCTCTGAAAACTCCGTATAGAAACTTTCTCCCGCCAAACTCCACCACGTTAGCTTTAATCGCAACGTCTTTAACTTCGCCGTTTTTGGTTATAACCTGTGTTTCAAGAACTTGCCCTTTTTTATTTGAAAGATGCTGACGAAAAGTACTGCTAAACTCTTCTACATTCATCTCGGGGTGAAGTAGTCGTTGGTGCATGCCAATCAACTCTGCCTTGGACCTGCCAACAAGTTCTGTTGCCGCTTTGTTGCAATCAAAAATGAGTCCAGTTTCAGCGTCAGCGACAAAAATGGCGTCCAATGCTTCATCAAACAAAACTCTATATAAAACCCCGAAAGTCGCTGTTTTTTTCCTATTGGACATGTTTAACTTCCTTCTCAATTAACTTAAGTAATCTTGTAAACTTGGCATAATCCTGTGAGTAGGGTAGTGTGTGTCCTTTATAAAAAGTTATCAGCGTGACCGTTTGCTTGCAGATCTCTCAGGGGTTTAGTTTGTTTTTGTTGAATATTGTGTAGTTTTATGGTGAATACATGGCGGCAATAAATAGGGTTTGAGTTTGGTGGGCTGTTGAACTTTTTAGGTGTTTTTGGGTGTGCTCTTTTTTGAGTTGTTTTTAACGTCTACTATTGATGAACTTGTCAATAATTAGTCGACAAGAAGACTTATATTTGAGAATTTTGGATATTAAGATGCTGTATTCAACTTTGATCCAAAAAAAGAAAAGGTGATCCCTTATGGCAGCTATGTCTTCAGGAAACATACCCATCCTCGTACTAAAAGAGGGTACTGGGAGAACAACAGGAAAAGAAGCTCAAAAAAACAACATCATGGCAGCCAAAATAGTGGCTGAAACTGTTAAGACCACTTTAGGTCCAAGAGGTATGGATAAAATGCTCGTAAGCAGCCTCGGTGATGTAACCATAACTAACGATGGCGCAACTATCCTCAAGGAACTCGATGTCCAGCATCCTGCAGCCAAAATGTTAGTTGAAGTCGCAAAAACTCAAGACAACGAAGTTGGCGACGGAACCACAACTTCTGTGATCCTAGCGGGAGAGCTGCTTTCAAAAGCTGAAAACTTGCTAGACCAGAACGTGCATCCGACAGTTATAATCGATGGCTACAAAAAAGCAGGAGACAAAGCTCAAGAAACAGTAAATCAGATGGCGCTTTCTGTCAACATCAAAGATGAAAAGCAGCTGCTCAACGTGGCTTTGACTTCTATGGGTAGCAAAGGCATAACTGGCGCTAAGGAACACTTTGCAAAACTTGCAGTAGAAGCCGTCAAACAAGTTGCTGAGGATGCAAACGGAAAAATCAAAGCTGACATCGACCTTATAAAAATCGTAAAGAAACATGGCAAAAGCTTAGAAGACACTGAGCTTGTCAAAGGTATGGTTCTTGATAAAGAAGTTGCAAGTAGTCAGATGCCAAAACGCGTAGAAAAAGCCAAAATTGCCCTTTTGAACGCCAAGTTAGAAATTGAAAAAACAGAGTTTGACGCTAAAATCAACATTGAAAGACCTGACCAGATGAAGCTCTTCTTGGATGAAGAAGAACGTATGCTCAAGGAGATGGCAGACCAGGTCAGCAAGGTAGGCGCTAATGTCCTTTTGTGCGAGAAAGGCATTGATGATATGGCGTTGCATTTCTTAGCCAAAGCTGGTGTACTTGCAGTTAAAAGCGTGAGCAGCAGCGACATGGAAAAACTTGCTCGTGCTACAGGCGGAAAAATTATTGCAAGTGTAAAAGACTTGACGCCTGAGGCGCTAGGGGAAGCAAAACTGGTTGAAGAAGTTAAGATTGGCGACGATAAACTTCTCTATGTGCGTGAGTGCAAGAACCCCAAGGCCGTAACAATAGTCATACGAGGCGGCTCTGAGCATGTAGTGGCTGAAGCAGAACGTTCACTTCACGACGCGTTGTGCGTGGTGAGAAACGCAGTTGAAGATGGCAAAATTGTTCCCGGCGGAGGCGCTCCTGAGGCGGAAATTGCACGTCAACTCCGAAGTTATGCTGTGAAAGTGGGTGGGCGTGAACAACTTGCTATTGAAGCCTATGCAGATGCGGTGGAAACTATTCCTATGATGCTGGCTGAGAACTCGGGCTTAGACCCCATCGATATTATCGTTTCGTTGCGGGCAGAACATGAGCGCAACCAACCCTACTGCGGCATTGACGTCTTCACAGGTAAAGTCAAAAACATGCTAGATCTCAACATAGTCGAGCCTGTTCGCGTGAAACAGCAAGTTATTAAGTCAGCCACTGAAGCTGCGAATATGATTCTGAAAATCGACGATCTTATCGCAGCCAAAGGCATGGACAAAGAACCAAAGGCGCCCAAGACGCCTGAGCCAAGCTACGACTAAAACCCCCCTTTTTTCTTTTAAGGTGGTGCGTGAGGCATGTGGTGGAGCGAAGATGACAATTGGATTCACAACTGGTTCAGGTGCCGACGCTACCCCTTCGTAGCTAGAAGCATTTTTGATGAGTTGGAAGAGCAGTTTAGAGAAATGCATGAGTACATGCAACGTGAATTTGAAGAGCTCTCAAAGAAAGCGCCAAAAGATCTGGTGCGAACAAAAGTTTTACCTGACGGTTCAAAAGTGGAAGAGTGGGGACCATTCGTCTATGGCTACACAATAAAAATCGGTCCACAGGGGAAACCTGAAATCAGAGAATTCGGTAACATCAAGCCTCAACCTAAACTGGGCAGCAGATCCACGGTTGACGTTAGAAAAGAAAGGGAACCACTAGTTGATGTGGTGCTCATGGCTGGCGAAGTTAAAGTTGTCGCCGAGTTGCCAGGCGTTGACAAAAAAGACATCCAACTGAGCGGCACAGAAGACACGTTAACAATTTCTGTAGACGCCGGCGAACGCAGCTATTTCAAAGAAATCGAGTTGCCCACAAAAGTAGAGGTACGGAACGCAAAATCCACCTATAAAAACGGCGTTTTAGAAGTCACGTTGCCAGCAAAAAAAGTTGATGAGCCAAAAGGCCAACCCATAAAAATCGATTAAACACACCTCTCTCCTCTTATTTTTTGTAACCACCACCCACTGTAGATGCAACCAATTTCATCCAGATTTCAATAAAAAGCACCCTTACTACAACATTCTCTGAAGCCGAATAATTGCCTTCTTTTTCATCCAAACCTATAGAAAATCTAATGCAATTGCAGTTTTGGTGGCGGGGGTGGGACTTGAACCCACGAAGGCCTGCGCCAGAGGATCTTAAGTCCTCCCCCTTGTCTTAGGCAACAGAGATCTGGCCGCCTATTTAGACCTGGCTCGGGTACCCCGCCACCAACCATCCATACTGCGAAATTATGGTACTTTAAGTTTTTGTAGCCAACAAGCACTAACTTAAAATCTTTAAGCGCCACAGTTATTTCGCAACTTGTGCAGAAACTTGTTTGATACGTATAAGGGTCTGCAGCGTAAACCACGCCGTTGTCTACTACAAATGTAAATGGGCTTTATTGTTTTAACTGCGTAACTATTTTTTGGGTAATCAGAAAAGCCTCTCAAAACTGTGACCTATACTGAATTTTTTCTATGTCCTAACTTAGGATGAAAAGGTAGTAAAAGAGGATCTTGAGGTAAAAGGTGTGATAATGTGCTTAACCTCTTCCTCAGAGACGGTGAGTGAATTCTAAGTCATGGGCGGAGAATAAGTCGGAAACGATGCAGTGAGAAGGTAAAAGCCAGTAGAAGGTACTTCTTCCATTGATTCTTTGTTTCAGAAAATATTTATGAATACACGAGACTGATATGTAAAGTATGGTTGACAAAAAAGCTATTTTCCTGTTGCCTGTTGGGTTACTTGCTGGAGTATTCGCGGCATTCTTATTTTTTGATATTGGTGAAAACCGCGTAGCCGCGCTGACTTCTATTATAACCGCTAACGCGGCTATAATTGGGTTTCTTGCAGTTGTAGCTACCTTAATGTTGAATTTTCTTCAAGCCGAATTAAGGCACGTTGAGCATATATGGGAGAAGCTGGAAGAAGATTATACTGACTTGCCTGAAACATGCCTAGAAGAAAACACATCTATAGAGTACAGCCAAATGGCGAAACGGTTTTGTGTTTGGGGTTTTCAACGAGGTTGGATAGAAGGGACTATTGACAATACTGTTATTTTTTCTGTTGCTAGTTTAACTTCTTTCTTAGTTTCAATAATGGCTGCTTTAGCAGCAATGAGTAATACACCCGTTGCTCAATATATCGGTATCTATGTAAGCGTAGGGGCATTTGTTGTAGGAAATCTTGTATTGTTTTTTATCTTAACAAGATTTCGTAGTTTTCCCTTAAAGAATTATATAGAGAGCAAATATGATGCTAAGTCCCATTAGAATAAAGTTTGACTAAGATGCTATATTGGAAAAATAAATATTCTGTTCTCGCAAAATACCCAGACTCATTTATGCTTAAAGGGTGTTATGGTCGCTTGGTTGAATGTATATCTCTGATTCCGATTCATTTTTCTCCTAATACTTCGCTTGGTCTTACTACCTTTTGGATGCTACTGTCTATTTTTAGAGCAACACTTACCTTTGCTGAAGCGATGACATTGTACATTTTTAATCTGAAGGTGGTTGTCCACTTATCTTTTTGACTATGTGATCGGACATTTCTCATTCAGGTTGTAGAATATGACGTATTGAATTCAGGTAAGGCATACCTTAGATTTTTGGTAGGTTTATGCATTTTTGTCAGTCTTTGTTCTTGTGTGTAGTCAAATTAGTTTTAGTCTGGCTATCGCAAGCTTAACTTTTTGAGGTTTATCTATCTGCTACTGTTGTCAATCTTAGCTATGTTTTTGAAAGAATATCATGTTCGCGGTTGTTTTTCTTTGCCTTCTAAATGTAGTGCTGCCTTTTTAATTTTGAAAAGTTTTTCTATTTGTGTCTCTTTAGATGTCGGTGATTTCGTTTGTTGGGCGTGTAGCTCAGTACGGATTGAACAGTCCGCTTGGGATGCTGCCCGAAAGGGCTGGCACCTAGTCTAAAAGACTGTTCACGGATAGAGCACCAGCCTCCTAAGTTGGGGGTCGTGGGTTCAAATCCCACCCCGCCCGCCACAGAAACACCCCGCCCATTTTAGGCTGGGGACGATGGGTGAGGGTTATTTGCGTTTCCTTAAGATTTTGTTTTGGTTGTAATCGCAGACATACTCGAAGGTCTTTTACATCTACACAGAAGAAGGAAATCCTTTATCAGCAAAACAACAAATGCGCAAGTTCGGAGTGTAAACATAAGACTTTAGACCCAAGAGCAACCCATTTTCATCATTCAAAACCGTGGGCATCTGGCGGAAGAACAATAACTGCGAATGGGAGAGCATTATGTGCAGACTGCCACGAAATCATTACGCACAAAGAGCGTCTTAAGCACTCAGATAAGAATCGAAAAACAAGAAGCCCCAGCTTTCTCTTTTAGCAATCAGTTACTTCTTTTTCTTAGCCAAGGAATTAACCTTGACTTTCTTCGGAACCATTTTTGTGGCTGTAAGTTCAACTCTCTCTTCTTTTTTTTGCATCTCACCCCTCACATTTTCTATACGTGTTCTAAATATAAAATTCAACGCTCGTTACAGCAGCTTGTTATATCTGGGGTCTTTTTACTTGTATTCGCCGTAAGCCTTTACTTCACCCTTCTAATCTTTCAAAGCAGTATCTTGGCATGTTAGCACATTGCCAACTCAAACATTAAAAACCGTTTTCCCCTTCCTTCATGTTTTCTGTTTTCTAATTCTTTTATCTAACTCATAGAGATATGTGTCACGTCTACATCGGGCTTTTATCTGACATTTTCTCAATTCTATATGGCGTGTTAAGCCTAAATTATTTTTACCGAAAATCTGTTTACCTGATTTTGACGTAAGTGCAGTACTTTTTCTTTCTGAGCTTGTGCAACTTCACAGGTCAAAAGTCTTTTTAGTTACTCAAGACACCCGTGATTAAAGATTACCCAACCTTTTTGTTGGGAATCATTTGACGCTTACTAGGATTTGTTTTTCTTCTACTTTTACAGCATATTTTGGTGCAGGCTTAGTTGCCGGTCCATGTAGTACTTCTCCGGTCTTGACGTTAAAAACTGATTTGTGACAAGGGCATTTGACGTTTTCCCCTTCAAGTACACCGCTAGACAACTTACACCCCCTGTGTGTGCACTTGTTGCCTATGGCGTAGTATTCACCAGCAACATTTGCAAGCAAAACAGACACCCCTGACACTTCGACAGCTTTCATTTTGCCTGAAGATATTTCCTCTTTCAAAGCAGCTTTCTCAAAATTCATCTCTTACCTTGCCCTCCTTAAACTAAATAACATTTTTCGTATAGTTATATTTTGCCTATCTTGGTGGACTTCAAAAATGGGGGTTATTAGAAACGCCACCCAAGATTTCTCGGTGAATCTCCTAATATTTATTGGTTTGCGTCTTCCCTTGCTCCTCTTTTATAACTGCCTTTTACTATGACCAATAGACATCAAAGCGGTCAAGGTTCATTACTTTGTTCCATGCTGCTACGAAGTCCCCTATGAACTTCTCTTTTGCATCAGCGCATGCATAGACTTCCGCCAAAGCCCGCAACTGAGAGTTCGCTCCGAAGATGAGGTCCACACGTGTAGCTGTCCATTTGAGTTCCCCTGTTTTACGATCATACCCCTCGAACACGTCTTTATCTTCTGAGATAGCCTTCCATACAGTGTTCATGTCTAGTAGATTCACAAAGAAGTCATTAGTGAGAGTCTCTGGACGCTTGGTGAAAACGCCATGCTGGGCTTTCCTAAAGTTTGCATTCAAGACTCGCATACCACCAATGAGAACTGTCATTTCAGGCGCCGTCAGAGTCAACAGCTGTGCGCGATCAATCAGCAGTTCCTCTGCCTTCACAGCGTATTTGGCTTTAAGATAGTTGCGAAATCCATCGGCAACAGGCTCAAGAACAGCAAATGACTCTACGTCGGTTTGCTCTTGTGAAGCATCCATGCGACCTGGCGTGAAGGGTACCGTTATATTGTAACCAGCGTTCTTTGCTGCCTGCTCTACGCCTGCGCATCCGCCCAACACAATTAAATCAGCAAGTGACACCCGCTTCCCACCTGACTGTGCATTGTTGAATTCATTTTTAATGCGTTCAAGAACACCGAGAACCTTTGCCAGTTGCTCAGGCTGATTGATTTCCCAATCTTTTTGAGGCGCAAGACGGATACGAGCCCCGTTTGCGCCGCCTCTCTTGTCGGAGCCACGGAAAGTGGAAGCTGACGACCAAGCAGTATAGACAAGCTCCGAAATAGAGAGACCTGAATTAAGGATCTTGCGCTTAAGGTCTGCCATGTCTTGCTCATCGATGAGTAAATGATTCACTGCTGGTATGGGGTCTTGCCAGATTAATTCCTCTGCAGGCACCTCAGGACCTAGATAACGCGACTTGGGACCCATGTCACGATGCGTAAGTTTAAACCACGCCCTTGCAAATGCATCAGCAAACTCGTCAGGGTGCTCGTAGAACCACTTGGCAATTTGTCGATAGATAGGATCTGCCTTCAATGACATATCTGCAGTGGTCATAATAGTTGTAACTCGTTTTGAGGGGTCATGAGCTGCTGGTGCCAGATCATTTTCATCTGGGTTAATTGGGACCCATTGCCATGCACCAGCGGGGCTCTTCACAAGCTTATATTCGTAGTCAAAAAGCATGTGAAAATAGTCTATACCCCATTGGGTCGGATTGGGTGTCCATGGACCCTCGATGCCGCTGGTTATGGTGTCATCTCCCTTGCCACTGCGGAATTTGCTTTTCCAGCCAAGACCTTGCTCCTCGATGCTTGCAGCTTCAGGCTCAGGACCCAAATTCGATGGATCGCCAGCGCCATGACATTTGCCAAATGTATGCCCGCCTGCGATGAGCGCTACTGTTTCCTCGTCGTTCATGCCCATCCGTGAAAACGTCTCTCGAACGTCTCGAGCAGATGCTACAGGATCAGGGTTGCCATTTGGTCCCTCAGGGTTTACATAAATCAACCCCATCTGTACTGCGGCTAAAGGATTCTCAAGTTTTTGATCACCGCTGTGACGCTTGTCTTCAAGCCACCTGCTTTCGCTTCCCCAGTAAACTTCTTCCGGCTCCCATGCATCTTTGCGCCCGCCGCCGAAACCAAAAGTCTTCAACCCCATAGACTCGAGGGCACAATTGCCTGCAAGAATCATAAGATCTGCCCAAGAGATTTTGCTGCCATATTTCTGCTTGATTGGCCAAAGCAAACGGCGGGCTTTGTCAAGATTAACGTTGTCTGGCCAACTGTTAAGAGGTGGAAACCGCTGCTGTCCTGAGCCAGCGCCGCCACGGCCGTCACCTTTGCGGTAGGTTCCTGCGCTGTGCCATGCCATCCGAATAAAGAGTCCTCCGTAGTGCCCATAATCTGCAGGCCACCAATCTTTGGAGTCTGTCATAAGCGCGTAGAGGTCCTTTTTTACTGCCTCTAAGTCCAGTTTTTTGAATTCGGCAGCGTAGTTGAAATCTTTGCCCATCGGGTTGGTCAGGGGGCAATTTTGATGCAAAACTTTAAGGTTTAGCTGGTTTGGCCACCAGTCTCGGATTGACTTGCCAATTTGCTTATTTTCTTTCTCCAAATTAATCTAAACTCCTTTTTACATGTTTATATATTTCTCAAAAATCTCGTTTTTTAGCTAAATTAAATACCCGAAAAGTGTTATTTAAAAATTATTACCAACTACTCATTTAACATGTACTTTTATCTGAAATCAGAGGCGGCAATTGAAGCTCTACGCAGAAATGATTCCAAAGCAACACTGCAGAGCAGTGCCTCAGCAGGATTGTGTTGAACAGCATGACTTGCCTTCAACTCAACAGGTTTACTATGAAGTTAAGAAAATCTATCCAAATGTAAGTCTGGCAACCGTTTACAAGACTTTAGAAGTGCTTAGGACTTTAAATTTAGTACAGCAAATTATTACAGAATATAAAATTCTTTGGAGCAAACTTAGCTGTGGATTTATCTTCAACTTTTCCTCTAACCTAAGTAGCTCAACTGACAAAATTGAACTGAAAGTAGTAGTGTGCTACTTTTTTAGCTTGCACTACAACAACTAAGCCAAGACGAACAATACGCTCACATAATGGTGTGTTTTGTCCCCCAAGTTTTGCTGTGGTACTGCCGCTCTTGTTTTCTTTACGGCTTGAAGGCGCCGCTCCCCCTCGATAGGGGTCATCTTTCATTAAATGAACGAGAGTAATTAATTTTTGGTTTTACAAAACAATTAAATCAATGTTTTACGTTTAACTGCTAATAAAAAGGGATCTTTAATGAAGGGAAAAATTGTAGTGGCAGTGGTTGCCATAATCGCTGTTCTAGTGGTTGCCGGTTTTGCATTGATGTATTTTTCAACCTACAACAACCTTGTAGCGTTAAATGCCTCTGTTGATGAGAAATGGGCTCAGGTGGAGCAGGAGCTTCAGCGGCGATATGATTTGATCCCAAACATTGTGAGCGCCGCCAGAGCTTACATGACCTATGAG